>NZ_BAABIW010000014.1:0-490491 GCF_039542985.1 Terrabacter aeriphilus
ACCTCACCCGGAGGTTCTCCTCATCGTCAACGCCTACGTGTCACCAACGTCCAGGCCGAGTACAGCTAGACGTCGTCGACCGACGCCGCGTCGCTCACGCAGCCTGTCCACCCGCACGTATGCCGCGCGTGTGCCGCGCGTGTTGACCGTCGGTCCACGCCCCCGCCCGCGTCAGGGCGCGGGCAGCCGCTCCAGCCGCGCCGCGAGCTCGGGCAGGGAGGAGATGACGAGGTCGGGCGCCCGGAACGGCTCCGGGTAGGGCGCCCCGGTCCGGTTCAGCCAGACCCCGCCCAGCCCGGCGGCCTCGGCTCCGTGCACGTCCCACGGGTGCACCGCGACGAGCGCGGCGTCGTCCGTGGCGACGCCGCACGCCGTCAGGGCGTGCTCGTAGGCGGCGCGCGCGGGCTTCCACGCCGGCGCGTCCTCGACGGAGAGGAGCCGCTCGAACCGGTCGGCCACGCCCCCGCGCTCGAGCAACGCCTCCGCCACCGACGCCGAGCCGTTGCTTAACGTGACGAGCCGGATGCCGAGGGCGGTGAGGTCCCGCACGCCCGCCACGACGTCGTCGTGGAGCGGGAGGGCGAGGAAGCCTGCCATGACGTGCGCGGTCGCCGCCTCGACATTGGCCTTGCCGTGCAGCACGGTCCGCAGCGAGGCCCGGGCCACGTCGGCGAAGGCGGGGTTGTCACCGGTCACGGTGAGGGCGAAGCCGTCACGCAGCAGCCCGGCGAACCACGACGCGGCGAGGTGGGGCGGCACGCCGACCTCGGTGAAGCGGTCGCCGAGGTGGGTCATGTCCGACAGCGTCTCGTTGACGTCGAAGACGAGCAGGCGGGGGCGTCGGTCGAGCCGGTCGCGCGGAGCGTTCGTCGGTGCGGTCATGCCCCCATCGTCCACCCGGCGCGCGCCGGAGGAGCGGTCAGACGCCGAGCGGTGCCCGCAGCGGCCAGTCCTCGAGGATCGCCTGGACGGCTCGGCCCTCGGCCTCGTTGACGAGCACCGGGGCGGCGAGGTTGACCGACGTGCCCGCCTCGCCGGGGGTGGCGACGACGAGGGTGCGAGCCGGCTCGTCCCGCTCGAGACCGATCTGGGCGCGGTGGTCGGCGACGTCGGGGGCGTAGGACGGCGCATACAGCGAGGCGTCGAGCACGAAGAGGCGCACGTCGGGGGCCTC
This sequence comes from Terrabacter aeriphilus, assembly GCF_039542985.1. Classification (NCBI taxonomy): domain Bacteria; kingdom Bacillati; phylum Actinomycetota; class Actinomycetes; order Micrococcales; family Intrasporangiaceae; genus Terrabacter; species Terrabacter aeriphilus. Next base: position 1,175 of record NZ_BAABIW010000014.1, read on the forward strand.
GGTCGGCCGGAGGCTGAAGACGCCGTCGGCGCCCTCGACCGGGTCGAGGTTGTAGACGGTGTGCGGCGCGAGGCCGGGCAGGGGCTGCTCGAAGACGAGGGTGCTCATCGCAGGAACTCCGTGAGGCTGGGCTGCAGGACCTTGGCTGTGACGGCGAGGGCGGCCTGGTAGGCGGTCTGCTGGAGCTGCATGTCCATGACCGCCTTGCCGAGGTCGACGTCCTCCACCGCGCTGCGGTGCGCGTCGAGGGCGGTGATCGCCGTGGTGTTCGCGGCTGACGCCCGGGTGAGCACGCCGAGCCGGGTGCCCACGTCGGCGCGGGTGGCGACGACCGTGGTCATGGCCGAGTCGAGCGCGGCGAGCCGTGGCGCCGGGTCGACGCCCGCGCGCAGGTCGGCGGCGATGTCGTCGAGCAGGGAGAAGACCGACGTGGCGCCGGACCCGAAGGCCGCCTGCCCGTCGGCGTCGACCGAGACCGAGTCGGTGGGGCCGATCCGTCGCGAGACGCTGCCACCCGAGCCGTTGAAGGTCGGGGGAGTGCCGTCGGTGAAGGCGGCCTCCGCGTCCGACGTGCCGGCGAAGACGCTGCGGCCGAGGTAGCGGGTGTTCGCGGCCGAGAGGAGGTCCTTGCGCACGCCGTCGATGACGGTCGCGAGCGCGTCGCGGGCGGTCTGGTTGAGCGTGCCGTTCGCGCCCTGGATCACCGTGTCGCGGGCCTGGCGCAGCAGGCCCGTGGCGCCGTCGAGGGCCGCGTCGAGGGTGTTGAGCCAACCGGTGCCGTCGTCGATGTTGCGCTTGTACTGGTTCTGCGCCGCGATCTCCGCGCGCACCCGCATGGCCTCTCCCGTTCCCGTCGGGTCGTCGGACGGGCGCGTGATGCGCTCGCCGGAGGTGGCGACCTCCTGGGCCGTGGCCAGGCGGGCCTGCCGTGCGGCGAGGGCACGTTGGGCGGCCATGGACATCGTCTGGTCGGTGACTCGAAGCATGATCAGCGTCCTACGGATCCGGTGCGGTTGATGAGCGTGTCGAGGGCCTCGTCGATGGCCGAGAGCACCCGGGCGGCCGCCTGGTAGGCGTGCTGGGAAGCGATGAGGCTCACGCTCTCCTCGTCGAGGCTGACGGAGGCCCCGGAGGCCTGGGCCGACTTCGCGCCGGAGGCCGAGGTCTCGGCGATGCCGGCCTGCTGGGTGGCAGACCGGCTGGCGCTGCCGGTCGATGTCACGAAGGCCGACCACCGGGCCCCGGCCGAGTCGGTGCGGCGGGCCAGCTGCGCGATGGCGTCGGCGTTCGAGCCGTCGAGCGGCCCGGCGCCGGCCGCGGCGTTCGCGACGCCGGCCGCCGAGGTCGGCACGACCGAGAGGGCGCGCGCGGCCGGCAGGGTGGGGTCGAGGCGGAAGAAGTCGAGACCGGTCGCGCCCGTCGAGGTCTGCCCGGTGCGGTGCACCGCGTTGACGGAGGTCGCGAGGGTCGTCGCGACCGCGTCGTAGGAGGCGGCCGCCTCGGCGATGGGGCCGCCGGCGCCGCTCGCGTCCGCGGGGGCGAGCACCGAGAGCGTGCCGGCGAGCGTGCCCCCGTCGAGGCCGACCTCGAGGTCGGGGCGGTCGGTCCAGGAGAGACGGGGGGTGGTGCCCGCCGACATGCTCGTGACGCCGTCGAGCTGCACGGCGCGCGCCTGGTCGCCGCGGACGAGGGCGTTGCCGCCGAGGTAGACGGTCACGGTGCCGTCGGGCTCGTCGCGCACGCTCGCCCCGGAGATGGTCGCGATCGTCTCGGTGAGCCGGGCCCGCGCGTCGATCATCTCGTTCGCCGAGCCACCGCGCGCGATCGTCGAGCGGATGTCGGTGTTGAGGGCGGCGACCTGCGTGGCGGCGTCGTTCAGCGAGGCGACCATCTGCTGCGCGTCGCCCGCCGTGTCGCTCCACTGCGCCTCGAGGGCGGTGCGTCCCGCCGAGAGCGTCGACGCGAGCTGGCCGGCCGAGCGCAGCAGGGCGCTGGTCGCGCCGGCCTCGCCGGGACGGTTGGCCACGTCCTGCCACCCGGCGAAGAACGCCTGCAGCTGCGCCGACAGCCCGGACGCGCCGGGCTCCTTGAGGTTGGCCTCGATGCGGTCGAAGGCCGCAGCCCGGGCGCCGGTGTAGCCGGCCGAGGAGGCCGTCGTGCGCACCGACGCGTCGAGCAGGGCGTTGCCGAGGCGGGCGATGCGGTCGACCGAGACACCCTGGCCGGCCTGCACGCCCGTGGTGCCGAGCCCCATCGGGGCGGGGGCGCCGATGGACGACTGCTCGATGCGCTGGCGCGTGTAGCCCGCGGTGCCGGCGTTGGCGACGTTGTGCCCGGCGAGGTCCATCGCCTGCTGGGCCGCGGACAGACCGCGGTAGGCGGTGTTGAGGGCGCCGAAGGTGCTCATCGTGCCTTTCCGGTCAGAACGAGTGGTCGAACAGGTGGGCGTCCCCCGAGGTGGCCGACCGTCCGTGGGCGTCGTAGGTCGTGGGCGCGGGGTCGGTGGTGGCCAGCGTCTCCTGCGTCGAGCGCGAGGCGGCGCGCAGGAACTGGGCGTTCGCGTCGCGCAGCTGCCGGATGGCGGCCGCCTGGTCGGTCATGGCCGTGAGGTGCGCGGAGAGCAGCTCGGCCCAGGGGCCGTCGGTCGCGCCGGCCGCGAGGTCGCGGAGCGTCGCGTCGGGCGGCAGGCCCCAGTCGTGCGCCACGGCCGCGGCCGCGGTGGCCCGCTCGAGGCCGGCGATGCGGAGGCGCTCGAGCACCTGCTCGACCTCCCGCGTGGCGTGGGAGAGCCAGCGGGCCCTGCCCGCGGAGAGCAGCAGCTGCTCCTCCTCGAGCTTGAAGGTCAGCAGGTCGAGGAGCTCGCGCTCACGCCACAGGTGCGCCGACAGGTCGTGGACCGTGGTCCGCCCGCCGTCGTCAGCACCCCATCGAGCTCCGGAATCCACTCGAGCCCTCTCCCATCCAGCGACGTCACGAAACGGTGCGCGTCTTCGCACCTGCAGTCTGGACTATCGGCAGGGGTGGGTGGCGCTTAAGCACGGAGGGGGCGCAGGGTCCGGAAAAGAATTTTCTCCGCCGGCACTTAACGCAGCCCGAGCCCCTGCCGATAGGGGCAGCTGAAGGCCCACGGACGGGCCTTGCACGACACCACCACTTCATGGAGGAACTTCAATGGGTCTCACCGTCAACACCAACCTCTCGGCCATGCAGGCCTACCAGAACCTCAACCGCACGTCGGCCAACATGGCGAGCTCGATGGCCAAGCTCTCGAGCGGTCTGCGCATCAACACGGCGGCCGACGACGCGGCCGGCCTGACGATGTCCGAGGGTCTGCGGGCCCAGGTCAACGGCTTCGGCGTCGCTGCCCGCAACGCCCAGGACGCCATCAACCTCGTCCAGTCGGCCGACGGCGCCCTCGGCGAGGTCCACTCGATCCTGCAGCGTGTGCGTGACCTCGCCGTCCAGGCGGGTAACGACACGAACAACGCCGACGCCCGCACCGCCATCAAGACCGAGGTCGGCGACCTCGCGAAGGAGCTGACCCGCATCGCCGGGGCCACCAACTTCAACGGGATCAAGCTGCTCGACGGCACCAACGCCTCCCTCACCATGCACATCGGTGCCGGTGGCGAGGCCGCCGACGACCAGATCGGCGTCACCCTCACGAACGTCACCACCGTCGCCACCGCGGTGGACGCGCTGACGTTCGACACGGCGGCCAACGCCGCCACGTCGGTCAAGGCGATCGACACGCAGATCGCGGCCATCTCGACGGCCCGGTCGACGCTCGGTGCGCAGCAGAACCGCATCAACCACGCGATGACGATCGCCAACGTGTCCGCCCAGAACCTCGCCGCGTCGCAGTCGCACATCACCGACACCGACATGGCCTCGGAGATGGTCAACTACACGAAGGCGAACATCCTCTCGCAGGCCGGCACGGCCATGCTCGCGCAGGCCAACCAGTCCGGCCAGGGCATCCTCAAGCTCCTCGGCTGAGCCCTCACCGGTGCGCTGACGGCGGCCGGGTGCCTCGCACCCGGCCGCCGGCAGGGCTCCTCACGCACGCCCGGCGTCGGTTCCGGGCCCCGGACTCACGCAAGGAGCTGTCGTGGCAGTCTCGGTCAACGGGCTCGGCAGCGGGCTCGACATCACCTCGATCGTCAACTCGCTCATGGCCGTCGAGGCGCTGCCCCAGCAGCAGCTGAAGTCGACGCAGAGCCAGCAGGAGCAGCTGATGGGCGTGCTCCGCGGGCTCAACACCAAGGCCGCCGCGCTCGCGACGCTCGCCACCAAGACCGGCAAGCCGAACGCCGCGAACCTGCTGACGGCCACCTCGAGCGCACAGAACGTCACCGCGACGGCGACCGGCGCGGCGAGTCCCGGTGCCATCGACGTGCTCGTCTCGCAGGTCGCCCGCACGCAGCTGGCCGTCACGGCACCGATGTCGGCCTGGCCGGCCGACGGCGCCGGCAGCGCAGCCAGGCTGACGTTCGTCGACAGCACCGGCGCCACGACCGAGGTCGCCCCGAAGAGCACGTCGCTCGACGACGTCGTCTCGGCGGTCAACGCCTCCGGCGGACCGGTGCGCGCGCTCAAGGTGAGCGCCGGCACCGACGGCTCCGGCACCCCGCTCTACCGCCTCCAGCTGACCGCCGCCCAGGGCGGCGCGAAGGGCGCGTTCACGGCATACGAAGGCTCGGCCGCCGAGGTGACGGCAGGGACGGCGACCGACCTCATGTCACGAGCCGGCTCGGCGGTCGTCTCGACCGCCCAGGACGCGAAGGTGACCCTCTACGCCGGCACGGCCGCCGAGCAGGTGGTCTCGTCGTCGACGAACACCTTCACCGACCTGCTGCCCGGGGTCAGCGTCACGACGACGCCCGCCGCGGTGGGCACGTCCGCGACGATCACCGTCGCGAGCGATGCCGCCGGCATCTCCAAGCAGGCGAACGACCTCGTGACGGCGGTCAACGACCTCCTCGGCACGATCGCCGCCAACTCGAGCGTCAGGACCACCACGTCCTCCTCGGGGACGTCCGGCGCATCGGGCGGGGCGCTCACGGGCAACTCGACGATGCGCTCGGTCGCGGCGTCGATCACCGATGCCGTCTACCGTCCCACCGCCAACGGCCGGTCGCCCTCGGAGCTCGGCATCGCCATCCAGCGTGACGGCACCATCGCCTTCGACCAGGCCAAGTTCTCCGCCGCGCTCGCGGCCGACGGGGCCGGCACCCGCGCCGCCCTCGAGGAGATCTCGAGCCGGGTCGGTGCTGCCGCCACGAGCGCCTCGGCGCCCGCCAGCGGCTCGATCAGCCAGCTCATCGCGGGGCGCCAGTCCATCGTCAACGACCTCAGCAGCCGGGTCGCCGGCTGGGACCAGCGTCTCGCCGACCGCCGCACGGCCCTGTTCAAGATGTACAACGCGATGGACACCGCCCTCGGCACCCTCAAGTCCCAGCAGACCTGGCTCACGAGCCAGATCGCCGGACTGCCGACCACCTCCTCGAACTCGAAGTAAGGACACCCCGGTGATCAGTGCCACCCTCGCCCGCCAGCAGTACGCCCGCGACGCGGTGCTCTCCGCCAGCCCGGCCCGCCTCCTGACGATGCTCTACGACCGGCTCCTGCTCGACCTCCACCGCGCGCAGGCCGCGCAGGAGGTCGCCGACTGGCAAGTGGCGAGCAACCAGCTCATCCACGCCCAGGACATCATCATCGAGCTCTCCGCGACCCTGAAGCCGGGCGTCTGGGACGGCGCCGACAACCTCCGCGCCCTCTACGAGTACGTGCGGATGGCCCTCGTCAACGCCAACATCCACCGCGACGTCGCCCGCACCCGCGAGGCGATCACGCTGCTCACCCCGCTCCAGGAGGCCTGGTACGCCGCGGCCGAGCACGCGCGCGACGGTGCCGTTCCCGTCGGGGTCGGCGGGCCGGCTCTTGGCTGAGACCTGGGAGGCCGTGCTCGACCAGCTCGAGGGCGACCTCGCGGGCGCCCAGCGCGTGCTCGACGCCGAGGTCACCGCCGACGACGCGGGCGCGCTGCGCCCCGTCCCCGATGCCTGGCTGCCGCCGTCGGGCCTCGGCCCGCTGCCCCCCGAGCTGGCCGCACGGGCGCACGACCTCGCCGCGGCGCAGGTCGAGCTGGCCCGCCGTCTCGAGCAGGCCCGTCGCCGGGCCGCCCGCCACCTCACGGTCCTCGACGCCGTGCCGGCCGCGCCCTCACCGGCGCCGGTCTTCGTCGACGCCCGGGGCTAACGCATCTGCCAGCCCTGCCGATAGTCCCGGTCGAGCACGGATTGCTCACCGCGTCAGGCCACGGATCGGCCACCCACCTTGCGAGTCATGCAGGAGAAGTGTGCTCGATTCCGTGACGTCCGCCGCCCTGACCAGCGCCCTCAACGGGCTCTCCCAGCGTCAGCGCGCCATTGCGGACAACATCGCCAACGTCAACACCCCGGGCTACCACGCCCAGCGGGTGCAGTTCGAGAACGCCCTCGCCGCCTCCGTGCGCGCCGGTGACGGTGCCGTCTCCGCGTCGACCTCGATCTCCGAGGAGCCCACGCGGACGAACGGCAACAACGTCAACCTCGACACCGAGACGCTCTCCAACATCGACACCGTGCTCCGGTTCCAGTTCGCGAGCCAGGCCCTCAACGGCAAGTTCTCGGCCCTCCGCACCGCGATGAAGACGTCATGACCTTCGACGCGATCGGGATCGCGGGCAGCTCGCTGACGGTGCACCGCAAGTGGCTCGACGCCGTCGCCGACAACCTCGCCAACGTCAACACGGCCACCGCGACGAGCGGCCCGGCCTTCCAGGCTCGCTACATCGAGGCGCAGGCCGGCCCCGGCACGTCGGGCGTCTACGTCGCTGCCATGCGTGAGGGCGACGCCACCGGCCGCCTCGTCTACGAGCCCGGCCACCCCCTCGCCGACGCCGAGGGCTACGTGCGCTACCCGGAGATCGACCTCAACGAGCAGATGGGCTCGCTCATCATGGCCCAGCGCGGCTACCAGGCGAACGCCCAGGTCGTCGACCGTGCCAAGACGATCTACGAGGCCGCCCTGCAGATCGGCAGGCCGTGATGAGCATCGCCCCCATCGGTCCGCTCGGGCCCGTCGGCGCCTACGCCCCGACGTCCGCCGTGTCGGCGACCGGCACGGGCGGCGGCGGCTTCGCGGCCAGCCTCGCCGGCGCCGTCGACAACCTCCAGCAGCTGCAGTCGACCTCGAACCAGCTCTCCGTCCAGGCCGTCACCGGCAGCCTCGACGACATCCACACCGCCACCATCGCGGCCTCCCGCGCCCAGGTGACCCTCGAGCTCGCCGCCACCGTGCGGAACAAGGGCGTCGAGGCCTTCAACGAGATCATGAGGATGCAGGCCTGATGCCCCCGTTCCTGACGTCGGCCGTCTCGCGGTTCGGCACCACCCTCAAGGGATTCACCGTCGGCCAGCGCACGGTGGCCGCCATCGGCATCGCGCTGCTCGCGCTCGGCGGCGTCGCGCTCACGACGTGGGCCACGCAGCCGAGCTACGCCCCCCTCTTCACCGGGCTGGCGAGCGCCGACGCGAGCGCCGTCGTGCAGCAGCTCGGCAAGGACAACGTGCCCTACCAGCTCGCCGACGGCGGCTCGACGGTGCTCGTGCCCCAGGAGAAGGTCTACGACGAGCGCCTCAAGGCCGCGTCGGCGGGCCTGCCCGCGGCGCCCGCCTCGGGCTACTCGCTCCTCGACAAGATGGGCGTCACGACCTCCGAGTTCCAGCAGAACGTCACCTACAAGCGCGCTATCGAGGGCGAGCTCGCCACGACGATCAGCCACCTCGAGGGCGTGCAGGCCGCAACCGTGCAGCTCGCGATCCCGGAGAAGACCGTCTTCACGGCCCAGCAGGGCAAGCCGACGGCATCCGTCTTCGTGCAGACCCTGCCCGGCCAGACGCTGCCGACCGACCGCGTCGAGGCCATCGTGCACCTCACCTCGGCCGCCGTGCCCGACCTCGTGCCGGCCAACGTCACCGTCGTCGACGCCCAGGGCGCCGTCCTGTCGGCCGTCGGCGTGGGCACGAGCGGCACCGGCGCCAAGCAGGCGACGGAGTACCAGCAGCGCACCGAGTCCTCGGTCCAGGCCGTGCTCGACCGCGTGCTCGGCCCCGGCAACGCCACCGTCGCCGTGACGCCGCAGGTCGACCCCCGCTCGGCGCAGCAGAAGTCCGAGACCTACGGCAGCGCCAAGGGCGTCGCGCCGCTCAGCCAGTCGACGACGACGGAGAAGTACACCGGCAACGGCGCCTCGGGCGCCTCGGGCGTGCTCGGGCCGGACAACATCGCCGTGCCCGGCGGCACGGGCGGCACCGGCACCTACGACTCGACGAAGGACACCCGCGACAACGCCGTCAACAAGACGATCGAGGAGCGCACCATCCCCGCGGGCGCCCTGCAGCGCCAGTCGGTCTCGGTCGCCGTCAACCAGACCGCGGCCCGCGCCGTGAACATCCAGAACCTCACCGACCTCGTCTCGGCGGCCGCCGGCATCGACACGAAGCGCGGCGACGTGCTCTCGATGCAGGTCATGCCCTTCAGCACGGCGTCCGCCGACCAGGCCAAGGCGGCGCTCGCCGCCCAGCAGGCCGAGGCCGCCGCGGAGGCGAGCGCCCGCACCACGACGACCCTCATCTGGGCCGGTGCCGCGCTGCTCGTCGTCGGGCTCGTCGCCTTCCTCTGGATGCGCTCGCGCCACCGTGCGGTGCGCGAGCCCGTCGAGCTCGACGGCGAGCTGCTGCCCGACGAGGACACCGTCGCCATCGAGGGCGGTCCGACCCTGACCGTGCCGGCGACGCCCGTCCTGCCCGACCTCACGGCCGTGCCGGCACTGCCCGACCCGAGCGAGGACGCCCTCGACGCCGAGCGCCGCCGCGCCCAGGTCAACCGGCTCGGTTCGACCGAGCCGCAGAAGACCGCCGAGCTGCTCCGCGGCCTGATGGACGAGCGGCAGCCGGTATGACCCTGACCACGACCGCGGCCCCGACGACGCACCTGACGGGCACGCAGAAGGTCGCCATCGTGCTCATGCAGATGAGCCCCGACGCCGCCGCCAAGGTGATGAGCCACTTCAGCGACGCCGAGGCCGAGGACGTCGCGGCGGAGATCGTGCGGCTCAGCCGCGTCGACTCCGACCTGTCCGAGGACGTCATCGCGGAGTTCCACGAGATCGCCGTCTCGGGGCGCCGCACGACGATCGGTGGGCGTGACTTCGCCGCCGGGCTGCTCGAGTCCTCCTTCGGGGCCAACCGGGCCGCCGGCGTCATGGACCGGCTCACCTCCACCATGGCCGGCAAGTCCTACGAGTTCCTCGAGACGGTCGACCCGGCGCAGCTCGTGACGCTCCTCGACGGCGAGCTGCCCGAGACCATCGCCCTCGTGCTGGCCCACCTGCGCCCCGAGCAGGCCTCGCACGTCATCGCCGGCCTCGGCCCCGCGCGCGCGGCCGACGTCGCGCTCGCCCTCGCGACGATGGGCCCGGCCACGCCGGAGGCCGTGCGCGTCGTCGCCGACAACCTGCGTGCCCGCACCGGCTCGTCGGTGGGCTCCGGCCCGCGCCCGCAGCGGGCCCTCGGCGGCATCCAGCCCCTCGTCGACATCATCAACCGCTCCGACGCCGCCACCGAGCGCGCGGTCCTCGACGGCCTGGCCGCGCTCGACCCCGCCCTGGCGGACGAGGTGCGCGGCAAGATGCTGACGTTCGTCGACATCGTCAAGCTCGAGCGCAAGGACGTGCAGCTCGTGCTCCGCGGCCTCGACGCGGCCGTGCTCGCGCGGGCCCTCAAGGGCGCGCCGCCCGCGGTGCACGAGGCCATCACGAGCAACATCTCCGACCGCATCCGCGAGATCCTCGACTCCGAGACCGCCGCCCTCGGGCCGGTGCGTGCCTCGGAGGTCGAGGAGGCCCGCGCCGAGATCGTCCGCTCGATCCGCGACCTCGAGGAGGCCGGGACGATCACCCTGCGCCGCGGCGAGGAGGACGACCTTGTCTACTGACACCTCGCTCGCGCCCCGGTCGCTCGCGCCGGCCGGCCCGGCCGTGCACCGGGTCACGTGGCCCCTCGTCACCGACCTGCACGACGCGCGGGACACGCCCGCGCCCGCGACCGTCCCCGCCCGGCCGACGGTGCCCGCCGTGCCCGCCACCCCAGCCGCCACCGTCGGCGCGGACGGCGCGGTCGCGCTCGCGGTGCAGGCCCTGGACGTCTCCGCCCCCACGGCGTCCGCGGTCGCCACGGCTCCGGTGGCCCGCGGTGCGGCCGAGGCGGTCGTCTTCCCGGCCCTCGACGCGACCGGCGACCCCGCCGGCTACGCCCGGGGCCACGCCGCCGGCTACGCGGCCGGCCTGACCCGAGCGGCCGCCGAGGCCGTGGCCCGGGACGAGCAGCGTCGCGCCGAGCACGACGCCGTCGTCGCGGCCGCCCGGGCCCGCACGGAGCGCGCCGTCGCGGCGCTCGAGGCCGCGGCGCAGCACCTCATGGCCCGCACCGCCCCGGTGCTGGCCGACGCCGACGCGCACCTCGTCGCAGCCGCCGTCGACCTCGCTGAGGCGATCCTCGTCCGCGAGCTCTCCGACGCACCGGACGCGGCCCGCGCAGCGCTCGCGCGCGCCCTCTCGGCGCCGGACCGGGCCGGCGTCGTCACCGTGCGGATGCACCCGGAGGACGCCCTCGTCGTCGCCTCCGAGGGGCAGCCGTCCGGCGTGACCGGCGTGACCGTGGTGCCCGACCCGAGCCTGGGACGGGGCGACGCGGTCGCCGTCTACCCGGACGGCGAGCTCGACGCCCGCATCGGCTCCGCGCTCGACCGGGCGCGCACCGCGCTCCTCGAGGACCGGTCGTGAGGGGCCTCGCGCAGGCCGTGGCCGCTGCCGCGCCCGAGCGCATCGGCGCCGTCACCGCCGTGCGCGGGCTCGCCCTCGAGGTCGCCGGCCTGCCGTGCGCCGTCGGGGACCACATCGACATCGCCTCGGACACGGTGGCCCCCACCCGTGCCGAGGTGGTCGCCTCCGCCCGAGGGACGTTGACCTGCATGCCGTTCGGGCCGCTGGCCGGGCTGCGCGTCGGCCAGCCGGTGCGTGCGGTGCGCGCCGGTGCCGGCGTGCCGACCGGTGCCGGCCTGCTCGGTCGCGTGCTCGACGGCCTGGGCCGGCCCATCGACGGCCGCGGCCCGCTCGTGGCCGGCCGGGTGCCGGCGGACGACCGCGCGCCCTCGCCCATGGAGCGCGCCCGCATCGACACCCCGCTCGCCACCGGTGTGCGCGCCCTCGACACGCTCGTGACCCTCGGCCGCGGACAGCGCATCGGCCTCTTCGCCGGCTCGGGAGTCGGCAAGTCGTCGCTCCTGTCGATGGTGGCCCGCGGCACGGAGGCCGAGATCAGCGTCATCGCCCTCGTGGGGGAGCGTGGCCGTGAGGTGCGCGAGTTCCTCGAGGACGACCTCGGACCGGAGGGCATGGCCCGCTCGGTCGTCGTCGTCGCCACCTCCGACGAGCCCGCCCTCATGCGCCTCCGGGCTGCCGAGACGGCGACGAGCGTCGCCGAGTCGTTCCGCGCGGCGGGCGCGCACGCGCTGCTGATGATGGACTCCCTGACGCGAGTCGCCATGGCACAGCGCGAGATCGGGCTCTCGGCGGGCGAGCCGCCCGCCACCCGGGGCTACCCGCCGTCGGCGTTCGCCCTGCTCGCGCGCCTGCTCGAGCGCGCCGGCACCGCCCGCACCGGCTCCGTCACCGGCATCTACACCGTCCTCGTCGACGGCGACGACCACAACGAGCCCGTCGCCGACGCCGCCCGGTCGATCCTCGACGGCCACGTCGTGCTCGACCGCAAGCTGGCCGTCATGGGGCACTACCCGCCCATCGACGTGCTCGGCTCCATCTCGCGCGTCGCGACCAAGGTCAACCCGCCCGCCCGGACCGCGGCCGCGACCGCGCTGCGTCGGGTGCTCGCGGCCCGCCGGTCCGCGCAGGACCTCATCGACGTGGGCGCCTACACCCGCGGGGCCAACCCGCTCGTCGACGCCGCGCTCGACCACTCCGACCAGATCGAGGCGTTCCTCACCCAGCGCCTCGAGGACCAGACGCCGGCCGAGCTGGCGTGGGCCACCCTCACCGACCTGTCGACGACCCTGGGAGGTCTGCGATGACCACGTCCTTCTCCCTCGCCGGCCTGCTCCGGCTGCGCCGCCTCGAGGAGGACCAGGCCGCTGCCGTCTACGGCGCGGCCACGGCCCGTCATGCGGCCCTCGTGGCCCGCACCGACCGCGCGATCGCCGACGCCGACGCCATCAAGGCCGAGGTCGACACGATCGCCGAGCTCCAGGCGATCGCCGCGGCCCGCGCCGCCTCGAGCGCCATGCTCGCCGAGCTGCACGTGCTGACGGTGACCGCTGCCGACGAGCGCACCTGGGCCGAGCGGGGATTCGCCACCGCGCGCGCCAAGACCCTCGGTCTCAAGAAGCTCGAGACGAAGCACGTCGCGGCCCGGCACACCGCCGAGCTCGCCGCCGAGCAGGTCGTGCTCGACGAGCTCGGCTCCACGGCCCGCGTTCGGGCGGCGCTGCGGGGGGCCGACGCGTGACGTTCACCGAGTCGATGGGGCGGATCCAGCAGATCCAGAGCACCCTCGCGAGCTTCCAGACGCCGGCGACCGCGCGCGCCGCATCCGTCGCCGCCACCGCCCAGGGCTCTGCCTCGGGCACGGGCACCGGGGCGGGCGCGACCGCGTTCGCCGACACCCTCGCGGCGACCCTCGGTGCCGGCGCGACCGGTGCCACCGGTGCGACCGGTGCGACGGGGGCGGCCGCCGCCCTCGGCGGCGCGACCTCGGGCTCCACCGGCGTCAGCGGGTCCGACATCGCCGCCGCTGCGAAGAAGTACGTCGGCGTGCCCTACGTGTGGGGCGGCACCGACCCGCGCAAGGGCATGGACTGCTCGGGCTTCGTGCAGCGCGTCTTCGGTGACGTCGGCATCGACCTGCCCCGCGTCGTCTCGCAGCAGATGAAGCACGGCACCCCGGTCGCGTCGATGGCGCAGGCCAAGGCCGGCGACCTGCTGATCAGCCACGGCGGCAAGCACATCTCCATCTACCTCGGCGACGGCAAGGCCATCGACGCGCCGATGCCCGGCAAGACGATCCAGGTGCGCGACGCCTGGGAGATGCGCTCGAACCTCTACGCGATCCGGCGCATCGTGCCCGAGGGTGGCGCCTCGGCCGCGGCTGCGGTCTCGGCCGCCGGGGCCACCGCGGCGGCGGGGCCGGCCACGGCCAAGCTCGACGCGAGCCAGCGCCGCTACGCCCAGATCATCGTCGACGAGGTGCGCGCCAAGGGTCTGCCGGCCCAGGCGGCGGTCAACGCCATCTCGACGGCCCTGCAGGAGAGCTCGCTCCGGATGTACTGGAACCCCAAGGTCCCCGGCTCCCGCGAGCTCGCTCCCGACGTGTCGGCGCGCGGCACCGACGGCTACTCCGTCGGCCTCTTCCAGCAGCAGGTGCACGGCAACCACTTCTCGTGGGGGACCGTCGCCGAGGCGATGGACGCGCGCGCCTCGACCCGGATGTTCCTCGACCGGCTCACCAAGGTGCCCGGCTGGCAGAGCATGTCGGTGGCCGCCGCCGACCAGGCCGTCCAGCGCTCGGCGTTCCCCCACGCCTACGCCAAGTGGGAGCACACCGCCCGCCAGATCGTCTCCGAGCTCGGCAGGGGCGCGTCCTGGTGACCCCCTCGATGTCACCCTCAGGCTCCGTCGGCCCCGCCGTCACCGGCCGCGCCACCGGCGCTGCCTCGTCAGCGGTCCCCGGCCGTGGCACCGCAGCCGACGGCGACGCCTTCGGTCGTGCCCTCGCCACGGCCCTGACCCCGTCGGGGCCCGCCCGAGACGCGGCAGCGCCCGCGTCGGCGAAGGGCGCCCACCCCTCGAAGGACGCCCCGGCGTCCGCGGCCGCACCGGCTCGCGACCGGGCGACCCGCAGCGGCGAGCCCGCCGGCGCTGCCGCGTCGAGGCGTCCCAGCACGGCGACGGCCCGACCCGATGCGACGTCCTCCGCGGAGGCGACGGCCTCGGCGGACGCGACGGCCTCCACCGACTCGACGACCGCCGCGGCTGGCACGGCGCCCGTCGACCCGACGGCCGGCGCGTCCGTCGCGCAGCCGACCACCGCCGCGCAGGCCGCCACGGCGGCTGCCGCTGCATCGGCCGCCCTCGCGGGGACCGCCGCAGCCGCGGCGACCTCCGCCGAGATCTCCGCCGCGGCACCTGCCCCGGTGTCTGCGTCGACGGACACGGCCGCGGCCGGCGCCACCGGCGCGGTCACGACGACGCCCACGACGCCGGGTGCGACGACGGGTGCGTCCGCCACGGCGACCACCGGCCTCGCCGCCGCCCCGGCCGCCTCCGCCTCGACGGCCGCCGACGCGGACGGCGCTGCCGGGTCGGGGGCTGGCGGCGAGAGGGGCGACGCGCAGCCGGGCTCCGCTGCAGCCGAGACGATCCCGCCGACCGATGGACCGGCTTCCGCCCTCGCGGACGCGAACCGGGGCCCGCTCACGGCCGTCGCCGGTGCGCGCGCGGCCGGGCACGGGGGAGTGGCCCCCGTCTCGACCGCACCCGTCGTCGTCACCGGCGTCGCGGCCCCCGCCGCGACGTCGGACGACACCTCGGCGACCGCGACCACGCCGGCGAGCGGCGCGCCGGCCCTCGACGGCGCGAGTACCCCCGCCGCCCCCATCGGCGTGCCGGTCGTCGCCACGCCGCCGGCGACGGTCGCCGTCGCGGCCGCCGGTCAGGCCCCCGCGGCGGGTCCGACCGCACGACCGGTCGTCGAGCAGCTCTCCCGCCCGGTGCTCGCCATCGCCGCCGCCGGTGCCGGCGAGCACGTGCTGACGCTCAAGGTGACCCCGGAGCACCTCGGGTCGGTGACGGTCCGCGCGCACATCGGGACCGACGGCATCCGGATCGAGCTGTTCTGCCCGACCGACGCAGGACGAGCGGCCGTGCACGCGGTGCTCGGCGACCTGCGGCGCGACCTCGCCGGCACCGGTCTCGGCGCGAGCCTCGACCTCTCCGACCACGGCGCGCCCCAGCCCGACGTCTCGGGTCGCCAGGGCGGGGGCGACCCGGGCTCGGGTGGCCGGGGGAGCGGGGCGCCGGCCCACGCCCGCCCGGCGTCGCACGACGACCCGCCCCGACATCGGCTCGGCACCGCTGCGTACCTGCCGTCCACCACCCGCCTCGACGTCCTCGTCTGACCCGAAGGAAGACCCCATGACCGCGATCCCGTCCGGACCCGTCGGCGCCGTCGGCGCCGCCGGCGCGTCGAGCATGACGTCGACGGCGCCCACCCGCACCCCGAAGCAGGAGATGGACTCCGAGGTCTTCATGAGCCTGCTCGTCACGCAGCTGAAGAACCAGGACCCCAGCTCTCCCATGGACACCAACGCCATGATCGGGCAGTCCACGCAGCTGGCGATGATGGAGAAGCTGACCCAGCTCGCGACCGACTCCGCGCACGGGCTGCAGACGCAGCAGCGCGCGGCCGCCGCCGCCCTGCTGGGCCGCACCGTCAGCTACCTCGGCGCCGACGGCGCCACCGCGACCGGTGCCGTCTCCGGCGTCTCCTACGCGGGCACGAGCCCGACCGTGACCATCGGCTCGGTCTCGGTCCCCATCGACTCGATCACCACCGTGACCGGCGGCTGAGCCGGCGTCCGCGACCTGCGCCGGCGCCACCCCGGCGCCACCCCAGCGCCACCCCAGCGCCACCCCAGCGCCACCCCAGCGCCGTCCGCAGCCCGCGCCGCCCGCACACGACCTGCACCTCACCCGCACGACGACACACACCACACCACGTTCTGACCGCCAAGAAAGGCAGCCACCATGCTCCGCTCGCTCTACTCCGGCATCTCGGGCCTGCGCGCCCACCAGACGATGCTCGACGTCACCGGCAACAACATCGCCAACGTCAACACGACCGGCTTCAAGGGTTCGACGACGCAGTTCCAGGACACCCTGTCGCAGATGACGCAGGGCGCCACCGGCCCGCAGGCCGCCACCGGCGGCACGAACCCGGCCCAGGTCGGCCTCGGGGTGCGCATCGCCAGCGTCACGACGAACTTCACCCAGGGCTCCGCACAGAGCACCGGCAAGGCCACCGACATGATGATCTCGGGCGACGGCTTCTTCGTCACGAACCGCGGCGGCCAGACGAACTACACCCGCGCCGGCGCCTTCGGCCTCGACGCGAACGGCCACCTCGTCGGCCCCGACGGCGGCGTCCTGCAGGGCTGGAGCGCCGACGCGACCGGACAGGTCAACACCGGTGGCCAGATGGGCGACCTGCTGCTCTCCCCGACGACGATGATCCCCGCGCGGGCGACGACCACCGTCGACGTGGCGGGCAACCTGCCCTCCGACGCAGCGACCGGCACGACGCTGAAGCGCGACATCCAGGTCTTCGACGCGGCCGGCAACGCCCGCTCGCTCGCGCTGTCGTTCACGCGGACCGCCGGTGGCTGGAACGTCGCCGCGGCCGACGCCTCGGGTGCGACCGGGGCCGGCGCGCTGACCTTCGCGAACGGCCAGCAGACCGGCGGCGGCTCGGTGACCGTCGGTGGCATCGCCGTCGACCTGAGCACGGTCACCGGCTACGCCGGCAGCAGCACCGTGGTCGCCAAGGGCCAGGACGGCTACAAGGCGGGCAGCCTCGAGGCGTTCAGCGTCGGCACCGACGGCTCGCTCGTCGGCTCCTTCAGCAACGGCGTGCGCCAGGCCGTCGGCCGCGTCGCACTGGCACAGTTCACGAACCCCTCGGGCCTCGAGAAGGTCGGCGGCTCCTCGTTCGCGCCGACCGCGAACTCCGGCAACCCGCAGGTCGGCGCGGCAGGCGACGCCGGCTTCGGCACCCTGCTGGGCGGCGCGCTCGAGATGAGCAACGTCGACCTGTCCCAGGAGTTCACGAACCTCATCGTGGCCCAGCGCGGTTTCCAGGCCAACGCCCGCATCATCACGACCTCCGACCAGGTGCTGCAGGAGCTCGTCGACCTCAAGCGCTGAACCTAATGCCGCACGCGTCCCTGCCGATAGAGGGGGGCGGAGGCACGCAGCAGCCCCGCCCCCCGACAGGAACGACCCCATGATCGCCGTCACCCGCCTCAACGGGTCGCGCTTCGCCGTGAACCCCGACCTCATCGAACGCATCCAGGAGAACCCCGACACGACGCTCGTCATGGTCGGGGGAGCCACCTACGTCGTGCGCGAGGGGCTGCCCGAGGTCATCGGCCTCATCGCCGACTTCCGTGCCCTCGTCATCGCCACCGCCCAGCACGTCGTGCCCGGCGAGCTGCGCCAGCTGAGCGTCGTCCCGTCCCCGTCACCCACGCCCCTGCGGCCCACCGAGCGATAAGGAGCAGCGATGGATCCGTCACTCATCATCGGGCTCGTGCTCGCCTTCGGCTCGGTCGTCGCCATCGTGACGCTCGAGGGCTCGCACATCGGCTCGCTGCTGCTCCCGCCGCCGATGATCCTCGTCTTCGGCGCCACCATCGCGGTGGGCCTCGCCGGCAACACCATCAAGGACACCCTCAAGGCGTTCAAGGCGGTGCCGCGCGCCTTCCTCGGCAAGCCCCCCAAGCCGCAGGACAGCATCGAGAAGATCATCTCCCTCGCCGAGAAGGCCCGTGCCGAGGGCCTGCTCGCTCTCGAGGCCGAGGCGAGCGACAGCAAGGACGCGTTCCTCTCCGGCGCCCTCCAGAACGTCGCCGACGGCACCGACGCCGAGGAGCTGCGGATCCTCATGGAGGACCAGATCGCCTCCAAGGCGCGGGCCGACCACGCCGACTCGAAGTTCTTCGCCTCCCTGGGCGGCTACGCCCCGACCATCGGCATCATCGGCACGGTCGTGTCGCTGACACACGTGCTCGAGAACCTCTCGTCCCCCGACGAGCTCGGCCCGATGATCGCCAGCGCCTTCGTCGCCACCCTGTGGGGGCTGCTCTCCGCGAACTTCATCTGGCTGCCCATCTCGGCGCGCATCGCCCGGCTCAGCGAGCTCGAGGTCGAGTCGATGACCCTCGTCATGGAGGGCGTCCTCGCGGTCCAGGGCGGCGCCCAGCCGCTGCTGCTCGCCGACCGCCTGCGGGCCATGGTGGGCGACACCGGGGACGGCGGCAAGGACAAGGGCGGCAAGGACAAGGGCAGGTCCAAGGGCTCGGACGACGAGCAGGCCGCGGCATGAGCCGGCGGCGGCGGACGCGCAAGGCGCCGGAGGGGTTCCACGTCGACGAGCGGTGGGCCGTGTCCTACATGGACATGATCACCGTCCTCTTCTGCCTCTTCGTCGTGCTCTACGCGATGTCGACCGTCGACAAGAACCGCTTCGAGAAGCTGCGCAACTCGCTCGCGACCGGTTTCGGCACGACCGTCAGCGCGAAGATCGACACCGCGACGGGCACCATCGTGCCGCCGTCGGCGGCGAGCAAGGACAAGGAGGGCTTCGGCGACCTCGCCATGGCCACCAAGGACGTCAAGAAGTTCAGCGGCCTGGCCGAGAAGATGGGCAAGCGGCTCGCGGCCGAGGGGCTGCAGAAGGACGTCCAGTTCCACATCGACCAGCGCGGCCTCACCGTGCGCCTCGTCGGCTCGCAGACCTTCTTCAGCCCCGACAGCGTGACGCTCACCGCGCGGGCCTACAAGATCATGCGCGCCATCACGCCCGTCATCGCGGGCACCGAGCTGCAGGTGTCGGTCGAGGGCCACGCGGCCAACCTCATCACCGCGTTCCCGTCGGTCTGGGAGCTCTCGGCCGAGCGGGCCACCAAGGTCGCGCGCTTCATGGTCGAGCAGGGCGGGCTGCCGGGGGCGCGGGTCGGTGCCACGGGCTACGGCTCCTCGCGACCCGCGCGCAAGGGCACGAGCGCCGCCGACTACCGCCAGAACCGTCGGGTCGACATCGTCGTGCTCTCGAACCAGTCGGAACGGGTGCGCGCCCTCATCCCGGGTGTGCTGAAGGCGCAGGCCAGGTCGTCCTGAGCCCCGCCTGACACCCTCCTGACACCGCCGGCGCGGCGTCCTTACCATGTCGCCGCGCCTGCCGATAGAGGGGTGCGTGACTCTGCTCGAGGTCGACGCGCCCCCCGTCGAACCGTATGACTTCCGCCGCCCGACCACGCTGGCGCGGGAGCACAGCCGCATCCTCGAAGCCGCCTTCGACTCGTTCGCGCGGCAGTGGGGCACCCAGCTCACGGCCAAGGTGCGCACGAAGTCGACGGCGACGACCGAGTCGGTCATCGTCGCGACCTACGACGAGTATGTCGCCTCGCTGCCGACGGTCACCTGCATGGTCCGCTGCGTGCTCGGTGACACCCCCGCCAAGATGGTCGTGCAGTTCCCGACGCCCGCCGCCCTCGGCTGGGTCGCCCGGATGCTCGGAGGCAACTCCGACAAGGCCGGCCTCGAGCGCAAGCTCACCCCGATCGAGCACGCCCTCGTCAAGGCGCTCGTCGAGGAGGCCCTCGAGGTGCTCGCCTACTCGCTCGGGCCGCTCCTGACGCAGGAACCGCGCGTCGAGTCGATCCAGTACAACTCGCAGTTCGCCCAGGCCGCCGCGACCTCCGACCTCATGGTCGTCGTCACCTGCGGCCTGCAGGTGGGGGAGACGACCTCGGCCGTCACCTTCGCCATCCCGGCCGACACGCTCCTGCCGCAGCTCGGGGCGGTCAACCCCGTCGCGAGCACGCACGGCGCCGCCGACCTCGCCCGCCAGCAGGTCGCCCACGTGCCCGTCGAGGTCGCCGTCTCGCTCGCACCCGTCACCGTGACGCCCGAGCAGGTGCTGAGCCTCGCCGTGGGTGACACGCTCGCCCTCCCGCACCACTCGCGCGAGCCGTTCCTCGTGACGGTCGGTGGCGAGGACCTCGCCCGCGCGATGGTCGTGCGCACCGGCTCGCGCGTCGCCGCCCGCATCGTCTCGGTGCTGGCCCCCGAGCCCGACACCCGCGCCGGGCAGCCGCACCCCTCAGGCCCCTCCGGCACCGCCGTGTCCTCGGCGCTCGAGCCGGTCGCCCCCCACGCCCCCTCGCCCTTCGGGTCGACCGGGGCCCCCAGCCCGTATGCCGCCCTCCCACCCCTCCAGGAGAACCACCCGTGAGCACCGCCGCCTCCGCCGCCGAGCACCTCGCCGCCTCCCTGCCCGTCCCCGGCCTCCGGGTGCTCGGCCAGGTCGCCCCCGAGACGGCTGCCGCCGCCCGCGCCGAGGTGCTGGGAGCGGTCGTCGTGTCCGCCTCGCTCGTCGGCCCGGCGCCCGCCGACCTCTCGATCATCGTGCTCGACCCCGGCTTCGTGGCCGAGGCCGGCGGCGGTCCGGGCGCGCCGACGACGGCCGTGCTGCGCCCCGCGTTCGAGCGCGCGGCGCTGACGCTCGGCGACGGCGTGCTCTCCGAGCTCGTCGAGGGCGACCCGGCCGGCCTCTTCGTCGGCGGGGTGGCGAGCGCCGACGGCGAGACCTCCGTCTTCGAGATCTCCGACGGCGTGGCCCCCTTCGGGTGGCTCGCCGTCCGGGTCGGCGCGGCCGCCCCCATCACCTCCTTCGCCGACCACGGCAGCGCCTACGACGGTCGCCTGCGCCGCATCCAGGACGTCGAGATGGCCCTCACCGTCGAGATCGGCCGCACCCGCATGAGCGTGCGCGAGGCACTGTCGATGGAGCCGGGCACCGTCGTGGAGCTCGACCGCTCCGCCGGCGCACCCGTCGACGTGCTCCTCAACGGTCGCCGCATCGCCATCGGCGAGGTCGTCGTCGTCGACCAGGACTACGGCGTGCGCATCTCCCGCATCCTCGACACCGCCGAGGCCCGGCCCTGAATGGACACCCTCCTGCTGGCGGCTCGCGTCGTCGTCTCGCTCGTCGCGGTCTTCGGACTCATGTGGCTGGTGCAGCGGAAGGTGCGCACCGGTGGTGCCGCGACCCGGGCCAAGGCCCTCAGCGTCGTGGCCCGTCAGTCCGTGGGCCAGAAGGCGTCGGTCGTGCTCGTCGACACCGACGGCAAGCGCTTCATGCTCGGCGTGACGGAGCACGGCATCTCGGTGCTGCACACCGGTGAGGCCCCCGTCGTCCCCGAGCCCGTGCCGTCGCCCGTGCAGTCGCCGGTCGGGTCGTTCCTCGGGTGGCCCGTCGACGCGTCGACCGACGCCCCCGTCGACCCGACGACCGACGCTCCGGTCGACCCGACCGCCGACGCGCCCGTCGGGCTCGACGACGCCACG
This sequence comes from Terrabacter aeriphilus, assembly GCF_039542985.1. Taxonomy (NCBI): domain Bacteria; kingdom Bacillati; phylum Actinomycetota; class Actinomycetes; order Micrococcales; family Intrasporangiaceae; genus Terrabacter; species Terrabacter aeriphilus. Next base: position 22,479 of record NZ_BAABIW010000014.1, read on the forward strand.
GACCCGCAGTCGACCTCCCAGCCGACCCCGCTGCCGACGCCCCTGCCGACGCGCCGCGAGGTGCGTCAGGCCTCCTTCCAGGCCGAGCTCGCGCGTCAGCGCGCCGGGCTCGCACCGTCGGCCGGCGCTGCCCCCAAGGGCACCGGCTCGATCCTGGAGCCGGCCACGTGGCGCCTCGCCGCCGACGCGATCCGCGCCGGTCGACGCTCGTGACCGCCCTCCTCGCGACGGTCGCCACCCGACCGGCCCGGCCCACCGGCTGCGTCCGCCGCCTCCTCGTGCTCCTCGCGCTCGCCGTGCTCGCCGCCGCCGTCGTGATGGTCGTCTCGGCCTCGGCGGGTCATGCAGCCGGCCTCGCCTCGGCCCTGCCGGCCGCTCCGACGCCGCCCTCGCCGGGCGACGGCAAGGGCGTCATCAACCTCGAGATCAACTCGCCCGACAACGGTCCCTCGTCGTCGGTCGTCACGCTGCTCGGGATCACGCTGCTGTCCGTGGCCCCCGCGCTCCTGCTCATGATGACCTCGTTCACGAAGATCTTCGTGGTGCTCTCGATGACCCGCAACGCCCTCGGCCTGGCCTCCGTGCCGCCGAACCAGGTGCTCGCGGGCCTGACGCTCTTCCTGTCGATCTTCATCATGTGGCCCGTGCTCTCGCACGTGAACGAGCTGGCCGTGCAGCCGTACCTGAACGGACAGCTCGACTTCGGCGGCGCGCTCACCGCCGGCGCGAAGCCGCTGTCGACCTTCATGCTCGCGCACACCCGCGAGGAGGACATCGCGCTGATGACCCGGGCCGCGGGCATCGCGAACCCGGCGACCCCGGAGGCGACGCCGCTGCAGACGCTCGTGCCGGCATTCATGATCTCGGAGCTGCGCGCGGCCTTCATCATCGGCTTCGTCATCTTCATCCCGTTCCTCGTCATCGACCTCGTCGTCTCCTCGGCGCTCATGTCGATGGGCATGATGATGCTGCCGCCGGTCATGGTGTCGCTGCCCTTCAAGGTGCTGCTCTTCGTGCTCGTCGACGGGTGGGGCCTCATCATCACCTCCCTCGTGCAGAGCTACGCGGGGAGCGTGACATGAACCCGTCCGCCGTCCTCGACATCGGCCTCCAGGCCCTGACGACCGCGGCCAAGCTGTCGGCCCCGGTGCTCGTCACCGCCCTCGTCGTCGGCCTCGCCATCTCCCTCGTGCAGTCGATCACGCAGCTGCAGGAGGTGACGCTGTCGTTCGTGCCCAAGGCCGTCGCCGTCGTCATCGCGCTCGCCGTCAGCGGCCACTGGATGATCGCCGAGATGATCACCTTCACCAACGACCTGTTCGCGCGCATCCCCAGCCTGCTCGGATCGGCCTGACACGACGATGAACATCCCCATCGACCAGGCGTGGGCGGAGGCGACCCTGCTCGCCATCGTCCGCATGACGGCGTTCCTCTTCATCGCACCGCCGTTCTCGCACAACGCCTTCCCGGCCCGGATCAAGGCGATGCTCGGCGTCGGCCTCGGACTCGCCGTGTCGATGCGCGCCGGCGCGACGTACTCGGGCCGCGGCGACGCGGCCTTCGTCACCGGCCTCGTCCTCGAGCTCGTCACCGGCTTCGCGCTGGGCTTCATCGTCTACCTCGTCTTCGCGGCCATCCAGTCCGCCGGCGCCCTCATCGACCTCGCCGGCGGCTTCCAGCTCGCGCAGGGCTACGACCCGCAGACCATGGTCAACGGCGCGCAGTTCACGCGCCTGACCCAGATGACCGCGCTGGCCCTGCTCTTCAGCAGCGACGGCTACCAGCTCGTCATCGGCGGGCTCACGAGCACCGTCGGCGCGATCCCGCTCGGCGGCGGCATCGACCTGTCGCGGCCCGTCGAGATGATGACGACGTCCGTCACGGGCATGTTCGTCTCCGCCGTGCAGATCGCCGGCCCGCTCATGGCGGTCCTCTTCCTCGCCGACGTCGGCCTCGGCCTGCTGACGCGCGTGGCCCCCGCCCTCAACGCCTTCCAGCTCGGCTTCCCGCTCAAGATCCTCATCACGCTCGGCCTCGCGGGCTTCATGTTCCTCGCCCTGCCGCGCATCGTCTCGGCCCTCGCCAACCAGGCGGCGCGCATGCTGATGGGGGTGAGCTGATGGCTGACGACGGTCAGGAGAAGACCGAGCAGGCCACCGACAAGCGCATGCGCGAGGTGCGCCAGAAGGGCCAGCTGTCGAAGTCGCAGGACCTCACGGCCTGGCTCGCGGTCGGGCTCGGCGCCGCGATGATCCCGATGACGATCTCGCGCGGCGCCGACGCGAGCGTCAGCCAGCTCTTCACGATGCGCTCGGTCGCCCAGGACCCCGACCCCGCGCGGGCGCTCGCCGCCCTGGGAGAGGGGCTGTCGTCGGTCGGCTGGACCCTGATGCCCATGGTGGCCGCGGTCTTCGTCGGTGTCATCGTGGGCGCGGTGCTCCAGGGGGGCGTGCACGTCAAGAAGCTCTCGCCCTCGTTCCAGAACTTCAACCTCGTCCAGGGCATCGGCCGGATGTTCGGCAAGCAGGCGCTCTGGGGCGGGGCCAAGGCCCTGCTCAAGACCGCCGTCGTCGGGCTCGTGCTGTGGACGGTCGTGCAGGACCTCGTGCCGGTGCTGCTCACCGCCGGCGGCCTGCCCGTGTCGGGCCTCATCGACGTCACGAGTGACGGCGCGGCCTCGCTCCTGCGCTTCGCGGTCCTCGCCGGCCTCGTGCTCGCCGCCGCCGACGTCATGGTCGTCATGCGCCGCAACCGCAAGAAGACCCGGATGAGCAAGAAGGAGGTCAAGGACGAGGCGAAGACGAGCGAGGGCGACCCGTTGCTGCGCTCGCAGCGCCGCTCGCGCCAGCTCGCGATGTCGCGCAACCGCATGATCGCCGCGATCGCCGACGCCGACGTCGTGCTCATCAACCCCACGCACGTCGCCGTCGCGCTGCGCTACGAGCCCGGCAAGGCCGCCCCCCGCGTCGTCGCCAAGGGGGCCGGCACCATCGCGGCCCGCATCCGCCAGGAGGCGGAGGACAAGCGGGTGCCGATGGTCCGCGACGTGCCACTCGCCCGTGCCCTGCACGCCGGTTGCGAGATCGGCCAGGAGATCCCCGTCGAGCTCTACACCGCCGTCGCCGGCGTGCTCGCCTTCGTCATGGCCCTCAAGGCACGGGGCTCCGCCGCCGGCGTGCACACCGTGCCCCGCCAGCCGCCCACCCCGGGCGGCCGCCACCGTCCCGCACCCGGACCCACCGGTCACACCCAAGGAGCGCACCCGTGAACCGCGACCTCGCCCGGCTCGCCGTGCCCGTCGGCATCGTCGGCATCGTGCTGCTGCTCGTCGTGCCGATCCCGTCGGGGCTGCTCGACGTCCTCATCGTCTGCAACATCGCGCTCGCGCTCGTCATCCTGCTCACGAGCATGTTCGTCAACAAGCCGCTCGACTTCTCGGTGTTCCCCTCGCTCCTGCTCGTGGCGACGCTCTTCCGGCTCGGCCTCAACGTCGCGTCGACGCGGCTCGTGCTCGGCGAGGGCTTCGCGGGCCACGTCATCGAGGCCTTCGGCAAGGTCACCGTCGGCGGCTCGCTCATCATCGGCATCGTCGTCTTCCTCATCCTCGTCGTCATCCAGTTCGTCGTCGTCACCAAGGGTGCCGAGCGCGTGGCCGAGGTCGGGGCGCGCTTCACCCTCGACGCCATGCCGGGCAAGCAGATGGCCATCGACGCCGACCTCAACGCGGGGCTCATCACCGACGTCGTGGCGCGCGAGCGGCGCGCCGAGGTGGCCGCCGAGGCCGACTTCTACGGCGCGATGGACGGTGCGTCGAAGTTCGTCAAGGGCGACGCCATCGCCGGCATCATCATCATCATCGTCAACGTCGTCGGCGGCATCGGCGTCGGCATGGTGCAGCGCGGCCTGTCGATCACCGACGCGCTCAACACCTACAGCCTGCTCACCGTCGGCGACGGCCTCGTGACCCAGATCCCCGCGCTGCTCATGGCCGTCTCGACCGGCATGATCGTCACCCGCTCGAACTCCGAGACCGACCTCGGCCGCAGCGCGTCCAAGCAGCTGTCCCAGTCGCGCACCGCCCTGCTCGTCGCCGGGTGCGCGGCGCTCGTCATGGCGCTCCTGCCCGGCATGCCGCCGCTGCCCTTCCTCGGCGTCGGTGGTCTGCTCATCATCGCCTCGCGCCGCGTCGGCGCCACCCAGGCGTCCGAGGCGGCCGCCGCCTCCGCCGCCGCCGCGGCCGCGGCGGAGGCGCCCGAGCAGGACCCGAACCAGGCGATCCTCGAGAAGATGCGGGTGCACCCCCTCGAGATCCTGCTCGCCCCCGACCTCGTCGACCTCGTCGGCAGCTCGCCCGACGACCTGCTCGGGCGCGTCAAGGCGCTGCGCCAGACGATCGCCATGGACCTCGGGGTCGTCATCCCGCCCGTCCGCACGCGCGACAGCGTCGAGCTGCCCCCGACGACGTATGCCATCCGCGTCGCGGGCGTCGACGTGGCCCGGGGCGTCGCCCCGTCGGGCAAGCTGCTCGCCCTCGGCGAGGCGCTCGACTCGCTGCCCGGTGACGCCGTCATCGAGCCGGTCTTCGGCCTCGCCGGCAAGTGGATCCCGACCGAGCTGCGCCACAGCGCGGAGATGACGGGCGCGACCCTCATCGACCGGGTCAGCGTGCTCGTGACCCACCTGTCCTCGATCGTCAACGTCCACGCGGCGCGGCTGCTCTCGCGGGAGGACGTGCGCGTGCTCACCGAGGGCGTCAAGGCGGTGAGCCCCGCCACCGTCGACGAGCTGACCCCCTCCCTGCTCTCGCTCGCCGAGCTCCACCGGGTGCTGCAGGGGCTGCTCGCGGAGCAGGTGCCGATCAACGACCTCACCCGCATCTACGAGGCGCTCAGCCTCCGGGCCAAGGTGGCCAACGACCCCGAGTCGCTCGTCGAGGCGGCCCGGGCCTCGCTCGGCCCGGCCCTCGTGGCGCGCTTCGCCGACAACGGGCACCTGCCGGTCATCACCATCGAGCCGTCGCTCGAGCAGAGCCTGGTTCAGGACCTGCGCCCGGCCGAGGGCGGCACCCAGCTCGTCGTCGACCCGGCCCGGCTCGACGCCGTGCTCGCCTCCCTGAGCGCGGCCGTGGCCGCCGCGGAGTCGGCCGGCAAGGCGGCCGTGCTCGTGTGCGCGCCCGTGCTGCGGCCGGCCATGCGCAAGCTGCTGCCGCCCGCCCCGCGCGGCGTGCCCGTCCTCTCCTACGCCGAGGTGACCTCGGCCGACGTCAGCATCGAGACGATCGGGGTGGTGCGCCTTGGCGCCTCAGTTCCTGCTTGAGGGTCGCTCCCTCGACGAGCTCACGCGTGAGGCGACCGAGCTCTACGGGGCCGACGCACGCATCGTGCGCGCCGAGCGCGTGCTCGACCCGGGGGTGGCCGGCTTCCTCGGACGTCGCCACCTCGAGGTCATGGTCGAGGTGCCGGACCTGCCCCGGGTGCCGACCGAGGCGGGCCCGGACGTCTGGACGACGGAGGTCGTCGTGGCGCCGGCCGGGCACGTGCTGAGCGACCGCGCCGGCATCCTCGCGCTCCTCGACGACGCCGACAGCAGCGAGGACGACGTCAACGCCGACCTCGTCGGCCGCGCCGACCGCGCCGACCGCGCCGACCGCGCCGACCGCGCCGACCGCGCCGACCGACCGGCCGGCGCCGCGGGGGCGCTGGGCCCGGCGGGGGCGGTCGGCCCGGCTGCGCCCGCGGTCGCCCCCTGGGCGCCCGTGACCGGGACCCCGCTCGTCGGTGCGCCGGTGCGCCCGGCCGCCGTCGTGCCCGACGTCTCCACGGAGTCGCACCAGCTGACCGAGCTGCTCGCGCGCCTCGGCGACGACCGGGCCGGGCGGGCCGTGCCGGCGCCGCTCTCCGCGCCGGGCGACCTCGTGCTCGTCGTCGGCCTCGGCGACAGCGCCCTGCACGTGACGGCCTCGATGATCGAGGTGGCCGGCGGCGGCGCTGCCGGCAGCAGCGGGTGGGCCGTCTACGGCGCCGGCGCGACCGCGCCCGCCACCCGTCCTCGCCTCACCGGCCGGTGGGACGCCGTGCGCTCGCGGGCGCTCGCCGTCGAGGTGGGCGCCGCGGTGCTCGTGGCGTGCGACCCGGGCTCGCCCACCGGTGGGCTGCCGCACCTCGAGGCAGCGGCCTCGCTCGCCCCCGACCAGGTCTGGGTCGTCGTCGACGCCCGGCACAAGCCGGACGACACGAGCGCCTGGGTCGACCGGGTGCGCGCGGTGCTGGAGGTCGACGCGCTCGCCGTCGTGGGAGCGGGGGAGTCGCTCTCGCCGCACACCGTCAACTGGCTGCGCGTTCCCGTAGGGTGGGTGGACGGGATGCCTGCACCACGGACGGTGCTGTGAGGCGCCGCAGGCGACCGGGCTGACGACTCGCACCCACGGAAGGGGATCCCCAATGCTCGTACTCACCCGCAAGCCCGGCGAGAAGATCATGATCGGCGACGACATCGTCATCACGTTCCTCGAGAGCCGCGGCACGGACGGCATCCGCATCGGCATCGATGCCCCACGCCACCTCGAGATCAAGCGCGAGGAGATCTTCGGGGCGGTGGCCGACGCCAACCTCGAGGCCACCCAGGCCAGCGCCGACGACGTGCTGCGCGGACTGCTGGGCCACGGCCCGGACGCACCGTCCGGCACGGCGTCCGACACCAAGTAGGGCACCCCGTCCGACCCCGCGTCGGAGGGCCTCGCCGCAGCCCCTCCGAGGGGTCCCGCGGCGCGCCCCGGGACCACCCGGGAGCGTGACGCGCCGGGCGACACGCCGGACGAAAAGAATTTTCTCGGCATTTTTCTGATTCCGGATACAAACCGAACATAGCGACCCAAAATGGACACGTCCGGAGGCGCCGACATCCCGTCGCACCCGCCCGTGCCGGACGCCACGTCATCGTGTACGTCTGAGGGGTCCAGTGGAAACTACGGAGCGCAACCAGCTCGTCGTCGACAACCTGCCGCTCGTCGGCTACCTGGTGTCGGACCTGTGTGCGCGCTCCACCCACCTCTCGCGTGAGGACCTCGCCTCGGTCGGGGCGATCGGCCTCGTGCTCGCGGCCGACTCCTTCGACCCGACCGCCGGCGTGCCCTTCGGGGCGTACGCCCGTCGCCGCATCTCCGGCGCCCTGCTCGACGAGCTGCGCTCGATGGACTGGGCGGGCCGGGGCACGCGCCAGCGCATCACGGCGCTCAAGTCGATGAGCAGCACGCTCTCGGCCCAGCTCGGTCGCACCCCGACCGACGACGAGATGGCCGCGGCCACCGGACTGACGCGGGAGCAGGTGCGCTCCAGCCTCGCCGACGCCGCCCGCACCGTCGGCACCCTCGACGACACGGCCGACGCCATCGTGGCCGACCTCGCCGCGCCCGAGGACACGCTCCTCGCCCGCGAGCGCACCGAGTACCTCCGCGCGGCGGTCGCCTCCCTGCCGGAGCGCCTCCGGCTCATCGTCACGGCCATCTACCTCGAGGGCAAGGCGGTCAAGGACGTCGCGGCCGAGCTCGGCCTCACCTCCTCGGCCATCTCGCAGCAGCGCAGCGAGGCCCTCCGCCTGCTGCGCAGCGGCCTCGAGGCCCACTACGCCGACGACGTACACCCGGGTGGGGTCGCGCCGCAGACCGAGTCCGGCTCGACGCGCCGAGCGGTCTACCTCGAGACCCTGGCCGGCGCGGTGCCGGCGCTCGGCCGGGCCCGCACGAGCGGCTACGGCCGTCAGCCCGCGGTCGCCGGGTCGCTGGAGGCCGCCGGCTGACCCACGCCGCTGCGCCCGAGGGCGCCGCCGGCTCGTCCGCGGCCACCTCGTCGGCCGCGGGGACCTGAGCCGATTCCGTGGTGCGACGGCGCGTCGGAGAGGACACTCGGGTGGGGGGAGCCCAGGGACTCACCGCGCACGATGGAGGACTCGCATGGGCGGGTTCGGGACGGCCACGGAGGACTCGGCGAGCAGCGACCGCGCCGAGCTGGAGTCGCGTCTGGCCGACGTCCGGGAGCAGTTCCGGGCGACGAGCGACATCCTCAAGGTCCTGACGAGCGGGGCGTCGGCGCAGGCACAGGTCTTCGAGGCGGTGGTGCACAACGCGCGCCGCCTGCTCCACGCGGACGTCGCCCAGATCCACCTGCTCGAGGGCGAGGAGTACCGCCTGCGCTGGTCGAGCGGCCACTCCAGGGCCTACCTCGACGTCGTCGATCGCTACCCGGTCCTGCGCGACCGAGGAACCCTCATCGGGCGCGTCGGGATGGACCGCACGGCCCAGCAGATCACGGACGTCCTCGCCGACCCGGACTACTCGCAGCTCGCCCTGCAGAAGCTCGGCGGCTGGCGATCCATCCTCGGTGCGCCGATGCTCGTCGAGGACGAGGTGGTCGGGGTGCTGACCGTGTGGCGCAACGAGGTGGCCCCCTTCGAGGACCGTGCGGGCGAGCTGATGACGACCTTCGCCGAGCAGGCGGCGCTGGCCCTGCGGCACGTCGAGCTCGTGGGCGCCCTCGAGAACCGGTCGGCCGAGCTGGGGCGCAAGGTCGAGCAGCTCGAGGCCCTCGCCGAGGTCGGCGAGGCGATCAGCTCGACCCTCGTCGCCGACGAGGTGCTGGCCACGATCGTGTCGCACGCCGTCGACCTCTCCGGCACCGACGGCGGGTCGCTCATGGAGTTCGACGAGGCGACCGGCCTCTTCCGGGTGCGCACGGCCTACGGCACGAGCGCCGTCGTCATCGAGGCGCTGCGGGCCGCCGAGATCCACATCGACCGGACCTGGGTCGGCCGCGCGGCCCGCACCCGGCAGGTGCTCCAGATCCCCGACCTCGACGCCGAGCCCGCGCCGGACGACCCCCACCTCGCGGTGCTGCACGGGTCGGGCTGGCGCTCGCTCGTCGCGATCCCGCTGGTGCGACCCGACCGCGTCGTCGGCGCGCTGGTCGTGCGGCGCAAGACGACCGGCTCGTTCAGCGACGAGACGTGCGAGCTGCTCACGGCCTTCGCCAGCCAGTCGGCGGTCGCCCTGACGAACGCCCGCCTCTACCAGGAGCTCGAGCGGCAGAGCGTCGAGCTCGCGCAGGCGAGCCGGCACAAGTCGGAGTTCCTCGCGAGCATGTCGCACGAGCTGCGCACGCCGCTCAACGCCGTCATCGGCTTCTCCGAGGTGCTGCTCGAGCGGATGTTCGGCGAACTCAACGAGCGCCAGGAGGACTACCTCCGGGACATCCTCGCGGCCGGGCGGCACCTGCTCGCCCTGCTCGGCGACATCCTCGACCTCTCCAAGATCGAGGCGGGCCGCATGGAGCTCGACCTCACGACCTTCACCGTCGACGGCATGGTGGTGCAGGCCCTCTCGCTCGTGCGCGAGCGCGCGGCGCTGCACGGCATCCGCCTGTCGCTCGAGATGGACGGCGGGCTCGGGGCCGTGACGGCCGACGAGCTCCGTCTCAAGCAGGTGCTGCTCAACCTGCTGAGCAACGCCGTCAAGTTCACGCCCGACGGCGGAGCCGTCGACGTGCGCGCGTGGCGCGACCGCGAGGAGGTCTGCATCACGGTCACCGACACGGGCGTCGGCATCGACCCGGCCGACCAGGACCGGATCTTCGACTCCTTCCAGCAGGGGGAGCGGTCGGCGTCCTCGAGCGAGGGGACGGGGCTCGGCCTGACCCTGAGCCGTCGCATCGTCGAGCTGCACGGCGGCCGGCTCTGGCTCTCGAGCCGGCCGGGCGAGGGCAGCACCTTCGGGCTCTCGATCCCGCAGCCCGACGCCGCGCCGGACGCCGAGGACGGTGCGTGGGCGGACGACGGGGAGCTCGTGGGTGGCCCGACCGTGGTCGTCATCGAAGACGACCCGCGCTCGGCCGAGCTCGTCGCGCTGCACCTGCGGGCGGCCGGGCTGCGCGCCGTCGGCGCCTCCAGCGGCGAGCAGGGGCTCGACCTCGTGCGCACGCAGGACCCCTTCGCCGTCGTCCTGGACATCCACCTGCCCGGCATGGACGGCTGGGAGGTGCTGACAGCCCTCAAGAGCGACCCGCTGACGGCCGCCGTGCCGGTCGTCGTCGTCAGCGTCGAGCCGGAGCACGGTCGGGGTTTCGCGCTCGGGGCGACGGAGTACCTCGTCAAGCCGGTGAGCGGGGAGCACCTGCTCGCCGCCGTGACACGCCTGCTGTCGCCCACGCAGGCGCACGACGCGCGCACCGGGCTCAGCGTCGTCGTCGTCGACGACGACCCGCTCGCGCTCAAGCTCGTGCGCAGCACCCTCGAGCCGCTCGGCTGGGAGGTCCACACCTGCGCCGGTGGTCAGCGGGCCGCCGACGTCGTGCGCGCGGTCGCGCCATCCGTCGTCGTCATGGACCTGCTCATGCCGCAGGTCGACGGCTTCGCCGTCATCGACGAGCTGCGACCGGACCGCGACTCGGACGGGCCGCCCATCGTCGTGCTGACGGCCAAGACCCTGACCGCACAGGACCGCTCGCGTCTCGAGGGCCGCATCGCCTTCGTCGCCGAGAAGGCGGGCATCGACCTGTCGGGTCTCGCCCGGCGCCTCGCTGCCGTGGCAGGCGCGCACCCCGCGCCGGGGGACGGCTCATGAGCCGCCCGCCGGTCGTGCTCCTCGTCGAGGACAACCCACGCAACCTCAAGCTCGCCCGGGACGTGCTGGAGTACGCCGGCTTCTCCGTCGTCGTCGCAGCCACCGGTGAGCAGGGGGTCGAGCAGGCACGCGCGACCCTTCCCGACGTCATCCTCATGGACCTGCAGCTGCCGGGGATCGACGGCTTCGCCGCGCTGGAGCTGCTGCGCGGTCACGAGGCGACCGCGCACATCCCCGTCGTCGCCCTCACGGCCTTCGCCATGCAGCGCGACCGCGAGCGGGCGCTCGGCTCGGGCTTCGCGGGCTACCTCGAGAAGCCGATCAGCATCCGCGAGTTCCCGACCCAGGTGCGCCGCCACCTCCCGCGTCGGGACGACGGGGCGCCGTCGTGACGGCCCCGGCCGACGGCGTCCCCCCGCCGCTCACGGGTGTGCGGGTCCTCGTCGTCGACGACCTCGAGCAGAACCGCAAGCTCATGCACGCGGTGCTGGAGCCGCACGGCTTCGTCGTGCGTTCCGAAGCCTCCGGTGCCGCCGCCCTCGCCGCCCTGGCGGCGTGCGTGGTGGACGTCGTCCTGCTCGACGTGCAGATGCCGGTCATGGACGGCTACGAGACGTGCGCGCGGATCAAAGCCGACCCCCGGACCGTGATGCTGCCTGTGGTCATGGTGACCGCGAGCGGCACCCGGCAGCGGTTGCGCGCCCTCGAGGTGGGCGCCGACGACTTCGTGACCAAGCCCTTCGACCAGGCCGAGCTGATGGCACGTGTCCGGTCGCTCGCCCGGGTCAAGCGGCTGCACGACACCGTCGTCGAGCAGACCGTCGCCCTCGAGCGGTGGAACGCCGAGCTTGAATCGCGCGTGGCCGAGCAGGTGGCGGACCTCGAGCGACTGAGCCGGCTACGCCGCTTCCTCTCGCCCCAGATCGCCGGGCTCATCGTCGAGTCGGGCGACGAGTCGTTCCTCGAGAGCCATCGCCGCGACATCACGACGGTCTTCACCGACCTGCGCGGCTTCACCGCGTTCGCCGAGACGTCCGAGCCGGAGGAGACGATGTCGGTGCTTCGCGACTACCACGCCGCGCTCGGCGAGCTCGTCTTTGCCTACGAGGGGACGCTCGAGCACTTCGCGGGCGACGGGCTCATGGTCTTCTTCAACGACCCGCCCCCGTGCGCGGACGCCCCCGAGCGGGCCGTGCGGATGGCGCTGGAGATGCGCGACCGCGTCGACGAGCTCGCCGACCAGTGGCGCCGGCAGGGCCACGACCTCGGTTTCGGGGTCGGCATCGCGCAGGGCTACGCGACGCTCGGCCGGGTGGGCTTCGAGGGTCGGTGGGACTACGCCGCCATCGGCACGGTCACCAACGTCGCGGCCCGCCTCTGCGCGGCGGCCGCCACACGGCAGGTCCTGGTCAGCCCGCGGGTGCGGGCCGGTCTCGGCGACCGCTTCGAGACGCGCTCGCTCGGTCCCGTCGAGCTGCGCGGCATCGCGCGGCCCCTCGAGGTCCACGAGGTGATCCGCACCATCGGGCAGGAGGCCCCTCCATGAACTCACCGTCCGTCCCGCAGCCGCCCGCGCCGGACCCGCCCGCACCACCGGCGGGGCCCCTCGGCGTCCTCGGTGACCTCGACGAGGCAGCCCGCGACGAGCTCTTCGACGAGCTGCAGGAGCGGCTTCCCGGGGTGTGGCGCCTCATCCGGCAGGGCGACCCGCTCGAGTCGGTCGTCGTCGTGCCGTCGATGAGCGCCGACAAGCTCGGCCCCTCCGCGGGCGCCGTGAACCAGGCGATGGAGGAGCGGCTGCTCTTCCTGCTGCTGCTCCTGCGCCAGCCGCGCCTCCGGATGGTCTACGTCACGTCGATGCCCATCAACGAGCACGTCGTCGAGTACTACCTGTCGCTGCTGCCGGGGGTCATCCCGAGCCATGCCCGGTCGCGCCTGCAGCTCGTCGCGGTGGGGGACTCGTCGGCGACGCCGCTGACCGACAAGCTGCTCGCCCGTCCCCGGCTGGTGGCGCGCATCGCCGGGCTCGTGCCCGACGTGACGCGCTCCCACCTGGTGCCCTACACGAGCACGACCCGCGAGCGTGACCTCGCGCTCCTGCTCGGGATCCCGATGTATGCCGCCCACCCCCGCCTCTACCCGTTGGGGACCAAGACGGGCTGCCGCCGCGTCTTCGCCGAGGCCGGCGTCGACCACCCCTTCGGGGCCGAGGACCTCCACTCGGTCGGCGAGGTCGTCGACGCCGTACTCGAGCTGCTCGCGGCGCGGCCCGCGGCCCGGTGGGCGATGGTCAAGCTCAACGAGGGCGTGTCGGGCTCGGGCAACGCACTCGTCGACCTGTCGGGTCTAGCTGCGGGACAAGCCAGTTCAGGGGCCGGACGCCTGGCCGACCTGCATGCCGCGGCCGAGGAGCGGGTGCGGGCGATGCAGCTCGAGGACGCCCGTGTCGGCATCGACGCCTACCTCGCGAAGCTCGAGGAGCGTGGCGGGGTCGTGGAGGAGCGGATCGTGGGCGACGAGGTCCGCAGCCCCAGCGTGCAGCTGCACGTGACGCCGCTGGGAGAGCTCGCGGTCCTCTCGACGCACGACCAGGTCCTCGGCGGGCCCACGGGGCAGATGTACCTCGGGGCGCGCTTCCCTGCCGACCCGGCATACGCCACGACGATCAGCCGGGAGGCCGAGAAGGTCGGTCGGGTCCTCGCCGACAAGGGCGTGCTCGGCCGGTTCGCCCTCGACTTCGTCGTCGTCCGGCAGGGCGACCGCTGGCAGACCCACGCCATCGAGGTCAACCTCCGCAAGGGCGGCACGACGCACCCCTTCCTGACGCTGCAGTTCCTGACCGACGGCGAGTACCTGCAGGAGGAGGGCCGCTACCTGACGCCGTCCGGGGCGGAGCGCCACCTCGTGGCCACCGACCACCTCGAGGACGAGTCGCTGCGGGGTCTCGGCGTCGACGACCTCTTCGACCTCGTCGCAAGGGCCGGCCTCCACTTCGACCAGTCCCGCCAGACCGGCGTCGTCTTCCACATGATCAGCTCCATCACCGAGTGCGGCCGGGTCGGCATGACGGCGATCGGGGACACGCCAGACTCCGCCCAGGATGTGTTCGACCGGGCGGAGTCGGCGTTGCTCGCCGAGGCGCGTGCGTCGCTGGTGCCGCTACCCGTTCCCCGGCGGGTGCGCCTCGGCGAGGGTCTGCGGTGACCGCTCAGGGGGCGATCGAGGCCGAGTGGATGAGGGCGCCGACGTATGCCTGGTGCCAGGTGAGCCGGGCCACGGCCGCGCGAGCGGACGCCCCTCCGCAGTCGCACGCCCACGTCCAGCCGCCGCGCGAGGTCCTCGTCACCCGGGGGTGGTGGTGCGCGAGGTCCGGGTGGACCCGTCGTCGTGTCGTCGTCGTCATCGAAGTCCCTCTCCTCCTCGAGGGGTTCGCTGCCCCCCGCCCTGCGGATGTGCTCACCGACGACGATCCCGTCCCACGGCGCAGCCGTCTGTGCGCGCGGCGACACCCGGGCCGCGATCACGCGCGGACGCGCCGGTGAACGTCGACCTCGGCCTGCTCTCCGACCTCGCGCCCCAGGAGCGCCGCGAGGTCGTGGCGAGCATGCACCGCCACACGTATGCCGCGGGCGACGTCGTCTTCCACGAGGGCGACCCCGCCGACTCCGTGCACTTCGTCGTCGAGGGGCGGGTCGTCGCCCAACGGTCCTCCGAGCGCGGCGACCGCCTCGCGTACGCGGTGATGGGGCCGGGACAGGCCTTCGGCGAGCTGGCGATGGTCGTGCGCGGTGGCCGTCGGACGGCGACGATCGAGGTCGTCGAGCCGACCGTGACCCTCGCGCTCCGCTTCGCCGACTTCGAGCGGCTCTGCGCCCGTCACCCCGAGGTCGGCCGGCTGCTCGTCCGGCTGCTGGCCGCCCGGGTCAACCGGCTCACCGAGGCCCTCATGGAGGCCCTGCACACGCCCGCGGAGCTCCGCGTCGTCCGGAGCCTGGTGGCGCTGCGTGGCGTCTACTCCCGTGGCGCACAGGCGATCTCACCGGTAGCCGTGCCCCTCAACCAGACGGCGCTCGCCGAGCTGGCCGGGGTCACCCGGCCCACGGCGAACCGGGTCCTGCGCCGCCTCGAGGCGGCGGGAGTGGTGGCCCTCGACCGTGGACGCGTCACGGTTCTCGACCTCACCGCACTGCGCCACGCAGGCCGACCCGGGTAGGCGGCCTGCCCGGTCACGCGGCCCGTCCGCACCGCGCTGCGGGTCCGCGGCGGGCGGCCGATGCACGCCGCTCAGCCCGATGACACCGTCGGCTCGTCCGCGGGCTCCGCGTCGCCCCGACCCCCTCCGCCCACGCGCGCCTCGTGGCGTCCGGCGTGGGGGAGGCCGACGGGCCACCAGATCCGCTCGCCGATGTCGTAGGCCACCGCCGGCACGAGCAGGCTGCGCACGACGAGCGTGTCGAGCAGCACGCCGAACGCGACGATGAAGGCGATCTGGACGAGGAAGAGGATCGGCAGCACCGCGAGGGCCGAGAAGGTCGAGGCGAGCACGATCCCCGCGCTCGTGATGACGCCGCCGGTGACGGCGAGCGCGACCAGGATGCCCGGCCGGGTGCCGCGCAGGCGCGACTCCTCCCGCACGCGGGTCATCAGGAAGATCGAGTAGTCGATCCCGAGGGCGACGAGGAAGACGAAGCCGTAGAGCGGGGTCGACGGGTCGGAGCCGGGGAAGCCGAAGACGTGGTTGAAGGCGATGGCCGACACCCCCATCGTGGCAGCGAAGGACAGGACGTTGGCGCCGACGAGGACGAGCGGCGCCACGATCGAGCGCAGCAGGAGCACGAGGACGACGAAGATCACCGCGAGGATCGCCGGGATGATGACCTTGAGGTCGCGCTCGCTCGCGAGCCGGACGTCGAGGTTCGTCGCCGTCGCGCCGCCGACGAGCACGTCGGGGCCCACGGCGTCGAGCGACGAGCGGAGCGTCTCGATCGTGTCCTCGGCCTCGACGCTGTCGGCCGCGGAGTCGAGCGTGCCCTGCACGAGGACCTGGCCGTCGACGACCGTCGGTGGCTGGCCGGGGACGAATCCGACCTGCGGGCTGCTCACGCCGTCGGCCGACGCGAGCACCTTGACGACGGCGTCGGCCTCGGCCTCGGGTGCGGCGATCTGCACGGGCTGACCCGAGCCGGCGGGGAAGTGCCGGGCCAGCACGGCCTGACCGGTCACGGAGTCGACCTCGGTGAGGAAGAGGTCCGACTGGGCGATCCCGCGCGCGTTCAGCGTCGGCAGGAAGGCCGCGCAGGCGAGGAGCGCGAGCAGGGTGACGACCCACGTGCGACGGGGCCGGCGCCCGACGACACCGGCGACGCGGCCCCAGATGCCGCGGGTCCCGACGGCGTCGGCGCTGTGGACGTGGTCGACCCGCGGGACCTGGGGCCAGAAGATGCGACGGCCGACGAGGAGCAGCGTCGCCGGCAGGAAGGTCAGCGCGGCGACGAAGGCGCCGACGATGCCGAGGGCACCGACCGGGCCCAGGCCCTTCGTGCTGCCGAGCTCGGACAGTCGCAGGCACAGGAGGCCGAGCACGACCGTGGCCGCGCTCGCGGCGATCGGTTCGAGCGAGGCGCGCCACGCGACCTTCATCGCCTCCCACGTCGACTCCCGGTCGTGCAGCTCCTCCTTGAAGCGCGCCACGAGCAGGAGCGCGTAGTCGGTGGCGGCGCCGACGACGAGGATCGAGAGGATGCCCTGGCTCTGCCCGCTGAGGCTGATGGTCCCGTTGCGGGCGAGGGGGAAGACGACGAGGGCCGCGAGGGAGAGCCCGAACATCGCCGTCACGAGCACGGCGAACGGCAGGATCGGGCTCCGGTAGACGATGAGGAGGATGACGAAGACGACGCCGAGGGCGACGAGCAGCAGGATCCCGTCGATGCCGCTGAAGGCGATGACGAAGTCGGCGAAGAAGCCGCCGGCGCCCGTGACGTGGACGGCGAGCCCCGAGGGGGCGAGCGTCGCGGCGCCGGCGTCGCGCAGGGCGCTCGCG
Organism: Terrabacter aeriphilus; assembly: GCF_039542985.1. Classification (NCBI taxonomy): domain Bacteria; kingdom Bacillati; phylum Actinomycetota; class Actinomycetes; order Micrococcales; family Intrasporangiaceae; genus Terrabacter; species Terrabacter aeriphilus. The sequence goes on from NZ_BAABIW010000014.1 coordinate 39,128, forward strand.
ACGGCATACAGGGCCGTGTCGCCGTTGATCGTCTCCTCCGCCTTGTCGGCGACGAAGGCCACGAGCACGAGTGCGGCCTTCCCGTCCTCGCTCGGGATCGCCCCCTGCGGCGGGGACTGCAGGAACTCGCCGACGGTGCGCGACGACCCGGCGAGCGGGAGGTCGGGGATGCGCGTGACGAAGGCCTGCACGGCCGTGCGGTCCGCGGCGGTCAGCCCGCTGGCCCGCTCGACGACGACGAGGTAGGGCAGGGTCTGCGTGTCGGTGCTGCGCTCGACGACCTTGCTCACGGCGGTCGACTCGGCCGACGGGGGCAGGAAGTTCGCGTTGTCGTTCGTCGCCACCTCCGAGAGGCGGCCGACGAGCGGGCCGCCCGTGCCGCCCACCCCCAACCACAGGAGCACGACGAGCGCGGCCACCCAGCGCACCCACCGTCCGCCGGCGCGCCGTGCCGATGCGAGCTCGGTGCTGTCGCTCATGGCGGTCGGCCCGCTCAGGCGGGGACGTCTGCCCCGGTGGGGTCGGTGTCGGACCCGGCGGTCCGGGTCTCGAAGAAGGGCGCGGCGAGCGCGGCGACGGCGCCGCCGACGAGGGGCGCGACGATGAACATCCAGACGTGGGTCAGCGACTCGCCGCCGTTGAGCAGGGCCGGGCCGAGGGAGCGGGCCGGGTTGACCGAGGTGCCGTCGAGCGGGATGCCGACGAGGTGGATCACGGTGAGCACGAGGCCGATCGCCAGGCCGGCGAAGCCGGGGGCCGCGGCGCGGCTCGTCACGAGGAGCACGACGAACACGAGCAGGAACGTCATGACGACCTCGAGCACGAACGTGCCGCCGGCCGAGATGGTCTTGCCCCAGTTGTTCGTGCCGAGCGCGCCCGTCGCGTCGGCGACGCCGCCGAAGCCGGAAACCATGAGCTTGAGCAGTGCGGCACCGACGAGCGCGCCCACGACCTGCGCGACCCAGTAGGCGACGGCCTCCTGGGTCGTGATGCCCCGACGCATGAGCACGCCCAGCGTCACGGCGGGGTTGACGTGGCAGCCCGAGACGGGTCCGATCGCGTAGGCCAGGGCGAGCAGCACGAGGCCGAAGGCGAGCGCGACGCCGACCGCGCCGATGGTGTCGATGCCGAAGACGGCGGAGCCGACGGCGAAGAAGACGAGGATGAAGGTGCCGACGCCCTCGGCCACGGCCTTGCGGGCGAGGTCCGGCGTGGGGGCGGTCGTGGTCTGGTCGGGCATGAGGGGTCCTTCCGTGCCGGGTGGAGCCGGATGAGCAGACCCGTTCCCCGGGACGCTCACGCCAAGCGTAGGGCTGCGGCGCGGATGCACAAGGGCCTCATCGGGATTCGGCCGCGCGTGGCGGCGCCGGCGGCCGTCATGGGTCGGGTGAGCCGTCGCCTCGTCGTCGCACGATCGTCGGTGACCGGTCTCTGGGTGGCCCGGCCGAGGCGCCCGTGAGCCGCGACTCCGGTCGCTCGACACGTCGCCGTTCGACGCCGCACCCACCGGGTTCGCGCCTGGCCACCGCGAGCGTGTGGCGAGCCTCGTCGACGGGTCCACCACCAGCAGTCCGGGTGAGCTCGTGGCCGAGGGTCGGTTGACGTCGAACGGGCTCGTTCTGTTGTGCCTCAGTCGGATTCGCCAACACGGTGACGTCCTGCGCTCCGTCCTCGAGCTCAACCACTGCGCCCTCGACGAGGCCGCCGCCGGTGCGCTCCGAGGCGGGGGAGGCGCCGCGTCACCGTCGGACGGCATCCCGGTCACGGTCGAGGGCAACACCGAGACGGCCCCCGCGATGCGCACGACCGTCGGGGGTCAGTCGGTCAATCCCTTTGGTGCGCAGCGCTCCCCGTGCGCCTCGACCTGCCCGCCGACGTGCTCTCGCACCGCACGCCGGGCGCCGGTCGTGCCTCTTGGACTTCACCGCGGCACGACGTACCGCGGCTCCGTCGTGCCGTCGCGGTCGCGAGGCGGCTGCTGCGCCCCGAGCTCGGTGCAGTCCAGGGTGAGGCTGCACGACTGCAGCGTGTTGGCGGTGGCCGGGGAGAGCGGCTGCGAGGTGTTGCGGGAGATGACGAGGCTCGACTCGTCGTCGGCCAGGTGCCACGTCCATCCCGAGACGGCGGCGTCGCCGGTGCCACCGAGCACGGTGGAACCGTCCTCGACCCGGACGACGCCCGCGCTGAACCAGTAGCCACCGTCGACCGCCATCGAGCCGACGAGGTAGGTGCTGCGGCTCGAGAAGGCGGTCGGCATGAACATCGACGGGTTCTTGCCGGCGCCGCAGCGCTCGACGGTCCTCGGGAACGAGGGCTGCGTCAGGTCGACGACGGCCCAGCAGGCCTCGTCCATGGCGTCACCGGCGACCGACCACCGCAGCGCGGCCCGGCGGCCGTTCTCCGAGACCGCCACGACGTGCGCCGGCAGCGCTCGGGTGCCCCCCGTGGACAGGTTCCACTCGAGCGAGCCCTGCTGGGAGTCGCCCCCGAGGTAGACGAGGTCGCCGACGACGGCGGCCACCTCGCGGGGGTCGGTGCGTCGGGCCAGCTCCACGCCGTTGGCGTCGTGGACGACGACGGTGTCGGACGTGCCGCTCTTCGCGACGACGCGCAGGCCGTCGCCCGACACGGCATACATGCCCGAGGTGCCGAGCGCCGCGACGGTGCGCCCCGTCGGCGACAGGATCTCCATCTCGCTCTGCGACGCACCGGTGGAGCGGTGCGACTGCAGCACGAAGCCGCCGCCAGCCAGCACCGCGAAGCTCTCGACGACGGTGCCCTTCTCGAGCTGGATCACCTGGTCGCCGTAGCGGATCGTGTCGTCGAGGGCGTATGCCGTGTCGCGCGTGGCCGTGGCCCGCTCGGTCTGCGGCGTGGTGGGGTCGCCGGTCGGCGACGGCAGTACGGCGGTCGAGGACGCCGACACCGCGGGCACCGGCGGGGGCGTCCCCCGGTCGGCCGACCACACCGTGGGGACGGCCACGGCGATGACGGCGGCGGCCGCCACCGCCCCGAGCGTGGCGCGGGTGCGCCGGTCGCGACGGCGCCGGGCGATCGCGCCGGGCGCGAAGTCTCCGGGCACGTCGACCCGGTCGGCGTGCGCGCGGAGCAGGGACTGGAGCTCGTGCTCCTCGTGGTCCGGTGTGGTCACGGCGTGACCTCCTTCATGGTGCTGCGCAGGGAGCTGATCGCGCGGCTCGTGTGGCTCTTGACGGTGCCGACGGAGATGCCGAGGATCTCCGCCGTCTGGGCCTCGGTGAGGTCCTCGTAGTAGCGCAGGACCACGGCGGCCCGTTGCTGGGGGGCGAGCGAGCGCACGTGCGCCCACAGCTCGCCGTCACGTCCCGTCGCCGGGGCCGCGGCCGGGTCCATGACCCTGATGAGCTCGCTGTCGGTGCGCTCGCGGTGGCGCCAGGCGCGGCGCCACCACGTCGTGTGCTCGTTGACCATGACCTTGCGGACGTAGGCGTCCGGCGACTCGACGGCGCGGATGTGGTCCCACCTGGCGTAGACCCGGGCGAGCGCGGACTGGACGAGGTCCTCCGCGCTGTGCGGGTCACCGGTGAGCAGGTACGCGAACCGCGCGAGCGACGCCTGTCGCGCTCGCACGTAGGCCGAGAAGTCGGCCTCGCGTTCGGTGGCTTCCACTGACGTTCCCCTGTCTGGTGCGGTCGGACGCACCCTTGACGCGGTGGCGGGCCGGGAAGGTTGTCGTCCGGGCACGCCCCGTCCCCGGACGGTGCAACCGGTGCGGTCGCTGCACCCGGGCGGGGAGGCCCGGAGGTTGGTAACGTCGCGCGCCATGATCTACCACCTGGCCGAGCAGGCCGACTGGCAGCAGGCTCTGGCCGAGGGCAGCTACGCGCGCTCGACGCGCGGCCGCTCCCTCGCCGAGGAGGGCTTCATCCACGCCTCGTCCGACGCGCAGTGGCCCGTCGTGCGGCGGCTCTTCTACGCCGACGTCACCGAGCCGCTCGTGCTGCTGCACGTCGACGAGTCGCGCCTCGGTGCGCGTGTCGTGCACGAGGTCGGCGACCCGGCGACGGGCGAGACGTTCCCCCACGTCTACGGCCCCATCGAGGTGGACGCCGTCGTCGGGACGACCGTGCTGGCCCCACCGCACGCCTGACCGGTCACTCCGGCGGCACGCGACCACGGCCGGACTTGACCTCCCCGCGCCGCTTCTTGCCCGCGAGGCGGCGCTGCTGCGAGCCGCGCGTCGGCCGCGTGGCCCGTCGGGCCGGGGCCGGTGGCTCGAGCCCGGCCCGCAGCAGCGCCACGAGGCGCTCGCGGGCCGCGGCCCGGTTGCGCAGCTGCGACCGGTGCTCGGAGGCGACGACGGTGATGCGTCCGCCGACGACGCGGGCCGCGGGTGAGCCCTCGAGCCGCTCGCGCTGCGTCGGGGTCAGCGCGGTGCAGGTGCGCACGTCGAGCACGAGCTCGACCCGGCTGTCGGTCGTGTTGACGCCCTGGCCGCCGGGCCCGGACGCGCGGCTGAACCGCTCGACGAGCTCGCTCGCGGGGATGACCAGGCCCCGCCGCAGGCCGGGGCCCGGCGTCACCTCGAGGTCGGCGCCGGGCTCGTTCACCCCGCCATCATGCCCACACCGCGGGGCCCCGTGCCGCCCTGATGCACCGAGGTGCCCACCCGACGGTCTCGGGTGGGCACCTCTGCACGCGGCGTCAGCAGGTCAGCACGGTCAGCGCGGCGGCATCCGCAGGGCGCCGTCGAGGCGGACGACCTCGCCGTTGAGCATCGGGTTGTCGACGATGTGGCGCACGAGGCTCGCGTACTCCTCGGGGCGACCGAGGCGCGACGGGTGCGGCACCTGCTTCTCGAGCACCTCCTTGACGTCGCCCGGGAGCCCGGCGAGCATCGGCGTCTCGAACGTGCCGGGGGCGATCGTCATGACGCGGATCGCCTTGTCGGCGAGGTCGCGCGCGGCCGAGAGCGTGAGGCCGACGATGCCGCCCTTGCTCGCGGCGTAGGCGGCCTGGCCGATCTGGCCGTCGTAGGCCGCGATGCTCGCGGTGTTGACGATGACGCCTCGGTCGCCGTCGACCGGCTCGTTGGCGAGCATCGCCGCGGCCGCGAGGCGCAGCACGTTGAACGAGCCGACGAGGTTGATCTCGACGACCGTCCTGAAGGTGTCGAGGGGGAGGGGGCCCCCACGCCCGATGACGCGGCCGGGCGTGGCGACACCGGCGCAGTTCACGGCGACGCGCAGCTCGCCGAGCGAGGTGGCCCGGTCGATCGCGGCCTGCACCTGCGACTCGTCCCGCACGTCGGCGGCGACGAACACGGCGCTGCCCGCGCGCTCGGCGTTCAGCTCGTCGACGAGCGCCGGCGCGGTCGACCCCTCGAGGTCGATGATGACGACGGTGGCGCCGTCGGCGACGAGACGGCGCGCGGTGGCACCGCCGAGGCCGGAGCCGCCACCGGTGACGACGGCGACGGTGGACGAGTTCAGCTGCATGACAAGCCTTTCGGACGGCGGGGGTGGGGGCGACGAGCCAGGGTCAGCGGGCGAGGAGCTGGCGCGAGATGACGAGTCGCTGGATCTGGTTGGTGCCCTCGAAGATCTGGGTCACCTTCGCCTCGCGCATGTAGCGCTCGAGCGGGAAGTCCTCGGTGTAGCCGGCCCCACCGAGCACCTGCACGGCGTCGGTCGTCACCTTCATGGCCGCGTCGGTGGCGACGAGCTTGGCCACCGCGGCCTCCTTGCCGAAGCCGCGACCGGCGTCCTTGAGCCGGGCGGCGTGCAGGTAGGTGGCGCGCGCCGACGTCACCGCGGCCTCCATGTCGGCGAGCAGGAAGGCGAGGCCCTGGAAGTCGCCGATCCGGCGCCCGAACTGCTCGCGCTCGGCGGCGTACGCCGTGGCGGCGTCGAGCGCGGACTGCGCGAGACCCGTGGCGGCGGCTGAGATGCCGAGGCGTCCGGCGTCGAGGGCCGACAGCGCCATGTGCATGCCCTGGCCGGGCGTCCCGATGAGCCGCGCGGCGTCCACCGGCACCGCGTCGAACATCACCTGGGCGACGGGGTCGCAGTGCAGCCCCATCTTGCGCTCGGGCTCGGCGAAGGTCAGGCCGGGCGCGTCGCCGGGCACGATGAACGTCGAGAGCCCACGGCCGCCGTCGTCGGACGTGCGGGCGAAGGTCGTGTAGTAGTCGGCGTGCCCGGCGTGCGAGATCCACGCCTTGGTGCCCTTGAGCGCCCAGCCGTCGTCGGTGGGGGTCGCGCGGGTCGTCATCGAGGCGATGTCCGAGCCGGCGAGGGGCTCGGAGAGGCAGTAGGCGCCGAGCTGCTCGCCCGAGAGCATGCCGGGCAGCAGGGCCTCCTGCTGCTCGCGCGTGCCGAACGTCGCGACGGGGTAGGCGGTGAGGCTGTGCACGCTGACGCCCACGGCGACGCTCATCCAGACGGACGCGATCTCCTCGACGACCTGGAGGTAGACCTCGTAGGGCTGGTCGGCGCCCCCGAACTCCTCCGGGTAGGGCAGCGAGAGCAGCCCCGACCGGCCGAGCGTCGCGAAGGCGTCCGCGGGGAAGGTGCGTGCGCGTTCGGCGTCGTCGACCTTCGGGGCGAGGTCCTTGCGGCAGATCTCGCGCGTCAGCTCGATGAGGTCGGTGGCGTCGTCGGTGGGCATCAGCCTCGTCGCTGGCATGCCTAGATACTAGGACGTCCGAGCATTACGTCCGCATCGTGAGACGTTACGAGGCCGTCCGTGGACATCCTGGAACCGGCCGTGGCGCCTAAAGCAGGCGACGGCGGCAGGTGCAGCGCCCTACCGTCGTCCCGTGCTCACGCTCCTGCGCCGTCCGCTGCGCGAGGCCGAGGCCACCCCGACCTTCTACGTGCTGACGGCGGTGGCGGCCTTCGCCTTCGCCCTGTGCTTCACGCTCAACCTCGTCTTCCAGTACCGCGTCGTCGGCCTCGACCCGTTCCAGATGGTGCTCGTGGGCACGGTGCTCGAGGCGACCTGCTTCCTCTTCGAGGTGCCGACCGGGCTTGTCGCCGACCTCTACAGCCGGCGGGTGTCCGTCATCGTCGGCTTCTTCCTCGTCGGCACCGGCTTCGCGTGCGAAGGGGTCGTCGCGACCTTCGGGGCCGCCATCGTCGGCAACGTGCTCTGGGGCATCGGCTACACCTTCACCTCCGGGGCGCTGCAGGCGTGGATCACCGACGAGGTGGGCGAGGAGGCCGTCGCCCACGTCTTCACGCGCGAGACCCAGATCGACCTGGCGGCAGGCGTCGTCGGCACGCTGGCGGCCGGCGCCCTCGGCCTCGTGGCGCTGCGGGTCCCCGTCGTCGTGGCGGGCGCCACCCTGGTGCTGCTCGCGGTCGGGCTGTGGGTGGCCATGCCGGAGCGGCACTTCCGCCCCACGCCGCGCGGGGAGCGCGAGACGTTCGGTCACCTGCGCGACCAGCTCGTGGCGGGCCTGCGCCTCGCGCGCGGCCGACGTGTCGTGCGCGCCTTCCTCCTCGTCAGCCTCCTCGCCGGCCTCGCGAGCGAGGTCTTCGACCGGCTCTGGCGCGTGCGGCTGCTCGACACGTTCGCGATGCCGGAGGTCTTCGGCGGCGACGAGGCCATCGCCTTCACCGCCTTCGCCCTCGTCGGCACCGTGCTCGCGCTCCTCGCGTCGTTGGCGAGCGGCCGCTGGCTGCCGCGGCGCGTCGTCGACACGGCGCCCGGCGTGCCGGTGGCCCTCGCGGCGCTCGCCCAGGTCGTCGCGGTCGCGGGGGTCGCCCTCGTCGGCAACCTCTGGCTCGCGCTCGCCTGCGTGTGGGTGCGAAGTGCGGCCATGGCCTTCAGCGCACCCATCGAGGCGACGTGGATGAACCGCAACCTCGAGGGGCCGACGCGCGCCACGGTCCTGTCGATGACGAGCCAGGCCAACGCCGTCGGGCAGGTCGCCGGTGGTCCGCCCCTCGGCGCACTCGCGACACGGACGTCGATCCCGGTGGCCCTGCTCGTCGCCGCGGTGGTGCAGCTGCCGTCGGTGCTCGTCCTCCTCCGGGTGCGCCGCGTGGCCGGGCGGCCGGCGGTCGAGCACGACGCGACGCGCTGACGGGTCAGCGGGGGTAGGTGCGCACCTCGGTGGCCTTGACGGCCGCCCACACGTCCTGGCCGACCTGCAGGCCCAGGGCGGTGACCGATTCGAGCGTCACCTCGGCGGTCAGGGGCACGACGCCCTCGAGGCCGACCCTCGCCGACTGGCCCTGCATCGTCACCGACCGGATGCGCAGGGCCCAGGCGTTGCGGGGCGACCCCTCCGGCTCGTGGCGGTGCAACGACACGGCGCCGGGCGGGATCGTCGCCCACACCGCGCCCTCCGTCGGGTCGGTCGTGACGAGCACGCCGCCGGTCTCGGTGGTGACGTGGCCGTGCGCGTCCCCCCGGGCGGCATACAGGTTGAGGCCGACGACGGTGCCGACGTAGGCGCTGCGCGGTTCGCCCAGCACCTGCGCGGGCGTGCCCGTCTGGGTGACCTGCCCGTCCTCGACGAAGACGAGCCGGTCGGCGAGGGTGAGGGCGTCGAGCGGGTCGTGCGTCACGAGCACCGTCACCCCGCCGTATGCCGCCAGCCGGGTCGCGAGGTCGCTGCGGGTGCGGGCGCGGGTGTCGGGGTCGAGGGCGGCGAGCGGCTCGTCGAGGAGCAGGAGGGCCGGGTCGGTGGCCAGGGCGCGCGCCAGGGCGACCCGGGCCTGCTGGCCCGACGAGAGCTCGCGCGGGCGGGCCTGGGCCCGGTCGGCGAGACCCACGCGGTCGAGCTCGGCCAGCGCCCGCCGGCGCGCACCCGCCCGGTCGACGCCCCGGCTGCGCGGGCCGAACGCGACGTTGTCGACGGCGCGCAGGTGGGGGAAGAGCAGGCTGTCGGCGAGCATGAGTCCCACCCGGCGCCGGTCGGGCGGGAGGCGGCGCCGGCCGTCGTCCCAGACCGCGCCGTCGACGCGCACGTGCCCCGAGGCGAGCGGCAGCACGCCGGCGAGGGCGAGGACCGTCGAGGTCTTGCCGCCTCCGTTGGGCCCGAGCACGCCGATGACCTCCCCGGGGCCGGCCGTCAGGGCCACGTCGATCTCGGTGACCCCGCGGCTCAGGCGGATCCGAGCATCGAGCCCGTCGAGCCCGTCGAGCCCGTCGAGCCCGTCGAGCCCGTCGAGCCGGGCGGCCCCCGGGGGAGTCCCCGCGGTCACCGCAGCCACCGCCCGCGCAGGGCGCCGAGCACGAGCACGCTGACCGCGAGCAGCAGGATGCTGATCGAGATGGCGACCTGGGGGTCGCGCTCGAGCTCGACGTAGACGAGGAGCGGGAGGGTCTGCGTGCGTCCCTGGAAGTTGCCGGCGAAGGTGATCGTCGCGCCGAACTCACCGAGCGCGCGCGCCCACGCGAGGGCGAGGCCGCTCGCGATGCCCGGCAGCACGAGGGGGATGGCGACGGTGCGCAGGTAGCGCAGATCGCCCGCCCCGAGCGTCCGGGCGACCGCCTCGAGCCGGGGGTCGAGGCCGCGCATCGCCCCCTCGACGGCGAGCACGTAGTAGGGCATGGCCACGAAGGTCTCGGCGAGCACGACCGCCACCGTCGTGAACGGGATCTGGACGCCGAACGGCGCGAGGTGCTGGCCCACGACCCCGTTGCGGCCCCACGTCATGAGCAGCGCCACGCCGCCGACGACCGGGGGCAGCACGAGCGGCACGGTGAGCAGCGCACGCACCCAGCTCGTCGCGCGGTGGTCGGAGCGGGCGAAGAACCAGGCGAGGGGCGTGCCCAGCGCGAGGCACAGCAGGGCGGTGATCGACGTCGTCGTCAGCGACAGCCGGAGCGCCGGCAGCACGGTCGGCGTCGCGAGGTCGGCCGGGATGCGGGCCCAGTCGGCGCGCAGCAGGAGCGCGACGAGGGGGACGACGAGCAGCAGCAGGGCGAGCGCGGCCGGCACGCCGAGGGTGATGCGCGAACGCCACCCGGCGGCATACCTCATGCGACCTCATCCTGCCGGGGGCGGCGCACGGCGTCGCTCAGGGCGCGCCGAACCCGAAGGACTGCACGGTGGCGAGGCCCTCGGCGCTGAGGAGGAAGGCGACGAAGGCCTTCGTCGCGGCGTCGTCGGCCAGCGTGATGACGGGGTAGGTGAGGCTCGTGTTGACGTCCGCGGGGATCGTCACGCCCTTGACCGCGTCCCTGGCCGCGACGACGTCGGAGTGGTAGACGACGGCCGCGTCGGCCTCGGCGAGCTTGACCTTGGCCAGCGTCGCCTTCACGTCGACCTCCTTGCTGACGACGTTGGGGACGACGTCGGCCTTCGTGAAGGTCGTCTGAGCCGCCTTGCCGCACGGCACGGTGTCGGCGCAGAGCACGACCTTGACCGACGGCTTCGCGAGGTCGGCGATCGAGGTGACGCCGCCGGGGTTGGCGGGCGGCACGGCGATCTCGAGGACGTTGGTGGCGAAGGTCTTCATGTCCTTGACCATGCTCTGGTCGAGCGGCTCGGCGGCCGCCGTGCCGGCCAGCGCGACGACCGAGGCCGGTGCGCCGTTGTTCACCTGCTGCACGAGCGTGGCGCTCGAGCCGTACGACGTCTCGACGGTGACGCCGGGGTGCGAGGCCTCGAAGTCCTTCTTCAGCGCGTCGAAGGACTCGGTGAGCGAGGCTGCCGCGAGCACGGTGACGGTGCCCTGCAGGGACGACGACGCGGACGACCCTCCCGGCTGGGCCGAGCCGCCGGTCGAGGGGGCCGGCGTGCTGCTCCCGCACGCGGCGAGGAGCACGGTGGTGAGGGCCGTGACGGCGGGTGCGGCCACGCGGTGCCGGACGAGCGGGCGCCGGGGGAGCGGGCGGGTGTCGGGGCGGAGCGTGCTCACGCGGGGACCTCCACGACCACGTGGGTCGACTTGACGCTGGCGACGGCGACCGAGCCGACCTCGAGCCCGAGCTCGTCGACGGACTCGCTCGAGAGCAGCGAGACGATGCGGAACGGACCGCACTGCAGCTCCACCTTGGCCATCACGGTGTCCTTCGTGATGGCCGTGACGATGCCGCGCATCCGGTTGCGCGCCGAGGCGGCCCCGATGGTGCCGACGGCGGCGGGGTGCGCGAGCTCCTGGGCGACGGCCGCGAGCTGGGCACCGTCGACGGTGCGGCGCCCGGCGTCGTCGGTGGCGCCGTCGAGGCGGCCCGAGTCGACCATCCGGCGGACCGTGTCGTCTGAGACGCCGAGCAGGGCGGCAGCCTCGGTGATGCGCAGTTGCGGCATGAGCGTGACCATACACCCGCATCTGCGGAGTCTCAGGCGAAACGGGGTGGGCACGGGGCTCTGCCGGGCTGAGTGGCTGGCGCCGGGGGGTTGACGGGGTGCGGGTAGAGGTGTGTAATCAACATGTCAGTTGATCAAGGAGTCTGTTGATGATGATCCTCTCGCCCGTCTCGGACGCCGACCTCGACCGCGCCTTCGCGGCCCTGGCCGACCCCGTCCGGCGCGCCATCGTCGCCCGCCTGAGCCGCGGCGCCGCGACCGTCAACGAGCTCGCCGAGCCCTTCGAGATCAGCAAGCAGGCGGTCAGCCGACACATCCAGGTGCTCGAGCAGGCGGGTCTCGTCAGTCGCACCCGCGACGCCCAGCGCCGTCCGGTGCACCTCGAGGCGGCTCGCCTCGAGCTCCTGACGGCCTGGATCGACCGCTACCGACTGGCTGCCGAGCAGCGCTTCCGCTCGCTCGACGCCGTCCTCGAACGCACCACGGCAGCACCCGCAACACCCGCAACCACACCGAACAGCACCGAGAAGGAGCAGCAGTCATGAGCAACGCCCTCACCCTCGACATCCCCGCCGGCGTGCCGTGGATCGACTTCACGCGCGAGTTCGACGCGCCCGTCGAGGCCGTCTTCAACGCCCACCGCGACCCGGAGCTCGTGCGCCAGTGGCTCGGCCCCCGGGGCTACGAGATGGTGGTCGAGCGCTGGGACTTCACGTCCGGCGGCGGCTACCGCTACACCCACCGCGACGGCGACGACGTCTACGGCTTCCACGGCACCTTCCACACGGTCCGCGACAACGAGATGGCCATCCAGACCTTCGAGTTCGAGGGCGCCCCCGACGAGGTCGCGATCGAGTTCATGCGGTTCGTCGACCTCGGTGACGGGCGATGCCGGCTCGAGGGCCGGAGCGTCGGTCGCACCGTCGAGGGGCGCGACATGATGGTCGAGAGCGGCATGGAGCAGGGCATGGCCCAGGGCTACGAGCGCCTCGACGAGCTCCTCACGCAGCCCGCCTCCGCGGCTGCGTCCGCCTCCGCCTCCGCCGGCATGCAGGGCTGAGCGCCGTGGACTGGACGCTCGAGGTCGTCATCGTCCCGGTCAGCGACCTCGCGGCCGCCATCGCCTTCTACCGTGACCAGGTCGGCTTCGACCTCGACCACGACACCGAGAACGAGCACATGCACGTCGCGCAGCTCACCCCGCGCGGCTCCGGGTGCTCGATCGTCGTGGGGAGCCTCCCCGCCCAGAATGCCATGGCGCCCGGATCGCTCCACGGCCTGCAGCTCGTCGTCGCCGATGCGGAGGCGGCGCGGGCCGAGCTCGTCGGCCGAGGTGTGGAGTGCTCCGAGCTCCAGGTCATCGACCCCCGCGACGGTGGCACCTTCTTCGGGTTCTCCGACCCCGACGGCAACTCGTGGGCCGTGCAGCAGATCGCGGCGCGCGCCGACCGGCCGCTCATCCCGCCCGAGGCCCGGGGCCGCTTCGGCGAGGGCGTCGAGCTCTGACCGCACCCACCCGTCTCGCGCCCTGGTCCATCCTGACGACGCGTTCGGTCGCGAACCCGGTGCTCCACCACCGAGTCCACGACCGGACGCCGCCGTCGGGTGCGGAATGAGCACCTTCCGGGCGCACGACCCCGGTTCCGCGCGGGGGGCGTCGGGCGGCATACTGGCTCGCATGAGCAACGTCCCCCAGCAGCGGCTCCTGCAGACCGCGATCCCCGGCCCCAAGTCGGCCGCGCTCCAGGCGCGCAAGACGGCGGCCGTGTCCGCCGGCGTCTCCACCGGCCTGCCCGTCTACGTCGAGCGCGCCGGTGGCGGCATCCTCGTCGACGTCGACGGCAACCAGCTCATCGACTTCGGCTCGGGCATCGCCGTCACGACGGTCGGCAACGCAGCGCCGCGCGTCGTCGACCGCGTCACCGCGCAGGTGCAGGACTTCACGCACACGTGCTTCATGGTCACGCCCTACGAGGAGTACCTCGAGGTGGCCGAGGCGCTCAACGAGCTGACGCCGGGTGACCACGAGAAGCGCACCGCGCTCTTCAACTCCGGCGCCGAGGCCGTCGAGAACGCCGTCAAGGTCGCGCGCCACTTCACCGGCCGCAACGCCGTCGTCGCCTTCGACCACGCCTACCACGGCCGCACCAACCTGACGATGGCGCTGACGGCGAAGAACATGCCGTACAAGCACAAGTTCGGGCCCTTCGCCGGTGAGGTCTACCGCGCGCCGATGAGCTACCCCTACCGCTGGCCGGGCGGCCCCGCCGACTGCGCCAAGGAGAGCTTCGACGCGTTCGTCAGCCAGGTGCACGCGCAGGTGGGGGAGGAGAACCTCGCCGCCGTCATCCTCGAGCCGATCCAGGGCGAGGGCGGATTCATCGTTCCCGCACCGGGATTCGTCAAGCAGGTCGCCGACTGGTGTGCCGACAACGGCATCCTCTTCATCGCCGACGAGGTGCAGACCGGCTTCTGCCGCACCGGTGACTGGTTCGCCAGCGAGCACGAGGGCGTCGTGCCCGACCTCATCACGACGGCGAAGGGCATGGCGGGCGGCCTCCCGCTCGCCGGCGTCACCGGCCGCGCCGACGTCATGGACTCGATCCACGGCGGTGGCCTCGGCGGCACCTACGGCGGCAACCCCGTCGCGTGCGCGTCGGCCCTCGGCGCCATCGAGACGATGAAGGAGGAGGACCTCTGCGGCCGCGCCAAGCAGGTGGAGGCCCTCTTCGTGCCGCGCCTGCAGGCGCTCGCGGAGAAGTACCCGCAGATCGGCGACATCCGCGGTCGCGGCGCCATGCTCGCCGTCGAGCTCGTCAACGGCCCCGGCGACCTCACGCCGAACGCTGCGCTGACCGGAGCCGTCAACAAGGCCTGCCACGCCGAGGGCCTCGTCACCCTGACGTGCGGCACCTACGGCAACGTCTTCCGCTTCCTGCCGCCGCTCGCCGCGAGCGACGAGCTGCTCTCCGAGGGCCTCGACGTCTTCGAGAAGGCGTTCGCCGCGAGCGTCTGAGACGTCACCGACCCGAGCACGTATGCCGTCCCGCTGAGCCAGCGGGACGGCATACGTCGTCGTGGGGCTGCGTCAGCCGTCCCTCACCGGCAGCGAGCTCGGCGGTGCGCCGCCGGACCGTGCGCTCGACGACCCGCGCGACCCAGTCCCGGCGGAGCATCACCTGCTCCCACGTGAAGCGCAGCACGAGCCACCCGCGAGAGGTCAGCTCGTCGTAGCGCTCGCAGTCGCGGCCGAAGGCGGCCCGCTCGGCGTGGAACTCGAAGCTCTCGGCCTCCAGCACGATCCGGAGGTCCGGGTCGGCCAGGTCGACTCGCGCGTAGAGGTCGTCGTAGCGGATCCGGTGCTGAGGGTCCCAGGCCGTCCCGACGCCCAGCGCGATGGCGCGCAGCACCGACTCGAAGGGGTTGGCCGCCCGAGCGCTGCCCTGCCTCACGACGGCCAGGGCGCGAGCCCGGAGGCGCGGGCCCAGGCTCCCGGCCGCCGCGACGAGGGCGCGCCTCGGCAGTCCGCTCCGCAGTGCCGAGTCGACGACCGAGAGCGCCTCGTCGAAGGGCAGGTCGAGGCAGCAGTCGATGACGGTGCGCACCGGTGACGTGACCCAGCCGTCCACGACGTCGCCGGGGTCGAGGGTGCGACGGTGCACCGTCGCGCTGCCACGGGTGCTCGGGCGCGACTTGCGCCGCGCCGGGACCGTGACGTCGGGCAGGCGCGGGACGGTCTTGACCTTCCACCCCCAGTGCAGGGCCGCGGTCCGGTGGGAGGCCACGCCGGTCATCCGCAGGGCGGCCACCCGGCCGTCGTCGGCGGCGGGCAGCGCGTAGGTGCCGTGGCCGACCCGGCGCACGGCACCGGCCTCGACGGCCGGGCCGATGAGCCGCCACGGCACGGCCCGCCGCAGCTCGCGCCACGAGCAGGTGCCGCCGAGACGCGTCAGGGCGGCGACGACGTCGGCGGTCGTGCGGCCCCGCCGGGGTCGGCGCCGGGTGGTCATGACGCCGAGCGTGGCAAAGACGGTCGCGCGCCGGCCCGACTTCTCCACAGGCCGGCGAGGGACGGGTGACGACCCTTCGCGGTCCGTCACCCTCGGGCCGTGCTCAGCCGCAGGCCCCGGGCCGACGAAGGGAAGTCAGTCGTCCCCGCCGACGCGGTCGTGTGCCGTCACGCGGGACCGCGCACACGGCATACGGCCGCGGGTGGCGGCACCTACGACGGGTCGAGCGGGGCGACGTCGGGGCGCTTCGCCGAGCGCTGGTCGCCCGAGCTGCGGCCGGTCAGCCGGCGGTGCACCCACGGGCCGACGTACTCCTTGGCCCACTGCGCGTTGGCCTGCAGCGCCTCGCGCCGACCGATGGGGGGAGCCGGCTCGAGCGGCGTCGCCCAGTCCGTCTCGGCCGGGGTGTGGCCGAGCGCCTCGAGCGCTGCGAGCGCCACGCGGCGGTGCCCCTCGGGCGTCATGTGGATGCGGTCCTCGCTCCACATCCGCCAGTCGCGCAGGGCGTGCAGCCCCCACTGGTCGATGACGTGGGCGCCGTTGCGGCGCGCGATGCTCCAGATGTTCGCCGTGTGGATCGCGGCCCGTCCCCGGGTCGCCTTGACGAGCGGCGCGTCGGCCGGGTCGACGGGCGTCGCCATGAGCACGTCGGCGCCGGTCGCCCGGATGCGCGCGACGGCGGCCTCGAGTCGCGCGGCGAGCCCGTCGAGGTCGGCCTTGGGTCGGAGGATGTCGTTGCCGCCGCCGACGATGCTGACGAGGTCGGGGGAGAGCGAGAGCGCGTCCTCGAGCTGGGGGCCCACGACGTCGGCGAGCTTGCGGCCGCGCACGGCGAGGTTGGCGTAGCCGAAGTCGACGCCGTCGGCGCGCGCGATCTCCGAGAGGTGCGAGGCGAGCCGGTCGGCCCACCCGGCGAACTCGCCGTCGTGGCCGAAGGTCGGGTCGTCGTCGCACATGCCCTCGGTGAACGAGTCGCCGATGGCGACGAAGCGCGTCCAGACCGTGGGCCCGGAGACCTCGGGGGTGGGCTGGGTCATGTCAGGCTCCAGTCGATGGGGTCCGCGCCCTGCTGGGCGAGGAGGTCGTTGGTGCGGCTGAAGGGCCGCGAGCCGAAGAAGCCGGAGCGGGCCGACAGCGGTGACGGGTGCGCCGACTCGACACGCGGCACCTCGCCGAGCGCCGGGGCGAGCGACTGCGCCTGGCGGCCCCAGAGGATCGCGACGAGCGGACCGCCGCGGTCGACGAGAGCCGAGATCGCCTGTGCCGTCACGGTTTCCCAGCCCTTGCCCTGGTGGCTCGCGCTCGCCCCGGGGCGCACCGTGAGCACCCGGTTGAGCAGCATGACGCCGCGCTCGAACCACGGCGTCAGGTCACCGTTGGCCGGCGTCGGCAGGCCGAGGTCGGTGCCGAGCTCCTGGTAGATGTTCTGGAGCGAGCGCGGCACCGGCCGCACGTCCGGGGCCACGCTGAAGCTGAGCCCGACCGGGTGGCCGGGCGTCGGGTAGGGGTCCTGGCCGACGACGAGCACGCGCACGTCGGGCAGCGGCAGCGAGAAGGCGCGCAGCACGCGGTCGCCCGACGGGAGGTAGCCACGGCCGGCCGCGACCTCCTCGCGGAGGAACTCGCCCATCCCCGTGATGGTGTCGGCCACCGGCTCGAGGGCGGGGACCCACGTCGGGTGGACGAGGTCGGCGAGGGGACGGGCTGGCACGCCCACACGCTACCCCCGCCGTCCGTGCGACAGAATCGACCCCGATGAACCTCACACTGCGCGGACCCGCCCTCGTCGACGACGCCGTGCTGCCCGACGTGCTCGTGCAGGTCGACGGCGAGCACCTGACGTCCGTCACCCCGATCGTGGACGGGGCGCCGCTCCCGCCCGGCGCGAGCGGGGCCGAGCCGGTGAGCGGGACGATGGTGCCGGCATACGTCGACCTGCACTGCCACGGCGGCGGCGGCACGGCCTTCACCGACCTGCGCGACGACGCCGCGGCGGCGGCGGCCGAGCACCACCACGCGCGCGGGTCGACGAGCCTGCTCGCGAGCCTCGTGACGATGAGCCCGCGCGACCTCGAGCGCGGGGTGGCCATGCTCGCCGAGCTCGCCGACGACGGCCTCGTCGAGGGCATCCACCTCGAGGGCCCCTGGCTCGCGGCCGCGCGCTGCGGCGCGCACGACCCGACGCTCCTGCGCGACCCGTCGCTCGGCGAGGTCGAGCGCCTGATCGCCCTGGGGCGCGGGCACATCCGGCAGGTCACCCTCGCGCCGGAGCGCACCAACGGGCTCGAGCTCGTCCGCTGGCTCACTGCAGCCGGCATCCACGCCGCCGTGGGCCACACGACCGCGACCTACCCCCAGGTCGGTGCGGCCGTGGCCGCCGGCGCCGACCTCGCCACGCACCTCTTCAACGGCATGGACCCCTGGCACCACCGCAAGCCCGGAGCCGTTGCGGCACTGATGCGCTCGGCCGCCCGGGGGGACGTCACCGTCGAGCTCATCGCCGACGGCGTGCACCTGGCCGACGACACCGTGCGCACGGTGCTCGACCTCGTCGGCGCCGACCACGTCGCCTTCGTCTCCGACGCGATGGCCGCGGCCGGGGTCGGCGACGGCGCCTACGTGCTCGGCGGTCTCGAGGTCGTCGTCGCCGGCGGCGTCGCGCGCCTCGCCCGCGACTCCGACGGAACCGTGCCCGGGTCGATCGCCGGCGGCACGAGCCACGTCGCCGACATCGTGGCGCGCACGGTCGCCTCCGGCGTCCCGCTGCCGTATGCCCTCCGGCCCGCCACGCTCACCCCCGCGCGGGTGCTCGGGCTGGCCGACCGGGGCCGGCTCGGGGCCGGGGCACGGGCCGACCTGCTCGTGCTCGGGGCGGACGCGCGGCCGACCCGGGTGATGAGACGAGGGCGGTGGCTCGGGGCCGGCCTGATCTAGGCTCGGCCGGTGACTCCACCGCGCTGGTCCACCGCCGTCTTCGACCTCGACGGCACGCTCGCCGACACGATCCACCTCATCGTCGAGTCCTACCAGCACGCGTTCCGCACGATCCTCGGCCACGAGGAGGACCCGACCGTCATCCGCTCGTGGATCGGCCGGCCGCTCATCGGGGCCTTCCGCGACCACTCGCCCGAGCACGCCGACGAGCTGTACGCGACGTACCTGCGCTGGAACGCCGACAACACCGAGCGGCTGATCCGCGGCTACGACGGCGTCGTCGAGGTGCTCGGCGCCCTGCGCGCGGCAGGCGTGCACGTCGGCGTCGCCACGTCGAAGCGCCGCGAGTCGGCGCAGCAGGCGATGGACATCCTCGGCATCAGCGCGCACGTCGACGTCCTCGTCGCCATGGAGGACACCGACAAGCACAAGCCCGACCCGACGCCGCTGCTGCTCGCCCTCGAGCGCATGGGTCGATCCTCGACGGGGGCCGTCTACGTCGGTGACGCCGTCGTCGACGTGCTGGCGGGCAAGGCGGCGGGCATGGACACCGTCGCGGTGACGTGGGGCGCGGGGGAGCCCGACGCGCTCCACGGCGTCCGCCCGAGCGCCGTCGTCTCGACGGCCGACGAGCTGCGCGCCGCCCTCCTCGGCGCCTGACGTCGGGCCGGGCCCCGCAGGGCCTAGCATGCGTGCGTGCACAGCTTCGACAAGGACGCCGACCACGTCGCCGTCGACAAGGTCCTCAGCTACGCCCGTGAGCGGCTCCTCATGGACCCGATCCCGCTCGACGGGGCGCAGACCGAGGAGTACCTGACCGCCGCCGCGGGGCAGACCATCACGCGCGACGGCCTCGGCTCGACCCGGGCCATGGAGCTCTTCGAGCACACCCTCGCCCCGGCCTGCCTCTCCACCGACCACCCGCGCTACCTCTCCTTCATCCCGTGCGCCCCGACGCGCGAGGCGGCGGCCTTCGACGTCGTCGTCGGCGCCTCCTCGATCTACGGCGGCTCGTGGATGGAGGGGGCCGGTGCGGTCTACGCCGAGAACCAGGCGCTGCGCTGGATCAGCGACCTCGCCGGCCTGCCGGAGTCGGCGGGCGGCGTCTTCGTGCCCGGTGGCACGGTGGGCAACCTCTCGGCGCTCGTCGTCGCCCGGCACACGGCCCGGGCGAAGGCCCAGGAGGCCGGCACCGGCGCCCGGCCCTACCGGATCGCCGCCACCGACAACGCGCACTCGTCGGTCGTCTCGATGGCGGCCGTCATGGACGCCGAGGTGTGCGGCGTGCACGTCGACGACCAGCTGCGCCTGACCGGCGCCGAGCTGCGGAAGACGTTGGAGCAGAACGGTCCCGAGACGTTCTTCGCCGTCGTCGCGACGAGCGGCACGACGAACTTCGGCGTCGTCGACGACCTCGCGTCGGTCGCGGAGGTGTGCCGTGAGTACGGCCTCTGGCTGCACGTCGACGGCGCCTACGGCGGCGCGGGCCTGGCAGCGCCCTCGGTGCGACACCTCTTCGACGGCATCGAGCACGCCGACTCCTTCATCGTCGACCCGCACAAGTGGCTCTTCGCGCCCTTCGACTGCTGCGCCCTCATCTACCGCGAGCCCGAGCTCGCGCGGGTCGCGCACACCCAGGAGGCCGGCTACCTCGACGTCATCACGAAGTCGGCCGAGTGGAACCCGACCGACTACTCGATCGGCCTCACCCGCCGGGCCCGTGGCCTGCCGCTCTGGTACTCCCTCGCGGTGCACGGCACCGACGCCTACGTCGAGGCCATCGAGAGCACGCTCGAGGTGACCCGCTTCGCCGCAGAGGAGATCGGCCGGCGCGACTACCTCGAGGCGGTGCGCGAGCCGGACCTCTCGGTCGTCGTCTTCCGACGCCTCGGCTGGGGCCCCGAGGACTACCAGGCGTGGACCGACCGGCTGCTCGGGCAGGAGTTCGCCTTCGTCGTGCCGACGACGTTCCGCGGCGAGACGCTGACCCGCTTCGCCATCGTCAACCCGCACACGACCAAGGAGGACGTCGGCGCCATCCTCGACACGATGTCGTGAGCCCCCGTCATGACGTCCGGGGGCCGACCGCGATGGTGCCCGAGGGACGGCTGTGACGCCTGTTCCGGACGGGTCGGGGCGGCCCCGGGGCCGAATGACACCCCTGTCATTTGGGTCTATGGTGTGAGCGGAGCCAACGCACGACCGCACCTTCAGCGAGACGGGGACATGAGCACAGACCACGCCACGGCGCAGCCGCACAGCCACGAGTCCGAGGACGGCCTCAGCGCCCGCGACCTCGAGATCCTGACCTTCGAGCGCCAGTGGTGGAAGTACGCCGGCTCCAAGGAGCAGGCCATAAAGGAGCTGTTCGACATGAGCTCCACGCGGTACTACCAGGTGCTCAACGCGCTCCTCGACAGCCCGGCTGCCCTCGAGGCCGACCCGATGCTCATCAAGCGCCTGCGCCGGATGCGTGCGAGCCGCCAGCGCGCGCGCACGACCCGCCGCCTCGGCATCAACGGCTGACCCTCCCGGCCGATCCCTTCGACCGGGTCGGCTTGCGCGCCTCGCGCACACCGGCGTGGTTCACTTCCCTCATGGCCGAGGTGACGATCCGCCGCGCGGGCGCCGACGACGCCTTCATCGTCGCCGCCCTGCACCTGCAGTTCGCCCGTGAGCTCGGTATGCCGTCCGAGGCGGGCTACCTCGACCGTTTCGTCGACGCGTGGCTCGCCGAGCGGCCCGACCGCCCGACGTGGATCGCCGAGAGCCGGGGCGAGCACGCGGG
Organism: Terrabacter aeriphilus; assembly: GCF_039542985.1. NCBI lineage: Bacteria > Bacillati > Actinomycetota > Actinomycetes > Micrococcales > Intrasporangiaceae > Terrabacter > Terrabacter aeriphilus. The sequence goes on from NZ_BAABIW010000014.1 coordinate 60,111, forward strand.
CATCCTGGAGACCCGGCGCATCCGCGCCCTGCCCTGGCCCGGCCGCAGGGACGTGTCGTGGCTGCACGTCGGCGGGCTGTTCGTCGCGCCCGGCTGCCGTGACCGCGGCGTGGGCCGCGCGCTGACCGAGGCGATGATCGAGTGGTCGCGCACGACCGACGTCAAGTGGATCCGCCTCAACGCCCCCGACGACCGGGCCCAGGAGTTCTACGAGCGCCTCGGCTTCTCCTCGCCCGGTCGCCTCATGGAGTTCGACCTGCGCGACCCGCGATGACCACGCCCGGCCCGACCAACTCGCTCGTGGACGTGGCGGGCCTGCGCGTCGGGCACCGCACGCGCGACGAGCGGGGCTGGCTCACGGGGGTCACCGTCGTCCTCGCGCCCGACGGTGGGGCGGTGGCCGGGGTCGACGTGCGCGGGGGAGGGCCGGGCACCCGGGAGACCGACCTGCTCGACCCGCGCAACCTCGTCGACCGCGTGCACGCCGTCGTCCTCGGTGGCGGGTCGGCCTTCGGCCTGTCGGCCGCCGACGGGGTGATGGCGGCGCTCGCCGCGGACGGCGTCGGCTGGCCGGTCGGCGGGCCCGGGCAGGTCGTGCCGATCGTGCCGGCGGCCATCCTGTTCGACCTCGGGCGCGGCGGAGGTTGGGAGCACCGGCCGGGCCCGGAGGACGGCAGGGCCGCCTACGACGCGGCGTCGCCGGCCGCGGTCGAGGAGGGCTGCGTCGGCGCCGGCACCGGCGCGACCGTGGGCGGCCTCAAGGGCGGCATCGGGTCGGCGAGCGTCGTGCTCCCCTCGGGTGCGACGGTCGCCGCGATCGTCGCCGTCAACGCCGTCGGCTCGGCCGTCGACCCGACCTCCGGGCTCCCGTATGCCGTGGGCCTCGGTCTGCCGGGCGAGCTGGCCCACGTGGGCCGACCGAGCGTCGCCGAGCTCGAGGCCGCGCGGGCACGCGCCGAGGCGACACCGGCCGGGACGGGCCGGGCGGGCCTCGCCACGACGATCGGCGTGGTGGCGACCGACGCGACGTTGACCAAGGCGCAGTGCCAGAAGGCGGCCGGGGTCGCGCACGACGGGCTGGCCCGCTCGCTGCGGCCGGTGCACACGCTCTTCGACGGCGACACCGTGTTCGCGCTCTCGACCGGCGCGCGGCCCGCGCCCGACCCGGTCGAGCACACCGTGCTCATGGAGGCCGGCGCCGACTGCGTGGCGCGGGCCGTGGTGCGCGCGCTCCTCGCCGCGACGTCGGTCGACCGCTCGGCCGACGGTGGCATCGCCGTCCGGTCCTGGTCCGACGCGTTCCCCTCTGCCCTCCGCGGCTGACCGGGCTGACCGCGGGCGGGGTCGGCCGGGTCGGCCGGGTCGGCCGGGTCGGCCGGCGGCTGGGCGCCCTGGCGTCAGGTGTCGAGCAGCTCGTCGCGCAGCCGGCGCGTGAGAGCGGGCCGCTGGCCGGCGAGCTCGGCATCGGCAGCACGTGCCAGGGCTCGGCGGTCGGCCAGCGCCTCGGGCTCGGGCGTGGTGGGGTGGGCCTCGAGCACGCCGAGCCGCAGGTCGTCGCGAGGGTGCGCGGCGTCCCACCGGAGGTCGTGCTCGCGGGCGCGGGACCGGGCGAGAGCGATGTCGCGGGCGGTGAGGTCCGGGCGGGCGCGGACCGTGTCCAGCGCCGTGAAGGGGTCCTCGCGGCGGCGAGCGGCCGCGCCGGCCAGGGTGTGCACGCCGGCGAGGCCCATCGTGGTGAGCAGCAGGCGCACCACGGCCGCGGTTCCGGCCACCTCGGCCGCCCGCAGGTCGGCGGCGTACTCGCGCTGCTGGCCCTCCTGCGACACCGCGCGCTCGAAGGCGAGCAGGGTGACGACGGCCGGCGCCGACACGACGGTGAGGACGAGGCGTCCCAGCCCGTTCATGGTGGTCTGTGACCTGCTGACCTCGAGGCTGTCGTCCACGAGGTCGGAGACGGCGTCGCGGGGCAACGGCGTCAGCAGCGTCGCGAGCCGGTCGAGGAGCCCGTGCGCCTGGCCGACGAGCACAGCGCGCAGCCCGTCCCCGTTGCGGACGTGGCCGAGCTCGTGACAGAGCAGGGCGACCCGCTCGTCGTCGGTGAGGCACGTCCACAGCGGCAGCCCGACGACGAGCGTCGGCCGCGCCGCCCAGCCGACGGCGACGAGCTCGACGCCCCAGCCGGCATCGAGGTGCACCTCGACCGGGGCGCGGGCACCCACGCCGTCGGCGAGATCGGCCAGGAGCCGGTGGGTGGCGGGGAAGTCGGCCGGCTCGAGCCGGACCGTCTCGCTGAGGCGCACCGGCCGGGGCACGAGCGCGCCGACGAACGCCCACCCGGCGACGACTCCGAGCCACCCCCAGAGCCCCTTCGGCGCCACGGTGGCCCAGACGAGCAGACCGACGGCGACGGCCGCGACCCCGAGCACGAGGCAGGCAAGGACGGTGACGGTGGTGCCGCGCGCCGAGCGGGTGGCCGTGACCCCTCGCGCCACGAGGTCGTCGTGCAACCGCCGGGCGGCGACGTCGGTCACCCGCTGTCGTCGGCGTGCCACCCACGACCCGTCGGAGGTCTGCGGCCGCGCCTCGTGCGGGCGCAGCGTCGTGCCGGGGCGCGCGGTGGCAGGTGGGGAGGAGGCATGGTCGGTCACGGTGAGGTCCTTCGGCGACGGGCGGGGCTCGCCGGATGCTACGGCCGCCCCGGCCCGGCAAGAGCCGTTTTGTCGGGATCCGCGTCGCCCCGCCATGCCTGCCTGCCTGCCTGCCTGCCTGCCTGCCGCCGCGATCGCGGTCAGGGGCCAGGTGGCGCCAGCTGGTCCCATCCGCGGCGGAAGGCGGCGTCGAGGTCGCCCAGGGGATAGGGCAGTCGGGCGTCGGCCTCCTGCAACGCCGCCTCGAGGCTCATCCCGCCGAGGCGGCGCTCGCGGATGACCGCGGCCACCGCGGCGACGTCGTCGCGCTGGCGCTCGACGAAGGCGGCGTCGACCGCTCGCCCGTGCCCCGGCACGACGACGGTGCGCTCCTCGACGTCGAGCAGGTGCGTCGTGAGCGTGTCGGCCCACTCGAGGGGCCAGCAGTCGCCGCCGAACGACGGGTGAGCGCTCTCCTCGACGAGGTCGCCGAGGAAGAGGGCCGCCGTGTCGGGCACGAGCACGGCCACGTCGCCGTCGGTGTGGCCGCGGCCGGCATACGTCATCGTGACGACGCGGTCGCCGAGGTCGATCGTCGCGTGGGAGCCGAAGGTGCGGTCCGGCCCGCGGACGACGGTGGCGAGCACCTCGGCGGCGTCGTCGGCGGTGTAGCCGAACTCGGGGCCGTCGCCGGGATCGGCGCGGAACGCCGCCTTGATGCGCTCCTCGTCGGCGCGCCAGGTGCGGCCGACGTTGTCGTGCGCGTGGACCGTGGCGGCGTCGAAGGCCGCGTTGCCGAAGGTGTGGTCGAAGTGGACGTGCGTGTTGACGACGTGGCGCACCTCGATGTCCCGACCGAGGCGGCGCACGTCGCCTCGCACCTGGCTGCCCTCCCGGTCGCTGGCCCGGGTGTCGACGACGACGGCTCCGTCACGCCCGAGCACGAGCCCGACGTTGACGTCCCACTGCGGGTAGCGCGCCACGAAGACACGGTCGGCCACCTCGACGAAGCCGGCTCCGGTCGAGGACGGGCGCGTCGGTGCGGGCATGCGCCCCACCGTAGTGCGGCCGGGTGCGTGGCAGGGTGGGGCCATGGCCTGCGTCTTCTGCTCCATCGTGGCCGGCGAGGCCGAGGCGGACGTCGTGCTCGACGAGCCGGACTTCGTCGGCTTCCTCGACCGGCGACCCGTGTTCAAGGGGCACGTCCTGCTCGTGCCGCGCCGGCACGTCGACACCCTGCTCGACCTCCCGGAGCCGCTGCACGCCGGCCTGCTCGGGGCGACCCGGCGGCTGGCCGCGGCAGCCGTCGAGGGGCTCGGCGCGCAGGGCAGCTTCGTCGCGATGAACAACGTCGTCAGCCAGTCGGTGCCGCACCTGCACGTGCACGTCGTGCCCCGCACCAAGGGCGACGGCCTGCGCGGCTTCTTCTGGCCACGGACGACGTACGCGTCGCCGCAGGAGTCGGGGGAGTATGCCGGTCGCATCGTCGCCGCGCTGGCAGCGGGCGCGGCCCGCTGAGCCGGGCGGGCCGCACGCGGGGGCGGACGACGCCCGGACTGTTTGCACTCTCAGGTCGAGAGTGCCAATAATGGCGTTAGCACTCTCCCTGTGGGAGTGACAGATATGGGCCGTGTGCCGAGGGGCTGGGTTCGCAGCGACGTGAGCTGAGGAGACCGGTCCCGTCCGTCGCGGGCGTCAGGCGGCCCACCACCATCGATTCGCGTGGGAGGAACCACCCGAATGGCCAAGACCATTGCGTTTGACGAAGAGGCGCGCCGCGGGCTCGAGCGGGGAATGAACATCCTCGCCGACGCCGTCCGTGTGACGCTCGGCCCGAAGGGCCGCAACGTCGTCCTCGAGAAGAAGTGGGGCGCCCCCACGATCACCAACGACGGCGTCTCCATCGCCAAGGAGATCGAGCTCGACGACCCGTACGAGAAGATCGGCGCGGAGCTCGTCAAGGAGGTCGCCAAGAAGACCGACGACGTCGCCGGTGACGGCACGACGACGGCCACCGTGCTCGCCCAGGCCATGGTGAAGGAAGGCCTGCGCAACGTGGCCGCCGGCGCCAACCCGATGGCCCTCAAGCGCGGCATCGAGAAGGCCGTCGAGGCCGTCTCCGCCCGTCTGCTCGAGCAGGCCAAGGAGATCGAGACCAAGGAGCAGATCGCCTCGACCGCCAGCATCTCGGCGGCCGACGAGGAGATCGGCGGGCTCATCGCCGAGGCGATGGACAAGGTCGGCAAGGAAGGTGTCATCACCGTCGAGGACTCCAACACCATGGGCCTCGAGCTGGAGATGACCGAGGGCATGCGGTTCGACAAGGGCTACATCTCGGCCTACTTCGTCACCGACACCGAGCGCATGGAGACCGTCCTCGACGACGCCTACGTGCTCGTCGCCAACTCGAAGATCGGCAACGTCAAGGACCTGCTGCCGCTCCTCGAGAAGGTCATGCAGTCGGGCAAGCCGCTCCTCATCATCGCCGAGGACATCGAGGGCGAGGCACTCGCCACCCTCGTCGTCAACAAGATCCGCGGTACCTTCAAGTCGGTTGCCGTCAAGGCCCCCGGCTTCGGCGACCGTCGCAAGGCGATGCTCACCGACATCGCGATCCTCACCGGTGGTCAGGTCATCTCCGAGGAGGTCGGTCTCAAGCTCGAGAACGCCACCCTCGACCTGCTCGGCAAGGCCCGCAAGGTCGTCGTCACCAAGGACGAGACGACCATCGTCGAGGACGCCGACGACCGCAGCCAGATCGAGGGCCGCATCGCCCAGATCAAGGCCGAGATCGAGAAGTCGGACTCCGACTACGACCGCGAGAAGCTCCAGGAGCGCCTCGCCAAGCTCGCCGGCGGCGTCGCCGTCATCAAGGCGGGCGCGGCCACCGAGGTCGAGCTCAAGGAGCGCAAGCACCGCATCGAGGACGCCGTGCGCAACGCCAAGGCCGCCGTCGAGGAGGGCATCGTCGCCGGTGGTGGCGTCGCCCTCATCCAGGCCGCCGACTCGCTCGACTCGCTCGCCCTCGAGGGTGACGAGGCGACCGGCGCGAACATCGTTCGCGTCGCGACCGAGGCCCCGCTCAAGCAGATCGCGATCAACGCGGGTCTCGAGGGTGGAGTCGTGGCCGAGAAGGTGCGCGGCCTCCAGTCCGGTTGGGGCCTCAACGCCGCGTCCGGCGAGTACGTCGACCTCCTCGAGGCCGGCATCATCGACCCGGTCAAGGTGACCCGCTCGGCGCTGCAGAACGCGGCGTCCATCGCGGCCCTCTTCCTCACGACCGAGGCCGTCATCGCCGACAAGCCGGAGAAGTCCGCTCCGGCCATGCCCGGTGGCGACGACATGGGCGGCATGGGCGGCATGGGCTTCTGAGCCCCACCCCCTGACGCCTCGCGACAGACCGAAGGGCGGTTCCCCCACGGGGGAGCCGCCCTTTCGGCGTCGTGGGGGGCGTATGCCGTCCGGCTCAGTTGTCGGCGACGGCGTGCGTGGTGCGAGGGGTGTCGCCGTCCTCGGGGGCGGGCTCCGGGGCGCTCGGTCCGATCTGCCGGCACGCGCCCGTGAGCTCGCAGCGCACGAGACCGTTGCGGGCGAAGTCGGGTGAGTCCACCGACATCACGAGGGCGGTGCCGTCGTCCGTGATCCGTGAGCTCTCGACCTGCAGGCCCGAGTCCCCGACGGCGTCGAGGACGACGCGGCCCGTGGTCGCGTCGACGACCGACCCGGGCGCAGCGAGGAGGTGGCGGCCGTCGGGGGAGATCCCCGTCGGGGTCACGTCGCCGCAGACCGCGAGCCGCACGACCGGTGGGTCGACGGTGAGGTCGAGCAGGCGGTAGCAGTGGCCGGCGGGGCGAGCGCCGTCGGTCTCGTCGGGGACCGGGTCGACCACGAGGGCCGTCCGGCCCGCCGCGTCAAGTCCTCGGACGATGCCCCGGATGCTGGTCCTGCGACCCGTGTCGAGCTCGATGCGGACCGACGAGCCGGTGTCGTCGTAGCCCGCGAGCTCCGCCGCGTAGAGGGTGTCCCCGACGAGTGCCGCCGGCCCCGCGTCGACGCGGACGGTCCTCAGCTCGCGACCGCGGCTGTCGGCGACGTGGATGACGCCGGTGCCGGGAGTGAGGACGGCCGAGTCGTCACGCCAGGCGATCCGGGTGCGGTCGGCGCTGACGACGAAGCGGTCGGCGCCGCTCAGCACCGAGGACGTGCCGTCGGGCAGCACGATGGTGACCTCCTGGTCGGCGCCGGAGGTCGGACGGTAGACGTAGCCGCCGTGGTCGAGCCGGCTGAAGGCGGCGAAGCCGGCCTCGTCGGGGGCCTTCAGCGGCGGGCGCGCGCCGTCGCGCACGAGCCCCGCGACGGCATACGGGACGCCGGGGTCGGTCGTGGGTGCGCTGGCGGCGAGCGTCGGACGGGCGGTGACCCGGGCGTCCGCGGCCGAGGCCGTGCGCGTCGGGACGGCCGTGGGGGCAGGCGTCGTGCTCGTCGGGACGCCTGTCTGCGTGGCGGAGAGGCTCGGGGCCCGGGTGGCGGGGACGGCGCTCGTGCGGCCCCCGAGGCCTGACCATGCGAGGGGGACCGCGACGGCGAGGACCGCGACGGCGGCGACACCGGCGGCCACGGCGCGACGGCGGTCGCTCCGGCGCTTGGCGTCGAGGACCGCCTCGACGAAGCTGCCCCTGGCGTTGACGTGCTCCGCCTCGCTGTCGAGGTGGGCCCGGAGGTCGAACTCTTCGGGGCTCATGCCGTGGCCTCTCTCATCGTGACGCGCAGGTTCTTCAGGGCCCGGCTCGTGTGGCTCTTGACGGTACCGACGGAGCAGCCGAGGATCTCGGCCGTCTGGGCCTCCGTGAGGTCCTCGTAATAGCGCAGCACGAGGGCGGCCCGCTGCTGCCGGGGCAGCGCCGCGATCTGGGCCCGGAGGTCGTGGTCGGCGGCCGGCTCACTCGTGACCGCGGGGTCGGTGAACGTGACGAGGTCGCTGTTCGTCACCTCCCGGCGGCGCACGGGACGCCGCCACCAGCTGTGGTGCTCGTTGACGATGGCGGCCCGCACGTAGGCGTCGGGGGAGCCGGTGATGTGGTCCCACCGGCGGTAGACCTTGAGCAGCGCAGACTGCACGATGTCCTCGGCCTGGTGGGGGTCGCCCGTCAGCAGGTAGGCGAAGCGGACGAGCCGCTGCTGACGGGCCAGCACGAAGGCCGAGAAGTCGGCCTCGTCGTCGAGCTCTTCCACGATGTCCCCTGTCGTCACGTGCGGTCCCCCTCTAGACGCAGCGGGCGTGGACGAGGTTGTCCGAGATGGGCCCGAATCTGCCAGGGGAGGCAGAAGGAGGGGACGAGACAGGGCGGCTCAGCGCAGGAAGAGGGCGCGGGTCGCGTTCTCGTGCTCGGCGTAGGCCGTCGAGGCCTTGAGCGTCAGGCGCCCGACGTCGGCGAGCGCCTCGGTCATCTGGGCCTGGATGCGCTGGTAGTCGTGCATGACGCGCTCGAACTCCACCTTGGCGGGGCCCTGCCAGTCGGCGCCCATGCCGGCGAGCCGCCCGCGCAGCTCGGTCGTGCTCGAGGTGATGGTGTCGGCGAGGCGGTTGATGTCGGCCGCGGCCGCGGCGATGCGCTCGGTGTCGACGACGGAACGGGTCATGGTCTGCTCCCTGGTCGGTGGTGGGCGGCGCGCCGGGCGGCGGCCGTGCTCCCGACGGTAGGACGGGCGGGAGCACGGCGTCGGCCGTCGTCCACAGGATCGCGCCGCCCGGCGTCGCGCGACCTGGCCTAGGCTGCGAGGCATGACCGTGTGGATCGACCAGCCCATCTGGCCTGCCCACGGACGGCTCTTCGCCCACCTCGTCAGCGACGCCTCCTACGAGGAGCTGCACGCCGTCGCCGTCGCCGCGGGCCTGCACCCCCGGTCGTTCGACGGCGACCACTACGACGTGCCGGACGCCCGCTGGCAGGACGCCGTCGACGCCGGTGCGACACCCACGAGCGGCGCCGACCTCGCCCGCCGCCTCAACGCGTCGGGCCTGCGGCTGCGCAAGCGCAAGCGCGACCGGGGTGTGCGGCGCATCCTCGACGTCAGCTTCCCCAACGGCGCGAGCGACGTCGACCTCGTCGCGTCCGACGACCCGGTGGCGCACGAGAGGGTGCTCGCCGCCATGGTCTTCGTCCGGGACCGCCGGGGCGACTTCGCCGTGGTCCACAGCGTGCGGCGCGCGGAGTGGGGCTCGCCGGGTGGCTGGCGCGAGGGCGACGAGACGCCTATCGAGAACGCGGTGCGCGAGACCTTCGAGGAGACCGGCCTGCGCCTGCGTCACTCCGAGGTGTTCCCTTGCGGTTACGAGCGATTCACGCCGCGCACCGACGACAACGTCATCGGCGCGGACCGCCCGTACCTGCAGGTCTTCCGCTGCCGCATCGACGACGCGCGTCCGGAGCTGACCGAGGGCGACGACGGCATCCACGCCACGCGCTGGGTCACGCCGGAGGAGTACGCGGCCCTCTGCGGCCACCTCTTCTGGTGGCCCCTGGCCCTCGAGGTCTTCCCCGACCTGCGTGGTCTCGCCCGCCCTGCCTGAGACGCAGGTATGCCGCCCGCTGCAGCGGACGGCATACCTGCTCTGACGCTCGGATCCGCTTGTCGGGCAAGCGAACCGGGCGGCTCAGCGCTGGTTGGTGAAGGTGAGCGCGACGTCGAGGTCGGCCTCGCGCAGCATCCGCTGCACGGCCTGGAGGTCGTCGCGCGACTTGCTCGAGACGCGCAGCTCGTCGCCCTGGATCTGGCTCTTGACGCCCTTGGGGCCCTCGTCGCGGATCAGCTTGTTGATCTTCTTCGCGTTCTCCTGCGAGATGCCTTCCTTGAGCGGGGCGTCGAGGTGGTACTCCTTGCCCGAGAGGCGCGGGCCGGCCTCGGGGACGTCGAGGTGCTTGAGGCTGACCTTGCGCTTGACGAGGTGGGTCTGCACGACGTCGAGGACGGCGAGGCAACGCTCCTCGGTGTTCGCCTTCATCTTGATGACCTCACCGGCGAGGTCGACGGAGGCGCCGACGTTCTTGAAGTCGTAGCGCGTCGCGATCTCCTTGCCGGCGCTGTTGACCGCGTTCGCGATCTCCTGCTTGTCGAACTTGCTGACGATGTCGAAGGAGGAGTCGGCCATCGGGGGGTCCTTCCGGGGCTGCGGGTGGGTCGCTCGGGTGCGAGCCGGGGGTTCACGGGCCACCTTACGGCCGCCCCGAGGACGCGTCGAAAGCGCCGCCGTGGCCCGATTACGGACCGCGCCCGATCTCTTGCTATCCTTCCAGACGCACCACGGCAGGTTGTCCGAGCGGCCAATGGAAACGGACTGTAAATCCGTCGCGAAAGCTACGAAGGTTCGAATCCTTCACCTGCCACCCAGTGCTCGGAAGGGCCTCTGACCAGCGGAGACGTCGGTCAGGGGCCCTTCTGCCGTCAGAGGGCGGAGTCCGGGTGGCGATCCCCGGCCGGCCGGCCTCGGTCGGCATCGGCGGCGCGGCTGACCTCGGCCAGTCGCTGCTCGAGGAAGGCGCGCTCCGCGGCGTTCGTCGTGAGCTCCAGCGCGCGCCGGTAGGACCGAGCGGCGCCGGCGGGGTCGCCGAGGCGGCGCAGCAGGTCGGCGCGGGTGGCGGGCAGGTAGGGGTAGTCGGCGAGCCGGGGATCGGCCGCGAGCTCGTCGAGGATCGGCAGCGCGGCGGCCGGGCCGTCGGCGAACGCCACGGCGGCGGCCCGGTTGAGCGCGACGACCGGGGTGTCCCACACCGCCAGCAGCCGGTCGTAGAGGTGCACGACGCGCGACCAGTCGGTCTGCTCCGCGGACGGTGCCATCGCGTGCACGCCGGCGATCGCCGCCTGCAGGGTGAACCGCCCCGGTGGACCCGACGCCAGTGCCTCGGCCGTCACCGTGAGCCCCTCGAGGATCGCGCGCTGGTCCCAGCGCGTCCGGTCCTGGTCGGCCAGCAGGAGCAGCCGGCCCTGCTCGTCGGTCCGGGTCGCCCGGCGTGCGTCCGTGAGGAGCAGCAGGCCGAGCAGGCCGCGGGTCTCGGCCTGCTCCGGGAGCAGCGCGGCCAGGGTGCGCGCGAGGTGCAGCGCCCGGTCGCAGAGGTCCGCCCGGACGAGCGCGTCCCCCGTGCGGGCCGTGTGACCGGTGCTGAAGAGCAGGTGGACGGCGGTGAGGACGCTGTCGAGGCGCTCCGGCAGCTCCTCCCGGCTCGGGACCCGGTAGGGGATCCGCGCTGCGGAGATCTTCTTCTTGGCCCGGGTGATCCGTGCCGCCATCGTCGGCTCGGACACCAGGAAGGCGCGGGCGACGTCGGTGGTGGGGACGCCGCAGACCAGGCGGAGGGTGAGGGCGACGCGGGCCTCGGGGGCGAGGGTCGGGTGGCAGCAGGTGAACACGAGCCGGAGCCGGTCGTCCGGCACCGCTGCGTCGGGCCGGTCCAGGTCGGCGAGGTCGTGCGGATCGGCGGTCGCCGGCTCCACGAGCAGCGGGAGCTTGCGCCGGAGGGTGACCTCACGACGCAACCGGTCGAGCGCCTGGTTGCGCGCCACCGTGGTCAGCCACGCGCCGGGCCGCTCCGGGACGCCGTCCCGGGTCCAGGCCTGCAACGCCCGCACGTACGCCTCCTGCGCGCACTCCTCCGCGACGTCCAGGTCGCCCGCGACGCGCACCGTGGCGGACAGCACGAACGCCCACTCGGAGCGGTGCGCGTGCGCGAGCGCGTCAGCGACCGCGTCCGCCTGCACGGCGGACGCGGTCGGCTCGTCGCGGGGAGCGATCAGAACGGGTTCGTCGTCGGGTCCACGACCGGGCGGACCTCGACGCCGCCGAAGGGGGCCGGGCACAGCTTGGCGATCTCGACGGCGTGGTCGAGGTCGCGCGCCTCGACGACGTAGAAGCCGCCGAGGGCCTCCTTGGTCTCGACGAACGGGCCGTCCGTCACCGTGCTGCCACCTTTGACCGTGGTGGCCGTCGTCGCGGACGCCAGTGCCTCCCCGCCCGCGAGGGACCCGCCGAGCTCGAAGACCTGCTTGGTGAACGTCGTGTGCGCGTCGACCAGCGCACCCCACGCCTCGGGCGACATGGTCGCGTAGCGGGCCTGGTCTTCGTAGATGAGGATTGCGTACTTGGCCATGGGACTGCCTCCTGCACTGGGTCGCGGGCCGACCTCTCCGGCTCCGTCACTAGCGACGACGAACACCTTGCCGCCGGATCGACAGCCGAGCCCGGACTTTCTCCAGATTACTTCTCGCGGCTCCGCGGGCGGTGCGGACTGCTGCGGGGTCAGGCGCCCTGCGCGCGCCGCAGGCCGGCCCGCATCGTCTCCAGGGTCAGCATGAAGTGGTGCTGCGCGCAGCGGCCCGCCGCCTCGGCCTCGCCGCGCACGACGTGCCCGACGAGCTCGGCGTGCTGCGCGAGCGCCTCGTCGTAGAACTCCTGCGTGTAGGGCTCGACGCCGAACCCCAGCGTCGCGGCGGCCGTCAGGTGCGCGCTGAGCGAGGTCAGGTGCGGGTTGCGGGCGGCGGCGGTCACGAGACCGTGGAGCCGACGGTCGGCGCTGCGGGCCTGCGTCATCGACGTGGCGGACCGGAACTGCTCGAGCTCCTGCTCGAGGGCGGCCGCGTCGTCGTCGGTGCGTCGCTCGGCGGCGGCACGGGCGATCATGCCCTCCACCATGCAGCGGTAGTCGTAGAGCTCGAGCAGCCGCGGGATCTCGCTCTCGAGCGTGCGCCGGGCGACCTCGGGCGCGACGTCCTCCCACGACACCTGCGCCACGAAGGCGCCCCCGCTGCGTCCGCGCCGGGTCTCGAGGAGGCCGAGGTCGGTCACCTGCTGCAGGGCCTGGCGCACCGTCTGGCGGCTCACGCCGAGCGAGGCCGCGAGGTCGCGCTCCGAGGGGAGGCGTTCGCCGGGGGAGTACTCGCCGACCGCGATGGCCGTGACGAGCCGGTCGGTGAGGGTCGTGGCCTTCGTGCGGGGCCCGCCGCCGAGGGGGGCGAAGGCCTCCCCGTCGTCCGGCTCCCGTTCGTGCTGCACGTGCGCAGTGTATGCGTGCGGCCGAGAAAGGTCTTGTCAGCGGACCATTTGCGTGGTCCACTGTTCCCCGATCACCGAGGAGGACGCATGGCGACGACGCACGACGACCGGTTCCCCGAGCCCACGACCGAGGGCGAGGTCGACTTCCGGGGCCACCGCACGTGGTACCGCGTGACCGGGCAGCTCGACCCCGACGCCGAGCAGGCGCCCCTGGTCGTGCTGCACGGCGGCCCGGGCGCCGCCCACAACTACACGCTGATGATGGCCAACCTGGCGCGGCAGGGCCGTGCGGTCGTGCACTACGACCAGCTCGGCTGCGGCGGAAGCAGCCACCTGCCCGACGCGCCGCCGGACTTCTGGACCCCGCAGCTCTTCGTCGACGAGCTGCGCTCGCTCGTCGAGGCCCTGGGGATCGACCGGCGCTTCCACCTCCTCGGCCAGTCGTGGGGAGGGATGCTCGGGCCGGAGGTCGTGCTGTCCGACGACGCCGGCATCCGCAGCCTGACGATCTGCGACTCGCCCGCGTCGATGGAGCTCTGGCTCGAGGCCGCCAACACGCTGCGGGCCCGGCTGCCGGAGGACGTGCAGCAGACCCTGCTCGCCCACGAGGAGGCCGGCACGACCGACTCGGCGGAGTACGCCGAGGCGGAGAAGGTCTTCTACGACCGGCACGTGTGCCGGGTCGTGCCCAACCCGCCCGAGGTGACCGACTCGTTCGCGCAGATCGAGCAGGACCCGACGGTCTACTTCACGATGAACGGGCCCTCGGAGTTCCACGTCATCGGCTCGCTCAAGGACTGGTCGGTCGTCGACCGGCTGGACGCCGTCCGCGTGCCGACCCTCGTGGTCGCCGGAGCGCACGACGAGGCCATGCCCGCCGTGTGGGCGCCCTTCGTCGAGCGCATCCCCGACGTGCGGTCGCACGTCTTCCCCGAGTCCAGCCACATGCCGCACGTCGAGGAGCCCGACGCCTTCATCGAGGTCGTCGAGTCGTTCCTGCGCCAGCACGACTGATCTGCCGCCCGTCCCCACCGAACGTTCCAGCGACCTGGAGGTCACGCATGTCCGCCACCGACCGCGCCGTCCCGGGTGAGGGAGACCTCACCCAGTTCGGCTACAAGCAGGAGCTGAACCGTGGGCTCTCCACGACGGACCTGCTCATCTACGGGCTCGTCTTCATGGTGCCGATCGCGCCGTGGGCCATCTACGGCACGGTCTTCAACGAGGCGAAGGGCATGGTGCCGCTCGTCTACCTCATCGGCCTCGTCGCGATGATCTTCACCGCCCTGTCCTACGCGCAGATGAGCCGCGCGTTCCCCATCGCCGGCTCGGTCTACTCCTACGTCGGGCGCGGCATGAACCCGAAGCTCGGCTTCATCGCGGGGTGGACGATCCTGCTCGACTACCTGCTCGTGCCCACGCTGCTCTACGTCTTCGCGGCCGAGTCGATGTCGGGCATCTTCCCCGCCGTGCCGAAGTGGGCCTGGATCCTGCTCTTCCTCGTGGTCAACACCGCCGTCAACTACGTCGGCATCTCCTTCACGGCGGTCGTCAACCGGGTGTTCCTCACGGCCGAGATCCTCTTCATCGTCATCTTCGTCGTCATGGCCGTCGTCGCCATCAAGAACGGCACGGGCGGCGCGCACGTCACGACGAAGCCGCTCTTCGACGCCGAGAACTTCTCGGCTCCGCTCGTCGGCACCGCGCTGTCGATCGCCGTGCTCTCCTTCCTCGGCTTCGACGGCATCGCGACCCTCTCCGAGGAGAGCAAGGGCGGGCACCGGTCGGCCGGAATCGCCATGATCGCCGGGCTCTTCCTCGTCGCCTTCTTCTTCATCAGCCAGACCTGGCTGGCCGGCATGCTCATCCCGGACACCACCTCGTTCCCGGAGGACGAGGCGGGCAACGCGTTCTTCGACATCGTCGGCCGGATCAGCAGCAACGGCTGGCAGATCGCGTTCCTCGCCATGAACGCGCTCGCCGTCGGCATCGCGAACGCCGTTGCGGCGCAGAGCGCCACGTCGCGCCTCCTCTTCTCGATGAGCCGCGACGGGCAGCTCCCGCGCTTCCTCGCCCACATCAACACGCGCAGCAAGGTGCCGGAGCGGGCGATCCTGCTCGTCGCGGGGATCACGCTCGTGCTCGGCCTCTTCTTCGTCGGCCAGATCGGCCTCATCAGCTCGCTCGTCAACTTCGGCGCGCTGACCTCGTTCCTGCTACTGCACCTCTCGGTCATGACGTACTACGGCGTGCGCCGCAGGTCCTCGAACGTGCTGCTCCACTGGGTCGGGCCGATCATCGGCTTCCTCATCATCGGCTTCGTCCTGTGGAACGCCGAGGCGGCCGCCAAGATCGGTGGCCTCGTGTGGCTGGCGATCGGCATCCTCGTGCTCGTCTACTACAGCCGCAAGGGGATCGGCATCCTGCCGGAGCACCGGGCGGATGCCGACGGCGCCGCTCCGGACCACGCGACCGACTACCAGACCACCGGCGAGCAGAAGGGCCGCGCATGACGACGCACCTCATCACCAGGGACCGGGCGCACGCCGACTTCGCGGCCACGCACGAGCCGGCCCTCACCGTCGATCCCGGCACGGGCGACCACCTGACCTTCGAGACGGACGACACGGCATACGCCCAGATGGAGCAGCTGCGCGACCTCGCGAAGGTGACGGCGACGATCAACCCCGTCACCGGCCCGGTCCACGTGCGCGGCGCCGAGCCGGGCGACGCGCTCGCGGTGACGATCCACTCCATCGAGATGGCCGAGCACGGCTGGTCGGTCTACATCCCCGGAGCCGGCGCGCTCGCCGGGCCGATGGGCGAGGAGTGGTACGTGCGGCGCGTGCCCGTGCGCGACGGCACCGTGCAGCTCACCGAGACGATCAGCTGCCCGGCGGCCCCGATGATCGGGTGCATCGGCGTCGCGTCGGCGGGCGCTGCCATGTCGACCGTCATGCCCTCCTACGCCACCGGGGGGAACATGGACCTCACCGACGCGCGGCCGGGCAGCACCATCCTGCTCCCCGTCGAGGTCGAGGGCGCGCTGCTCTCCATCGGCGACCTCCACGCCGTGATGAGCCGCGGCGAGAGCAGCTTCGTCGCCATCGAGATCGCCGGGCGCGCCACCGTCAGCGTCGACCTCGTCAAGGGCAAGGGCCTGCGCGCCCCGCGGATCGACACCGGTGACGAGCTCGTCTGCGTCGGGCTGGGCGACCCGGTGCAGGTGTCGATCGACCGCGCGTACGAGGACCTCTTCGCCGTGCTGACCGACGAGCACGGCTACAGCAAGCACGACGCCTACACCGTGATGAGCGCGCTCGCGCACACCGAGCTCGGCGGTCCGACGGGATCGGTCGCGCCCGACCCGCTGCACCCGTTCCGGGCCGTCGGTCAGGTGACGCTGGCCCGCATCGCCAAGCAGGTGCTCGAGTCGCGTTGAGCAGCAGGCGTTCTCCGGCTCGGCGAGCTCGGTGCGCTCGGGCGTGACGGCGTCAGGTCCGCGCCGGGGACGTGAGCGGGAGCACGATCTCGAAGCGGCAACCGTCGCCGTCGCGGGGCGTGACCTCGACGTCCCCGCCGTGGGCGCGGGCGATGCCACGGGCCACGGCCAGTCCGAGACCGGCGCCGACCCCGGTCGCCGGCGTGCGGCCGGAGCTCGCGCGCCAGCCGGGCTCGAAGAGCCGGTCGAGGTGCTCCTCCGGCAGTCCGCCGCAACCGTCGGCGACGGCGATGCGGGCCGTGCCGTCGCCGGCGCTCAGCGACACCCCGACGTGGTGCGGGGAGCTCGTGTGGGTCACGGCGTTCGTCAGCAGGTTCGCGACGGCCCGCGACAGCTCGCGCACGTCGACCTCGGCCACGACGCTGGGCCCGGGGGAGCCGACGACCTCGACCCCGCGCGGACGGGCGAGCGCGCGGGCGGAGGCGATGGCGTCCGAGAGGACGTCGCGCAGGTCGACGAGCGAGACCTGGAGGGTGAAGCTGTCGGACTGCAGGCGCGAGAGCGCGAGGAGACCACCGACCATGTCGGCCATCCGGTCGGCCTCGGCCCGGATCGCCGCCGGGTAGCGGCCCTCGGGGGGAGCGTGGCCGTCCTCGAGCGCCTCGGCCATCGCCCGGATGCCGGCCAGCGGCGTGCGCAGGTCGTGCGACATCCACGCGACGAGCTCGCGCCGGCTCGCCTCGACCCGGCGGTCGCGGTCGCGCTCGGCGGCCTCGGCCGCGGCCGTGCGCACGAGCTGCTGCACGCGACGGGCGATGAGCCAGCCGAAGACGCCGGCGATGGGCAGCGACGTGGCGGTGACGACGAGCACGACGGTCTGGTCGTGCTCGTTGATGAACATAGCGCGCGCCGTCACGACGATGCCGACGGCGACGCTCACCACCACGACGACCGGCGCGACCACGGCGGCAGCCGCCAGGTGCCGGGTGGCGAGGGCACGCACGGCGAGCGCGCCGAGGAGCCCCACGACGACCGCGGCGCCGGCGGCGAGGAGCATCGCCTCGCCGATCACGGCCGCACCCCCGCGTCGTCCCACCGGTAGCCCACGCCCCACACGGTGCTGAGCCGCACCGGGGTGCCCGGGTCCACCTCGACCTTCTCGCGCAGGCGCCGCACGTGCACCGTCACCGTCGACTCGTCGCCGAACTCCCAGCCCCAGACGGATGCCATCAGCTCGCGGCGCGAGAAGGCCGTGCCCGGGTGGGCCAGCAGGTGCGCGAGCAGGTCGAACTCGCGGCCGGTCAGGGCGAGGGGCGCGCCGCCCTTCCACGCCTCGTGGCGCCGTCGGTCGAGCCGCAGGTCGCCGTCGACGAGCACGTCGTCGGGGTTCGCCACGCTGCCCGCCGCGCCGTCGCCCGTCGCCGCGGCGCCGTCCCCGGCCGCGCCACCCACGCCACCCACGCCACCCGCGCCCGTGGAGGGTGTGGCGGCGCGGCGCAGGATCGACTGGATGCGCAGCACGAGCTCTCGGGCGCTGAAGGGCTTGGTCACGTAGTCGTCGGCGCCGATCTCGAGGCCGAGCACCCGGTCCGACTCGTCGCCGCGTGCCGTGAGCATGACGACGGGCAGGTCGCCGCGGGTCGCCCGCATGCGCCGGAACACCTCGAGCCCGTCGAGCCCGGGCAGCGTCAGGTCGAGCACGACGAGGTCGGGGGCGGACTCGCGGGCCAGCGTCACCCCGGTCGGGCCGTCGGCGGCCTCCACGACGTCGAGGCCGGCCCGCGCCAGGTAGCCGGTCACGACCTCGCGCAGGATGGGGTCGTCGTCGACGACGAGGATCGTGGGCACGTGGCCAGCGTAGGTGGCGGGCGGCGGTGGCGTCGTCACGGCACGGCCACCCGGTCGACGGCCACCCGGCCGGCGGAGGGTGCGTCGGAGCGGGCCGACGGCGACCCGGCCGCGAGCGCGACGAGGCACGCGAGGCCGGCCACGGTCAGGGTCGACGACGACAGCGGGCCGACGACCGCGACGACCATCGCGGCCGCTCCCACCACTCGCCGACCGAGACGCCAGCAGAGCACCGCGGCGGCCGGCAGCAGGATCCAGTGGTGCGACCACGAGATCGGCGACACGAGGAGCCCGACGAGCGCGCAGACGACGACACCCTCGACCGCCGCCCGCTCGCGCGCACGGCCGAGCGCGACGACGCCGAGCGCGACGACGACCGCGGCACCGACGGCCCAGACCGGCCCGGCGGCCGACGGCGCCACGCGGGTCGCCAGGCCCAGCAGGCTCTGGTTGTCGACGAAACCGGGGTCCCCGACCCGGTGGGTGTCGAGCAGGAGCGTCCCCCAGTAGCGCGCGCTCGCGTCCGGCAGGACCAGCCAGCCCAGCACGACCGTAGCGCCGAAGGCGCCGACCAGCCTTGCTGCAGAGCGGAACTCGCGTCTCACCAGGAGGTGCACCACGAAGACGAGGGGGACGAGCTTGATCCCGGCTGCCACTCCGGTCAGCCAGCCGCGACGGTTCGGGGGCACGACGAGCAGGTCGAGGAGCACGAGTCCGACGACCACGCCGTTCACCTGTCCCAGCTGCAGTCCCCGCAGGACCGGTTCGCTGACGACGGCCAGACCGACGACCAGCCCGACGGCAGGAGTGACGACCGGGCTGGTGAGCGGCCCCGGCCCGGCACGCCGGGTCGTTCGACCGAGGGTGGCGAGCACCCCGGCCGCCGCGGCCACGAGGGTGGCGCCGGACAGCAGGGCGAGCCCCGCCACGGGAGCGGTGGCGATGCCGGCCGCCAGGACGGCTGCGACGGGCGGATACGTGAAGGGCAGCTCGCCGCTCGTCGCATACGGGTCGGCTCCCCGCAGCCACCGCTCACCGGCCCGGCGGTAGACGTCCAGGTCGACGTGGTCGCCGAGCCCGATCCAGGTGGCGAGCCCGCACACCACGACCGCGCCGACGACGTATGCCGTCCGCCGCGCCAGGCGGTCGCGCCCGGTCACGAACGGCCGCCCCGGGCGAGCAGCACGAACCGTCGACGCCCGCGCACGACGGTCCTCGCGGGCCCCAGGCCGGCGCCGGCCGCGAGCTCGAGCAGCGCGCGGCTGCCGACCTGGGCCCACGGGAAGGCCGCGCTCGTCGCGCCGTGCTCGTCGACGAGCTCCGCGTGGAACCGGGCGTGCCGGCCGGTCTCCGGGTGGGCCTCGACCACGACGGTCCCGCCCGGCGCCGTCAGGGACGCGCAGCGGGCGAGCAGGGCGAGGGGGTCGCCGCCGATCCCGATGTTGCCGTCGAGCAGCAGCGTGGTGCCCCAGACGCCCTCGCCCGGGAGCGGGTCGAAGACCGACCTCAGCAGGACCGGGATCCCGGCCGCGCGGGCGATCCCGACCGCGGTGGGTGAGACGTCGATCCCCAGGGCGACGCGACCCCGACGGCGTGACTCGGCCACCATGCGACCGGGGCCGCAGCCCACGTCGAGCACCGGCCCCGCCGTCCTCCGGAGCACCAGCCGGTCGGCGGCGTCCGGCGCGGCGAGGAACCGTGCCACCTCGATCCGGTCGCCGGCGTGCCTCGGCGCGTGCGCACCCGACCCGCCGTCGGGCCGCGACACGCCCGACGGTGCCGCGGGCCTCAGCCGCAGCACCGTCGGACGGTCGGTGACGAGCGCCGCCTCGTACGGCCTTCCCCCGCCGTGGCCGAAGTGCGGGGCGCCGTCGACGGGGGCCACCTCCCGGTCGAGGGGCAGCGTCATGCCGGCACCCCGGTCCCCAGGGCGAGCTCCAGCGCCCGGGCGAAGCGCGTCGCCGGGGCGAGGGCGGCCACGCGCAGGGCGTCGCCGACCGTGTCGACGTCGTCCAGGGGCGGCAGCTCGCCCACCACGAGGCCGCCGGCCACGAGCCGCGCCCGCACCTGCGGCCCGGTCGTGTCGCGCGACATCGGCACGCCGCGGACGAACGATCCGCAGGGCTCGCGCAGGCCGAGCGCCCAGAAGCCGCCGTCCGTGGCGGGGCCGAACCACGCGTCGACCTCGTCCGGCCACGCGTGGACCACCGCGGCGAGCAGCGCCGGGTCGAGGTGGGGCGTGTCCATCCCGACAAGGAGCAGCGGCCCGGCGCACGCGTCGAGCAGGTGGGCGAGGCGCACGTCGAGTGGCCCGGCGCACTGGGCCAGCACCCGCGCGCCACGGGCACTCGCGGGCGCCTCGTCGCCGTCGAGGTAGAGCACGACGTCGTCGGCCACCGCGCGGACGGTGGCGAGCGTGTCGTCGAGCGCGGCCTGGGCCACGTGGGCAGCCTGCTCGGGGGTGAGCGGTGGGCACAGCCGGGTCTTCACCCGCCCCGGGAGGCACTGCTTGGCCACGACGGCGACGGTGGTCATCGGGTCTCCCCGAGCAGTCGGGACATGTCGCGCGCCGCCTGGACGGTGCCGCGCAGCGTGCCGGTCACCTTCGAGCGACCGACCCGCGGGGCGTAGGCCACGTCGAGCTGGCCGATCCGCCAGCCGGCAGCGTGCGCCCTCAGCACCGTCTCGAGGGGGTAGCCGCTGCGCCGGTCGGCGAGGCGCAGCGCGAGCAGACCCTCCCGACGGGCGACGCGCAGCGGCCCGAGGTCAGCCAGCACCAGGCCGGTGCGGGCGCGCAGGCCCAGGGCCAGGGCGCGGTTGGCGAGCCGGGCGTGGGCGGGCCACGCACCCGGCGCGGGCCGTCGTCGCGCCACGGTGAGGTCCCACCGCCCGTCCACGACCGGCTCGGCGAGCCGCGCCACGTCGGCGAGGTCGACCGAGCCGTCGGCGTCGCAGACCGCGACGAGCTCGGCGGTGGACGCGAGCAGGCCGGCGTGCACCGCGGCGCCGTAGCCGCGGCGGGGCTCCCGCACGACCGTGGCGCCGAGCCCGGCCGCCAGCTCTGCGCTGCCGTCATTCGACCCGTTGTCGACGACGACGGCCCGGCAGCGGCTCGGCAGTCCCGCGATGACCGCTGCCAACGCGCCGGCCTCGTCGAGGCACGGCAGCACGACGTCGACCCACGCGCCCGCCGCCTCGCGCGACGACGGGACCGTGAGGGGCCCCGGCTCGTCGACGGGGGCGGGGGATTCGTGGGTCCTAGGCGGTGCGCTCACGGGAACTCCTCTGTGCGACGACGACGCCCGCGACGGTCGCGAGCGCGATGAGGACGAGCACCCAGCCCAGCCGGGCGGCATACGGGCCCGGGAGGACCGTCGGGTTCGGGTTGCCCAGGGACTGCGCGACGATCGCCGGCACGGCGACGAGGCAGAGCAGGGCGGCCACGGTGAGGCCGACGCGCACCACGGCGCGGGCGCCGGCCCGGAGGCGCCGGCCGCCTCGGTCGACCAGCCCGGAGGTGACCGCGGTGGCGGGACCGACCACCCCGTCGTGCACGACCACGGCGGCCGCCAGCCACACGGCCAGGCCGACGAGCTGGGCGGCTCCGAGGGACGTGAGCGCACTCCAGGCGCCGAGGGCGACGAGGCCGATGCCCAATGACGACAGGGTGATCCGCGCAACTCGCACTCAGATCACCTCGATGGATCGGAGCCACTTGGTCTGGAGCACCCCGGGCCGCCCCGGGGCCACGAGGCGGGCCGGGTAACCGTGCTCGAGGTGGAGCGGCTCGCCGTCGATGCCGAGGGCGACGAGCGTGAGGGGGTCGGCGGCGTACTCGGCCGGCAGCTCCGTCACGCGGTAGGCGCCGCTGCGCTCGAGACTGGTCAGTCGCAGGCGGCTGCTCGGTGGGGCGTCGACCTCGGCGAGCAGCCGGCGCAGCACGACGCCGTCCCAGGCCACCCCGACGCTCCACCCCTCGACGCAGGCGATGGGCAGGTCCGAGCGCGACTGGGGGAGGGCGAGCAGCGCGTCCCGCGTCAGCGTGCGCGTCGTCGTGCCGTGCCTCAGCTCGAGGCGCCAGCCGGGGTCGACCGCGCTCGCCGTCACGCCGGCCTGCCGGCTCGTGCGGTTGACGGGCAGGCCCTGCGGCCCGACGGTGCGGGAGCGGGGGGCGAAGAGGTCGAGGGGGGCGAGCCACGGCACCGTCTGGCCCGCGGTCGTCAGCGTCACGGCGCCGACGCCGAGGCCGACGGAGAGGAGCAGCGTGCGGCGGGACACCGCCGCTGACGCCGTCGGCGACTCCGCGGGTGGATCCGCGGGTGAACCCGGGCGTCCCTCGCGGGGATGCGTGTTCCCGACCTCGTTGCGCGACATCAGGATTCGCCTCCGTCACGCCAGTGCTGACGGATCAGCGGCAGCTTGACCCCGATGTGGACGAGCACGGCGCCCGCCATGACCCAGGCGAGGGCGTAGTGCGTCTCGCGGAAGGGGAACGGCCAGGGGTACCACTGGTAGGTGTTGAGCAGCCCGGTCACCGGCTGCAGCAGGCTCGTCGCGACGAGCACCGCGACGGAGCCGCGCTCGAGCCCGTTCGCGACGGACGTCACCGGGGGCCAGCTGAACAGGCGGGGGTAGACGACCCAGAGCTTGGCGAGCACAAGGGGCAGCAGCGCGGTGCCGAGCACGACGTGGGCTCCCTGCGTCCACTGGTAGAGCGACGCGGGGCGCGTCGGCAGGGTGAGCCACTCCGGCGGGTCCTGGGCCACGTGGCTCCACAGGCCGGTGAGGAGCACCACGAGGACGTCGGCGCCGAGCAGGCGCCCGACGACCACCGCCCCGCGCGGGTTGCGCGTCGGCGACTGGAGGGCCGTCTGGACGGCGTCGAGTCGGGGCACGACGATCTCGTCGATGCGTGCGGTCAGTCTGGTCACGTCGACAAGCCTCTGGCGCGGCACGTCCGGGGACCATGACGAGGACCTTACGAAGCGCGAACGTCGTTGTGGCGCAGGTGTCGCCACGGCTCTTTCCTCGTCATGCTCGGCACGTGAGGACTCTCTGGACGACGGCTGCGCTCGGCGCGCTCGCCCTGGTGACGGGGCGCGCCGCGTCGGGCCCGACGATCTTCGACGGCGCGAGCGGCGTGCCCCTGCTCGTCTGGACGGGCCTGGCCTGGGCGCTGTTCGCCGCGGCGTGGTGGGGGCTGCGCGGACTGCCGCGGCGGCCCGCCCTGCTGCTCGTGCTGCTCGGCACGCTGGCCGTCTCCGGGGCGGCACTCGCGGGTCCGCCCAACACGAGCACCGACTCGGCGAGGTACGCCTGGGACGGCATCGTCACGGGCTCCGGCGTGTCGCCGTGGGCGCACGCCCCGGCCGACGACGCCCTCGACCCGGTCCGTGAGCCGTGGCTCTTCCCGGCGCCCACCGTGGATGCCGACGGCGTGGAGCGCTGCGTCGGGCCGCGCACGACGGCCGTGCGGTCGGTGCCCTCGGGCGCCCTGCTCTGCACCACCCTCAACCGCCCGGCGGTCCCGACCATCTACCCGCCCGTCGCCCAGGGCTGGTTCGCCGCCGTGCGCGCCGTCGTGCCGCCGACGGCGACGTGGTGGCCCCTCCAGCTCGCCGGCGCCGCCGTCGTGGTCGGCGTGACGGGCCTGTTGGTGTGGCTGCTGGCAGCCGGAGGGGGAGACCCGCGCCGGGCTGCGTGGTGGGGGTGCTGCCCCTTCGTCGCCTCGGAGGCGGTGACGAACTCGCACGTCGACGTGCTCGGGGTGGCCCTCGTCGTCGGGGCCACCGGCCTGCTCGCCCGGTCGGCCGCCGGCCAGTCGCCGGCCGAGCGCACGCCGCCGTCCCGCGCGCGGGCGGTGCTCGTGGGCGCGCTCGTCGGCCTGGCGGCCGCCGTCAAGGTCGTGCCGGCGATCGTCGCGGTGCCGCTCGTGCGACGCCGGCCGGTTCCCACGCTCGTGGGCGCGGCCCTGGCCCTGGCCCTCGTCTTCGTGCCCGCCCTCGCCGCGAGCGGCCGCGGCGTCATCGGCTACCTGCCCGGCTACCTCGACGAGCAGGGCTACGACAGCGGTGCGGGTCTCACGCTCGCCTCGCTGGTCGTGCCGGGGCGCTGGGCCGTGGCCCTCTCCCTCGTGGTGGTCGTCGCCGTCGTCGTCCTCCAGTGGCGGCGCGTCGAGACGGGGCAGCCGTGGACCGCCCAGCTGCTCGGGGCTGGCACGATCCTCCTCGTCGTCAGCAGCCCCTACCCGTGGTACGCCCTCGTCCTCGTCCCCTGGATCGCGCTCACCGGGCGCTGGGAGTGGTTCGCCGTGCCGCTGCTCATGACGGCGCACCTGCTCGTGCCCGGTGCCGCGCCGATGGCGGTGGTGGTTCCGGCGAGCGTCCTCGTCGTGATCGTGGGCACCTGGGTGCGCCGGCAGCGCGGTCCCGGCGTCCCCGACGGGCGCGCGGTCGCCACGGCGCGGGAGACGGTGGCATGACGGACCGTGGCACGACGGACCGTGGCACGACGGACCGTGGCACGACGGACCGTGGCACGACGGTCCTCGTCACCGGCGGCGCCGGCTTCATCGGGTCGCACGTCGTCGAGGCGCTCGTCGCCGCCGGCCGGCGCGTGCGCGTGCTCGACTCCCTCCGCGCCGACGTGCACGGGACCGACCCCGACCTCACCGTGCTCGAGACGCTCGGAGACGCCGTCGACCTCCACGTCGGCGACGTCACCGGCCGGCACGACGTCGAGGCGGCCCTCGACGGGTGCGACGTGGTCGTGCACCTCGCGGCCAAGGTGGGGCTCGGCGTCGACTTCGACGACACCGAGGACTACGTGCACTCCAACGTCACGGGCACCGCCGTGCTGCTCGCGGCGACGGCCCGCCGCGCGGTGCACCGTCTCGTCCTCGCCTCCTCGATGGTCGTCTACGGCGACGGCGACTACCTCGACGCGCAGGGTCGGGTCGTGCGCCCCCTGCCGCGCTCGCCCGCCGACCTGCGGGACGGTCGGTTCGACCCGGTGGGCCCGGGCGGCGAGCCGCTCCTCCCCACGCTCGTCGGCGAGGAGTCGGTGCTGGCCCCGCAGAACGTGTATGCCGCGACGAAGCTCCACCAGGAGCACCTGGCCCAGGCGTGGGCGCGGTCGACGCCGGGCCGCGCAGCCCTGCTCCGGTTCCACAACGTCTACGGCCCCCGGATGCCGATGGACACGCCCTACGCGGGGGTGGCCTCGATCTTCCGCTCGGCCCTCGAGCGGGGCGAGGCGCCCCAGGTCTTCGAGGACGGGCGGCAGCGGCGCGACCTCGTGCACGTGCGCGACGTCGCCGATGCCGTCGTGCACGCGGCCGGGTGGACCGGGACCGCGGAGGCCGGCTGCGCGCGGGCCTTCAACGTCGGCAGCGGGGTGGTGCACACGGTGGGCGAGCTGGCCACCGCCCTGAGCGGCGCGCTGGGTGGCCCCGCGCCGGAGGTCACGGGTGCGTTCCGGCTCGGCGACGTGCGGCACGTGACCGCGAGCTCGGCCCGCATCGGGGCCGAGCTCGGGTGGCGGGCCCGCATCGCCTTCGACGACGGGGTGGCCGAGCTGGCCGCCGCGCCGCTGCGTCGGGCCGTCAGGACGTGAGGGAGCGCCTCACTCCGCGTCGTCCGACCACGCCTCGAGGTTCACGGCCTCGGCCACGTGCCGCAGCGACGCGAGCGTCTCGTCGGAGACGAGCCGGTCGGTGTCGGTGACGACGTAGCCGTGCTCGCCGCGGGTCGCGAGCGACTGCCCGACGATGTTGACGCCGGCGGCCGCGAGCGTGTTGTTGATGGCCGCGAGCACACCGGGCACGTTGCGGTGCAGCAGCGCCATCCGGAAGGCCCCCTCGCGCGGGGCCGGGGCGACGTCGGGGAGGTTGACCGAGAGCGAGGTGGCCCCCGTGAGGACGTATGCCGTCAGCTTCGTCGAGACGAACGTGCCGATCTCCTCCTGGGCCTCCTCGGTCGACCCGCCGACGTGCGGGGTGAGGATGACGTTGTCGAGGCCCCGCAGGGGCGACTCGAAGAGGTCGCCCTGTGCCTTGGGCTCGACGGGGAAGACGTCGATGGCCGCGCCGGAGAGGTGCCCGCTGAGGATGTGCTCGCGCAGGGCGAGGTCGTCGACGACCATGCCGCGCGAGGCGTTGATGAAGACCGCGCCGGGCCGCATCCGGGCGAACTGCTCCGCGCCGAAGAGGCCGGCGTTGCCGGGCCGGCCGTCGACGTGGAGGCTGACGACGTCGGACTCCTCGAGCAGCTCCTCGAGCGAGCCCATGCGCCGGGCGTTGCCGTGGGCCAGCCGGTCGGCCGTGTCGAAGAAGGCGACCCGCATGCCGATGGCCTCGGCGACGTTGGACAGCTGCGTGCCGATGTTGCCGTAGCCGACGATGCCGAGGGTGCGCCCGCGCGTCTCGTAGGCGCCCTTGGCCGACTTGTCCCAGACGCCGTCGTGCATCCGCTGCGTCTTCTCGGGCAGTCGGCGCGCGAGCGCGAGGATCTCGCCGAGCACGAGCTCGACGACGCTGCGGGTGTTGGAGAACGGCGCGTTGAAGACGCCGACGCCGCGCAGCGTGGCGTGCGCGAGGTCGACCTGGTTGGTGCCGATGCAGAAGCAGCCGATGGCGCGCAGGTCGGGGGCCGCGTCGAGCACGGCCGCCGTGATCTTCGTGTTGGAGCGGATCCCGACGACGTCGACCCCCTGGAGGGCCTCGATCAGCTCGGGCTCGGCGAGCGAGCCCGCACGCACCTCGACGTCGAAGCCGTGACGGGTGAACGTCTCCCGTGCGACGGCGTGGACGTTCTCCAGCAGCAGTACCTTCACGCGTGTCTTCTCCCTACGTGCCCGTGTGGTGCGGTGGTCTCGGTCATCAGGCTGCCCCAACCGGTGCTCGTCCCGTCGGGAGGGGCGCTCCGTGAGACGGGGCGCCCGGCTCGGTGACCCCGCCGAGGGTCCGTGCGAGCAGCGCGCCGGTGCGCTCGAGATGGCGCCGCATCGCCGCCTCGGCGTCGGCGCCGCGCCCGGTGAGGATGGCCTCGACGATGGGGGCGTGCTCGTCGCGGATCTCGGCCAGCGACCGGCCCGACGTGGTCGTCGGGGGTCCGAGCAGGGCGGTCGTGGCGCGCAGGCGCTCGATGACGGCGGCCGCGCGGCGGTTGCCCCCGGCCTGCATCAGCCGGTCGTGGAGGCGGTGGTCGGCCACCCAGAAGTCGTCCTCCGACGCCCGGTCGACCGCGGCGGCCATGGCCCCGAAGGCGTCGCGGATGCCGCCGAGCTCGGTCGCATCGGCCGACTCGGCGGCCCGGCGGGCGGCGCGGGGCTCGAGGGCGAGGCGCAGGTCGAAGATCTCCTCGATGTCGCGCGCCCGGGGGAGCACCACGCGGAAACCGCGGTTCCGCGTGATCTCCACGAGGCCGGCCTCGGCCAGGCGGAGCAGGGCCTCGCGCACCGGGCTGCGCGAGACGCCGAGCAGGTCGGCGAGCTGGTAGACGGAGTACGTCTCGTCGGTCCGCAGCTGCCCGGCGGTGATCCCCGCGCGCACCGCGTCGACGACCCCGTCCGCGAGGGACGTGGCTCCGCGGGGGAGGGACAGCTCGACCATGAGTAACATGTTACCCATGGTCGATGGGGAGTCGTCGGAGGTCGTGCGGTCGCTGGAGGCCGCCGGCCTCGAGGTGCGCGCCGACGCGGGCACCCGCAGCATGTATGCCTCGGACGCCTCGCTCTACCGCATCCCCCCGCTCGCGGTCGTGCGGCCCCGCGACGTCGACGACGTGGCGGCGACGCTGGCGGTGGCCCGCGCGACGGGGGTCCCCGTCACCTCCCGCGGCGCCGGCACGTCCGTGGCCGGCAACGCCGTCGGGCGTGGCGTCGTGCTCGACTTCTCTCGGCACCTGAACCGGGTGCTGTCGCTCGACCCCGAGAGCCGCACGGCCGTCGTCGAGCCCGGCACGGTGCACGCCGTGCTCCAGCGGGCGGCCGCCCCCCACGGCGTGCGCTTCGGGCCCGACCCCTCGACGCACCCGCGCTGCACCGTCGGCGGCATGATCGGCAACAACGCCTGCGGGTCGCGCTCGCTCGCCTACGGCCGCACGTCCGACAACGTCGCGGGGCTCGAGCTGCTCACGGCGGCCGGCGACTCCCTGACGACGGGCTACGACGCGGGAGGGGTGCCGTTCGCGCGGGGGGCGGACGACGTGGTCTCGGGCGTGCGCGCGGTCATGGCGCGCCACCTCAAGACGACGCGCACGGAGTTCGACCGCTTCGGCCGCCAGGTGTCGGGCTACGCCGCGCACCACATGCTGCCCGAGCGGTTCGACCTGACGCAGGCGCTCGTCGGCTCCGAGGGCACGCTCGGCGTCATCACGCAGGCCACGGTGCGTCTCGTCGTCGACGCGAGCGTGCGCGTCGTCGTCGTGCTCGGCTTCCCCGACATCGTCGACGCCGGGCGGGCCGCCCCCGGCGTCGTGGCGCACGGCCCCACGTCGTGCGAAGGCCTCGACTCCCGGCTCATCGACGTCCTCCGGGCCCGTCGCGGCCCGGAGGCGATCCCGCCGCTGCCCAGCGGGCGGGCCTGGCTCTTCGTCGAGTTCGCGGGAGAGGACCACGACGAGGTGCTCGCCCGCGCGCAACGGCTCGCCGCCGAGGCCGACGCGGCCGGCTCGGTCGTGGTCGACGACCCGGTGGTGCAGGCCCGCCTGTGGCGCATCCGCGAGGACGGCGCCGGTCTCGCCGGCCGGGCTCCGTCCGACAAGCCCGCGTGGCCCGGGTGGGAGGACGCCGCCGTGCCGCCCGACCGGCTCGGTGACTACCTCGCCGAGTTCGACGCGCTCGTCGGCGCCTACGGCATGACCTCGGCGCCCTTCGGCCACTTCGGCGACGGGTGCATGCACGTGCGCCTCGACCTCCCGCTCGACCAGCCGGGCGGCACCGCCGTCATGCGCGAGTTCCTCACCGAGTCCGCCCGTCTCGTGGGCCGCTTCGGCGGATCCCTCTCGGGCGAGCACGGTGACGGGCGCGCGCGGTCGGAGCTGCTGCCGCACATGTACTCCTCGGACGCGATCTCGATGTTCGCCGGCATCAAGCACGCCTTCGACCCGGACAACCTGCTCAACCCCGGAGTGCTCGTCGACCCGGACCCGATCGACGAGAACGTCCGTCCCGCAGGCACGTTCACGGTGCCGGGGCTGGCCCTCGCCTACCCGCACGACGGCGGGGACCTCGCGCAGGCCGTGCACCGCTGCACGGGCGTCGGCAAGTGCCGCGCCGACAACACGGCCGCCGGCGGCGTCATGTGCCCCTCCTACCTCGCCACCCGGGAGGAGAAGGACTCGACGCGGGGGCGCGCGCGCGTGCTGCAGGACGTCGTCCGCGGGGAGCTGTCGTGGTCGGATCCCGCGGTGCACGACGCCCTCGACCTCTGCCTCTCGTGCAAGGGCTGCGCCTCGGACTGCCCGACGGGCATCGACATGGCGACGTACAAGTCCGAGGCGCTGCACCAGACCTACCGCCGCCGGCTCCGCCCGCGCTCGCACTACACGCTCGGGCGCCTGCCGATGTGGGCGCGCCTCGCCGGCCGCGTGCCCGGCGTCGCGAACCGGTCGCTCACCCTGCCGCTCCTGAAGCCCGTGGCCCTCTGGCTGGCGGGTGTGGACGGGCGGCGCTCGATCCCCGCCTTCGCCGCGCGCCCCTTCCGGCGCACCTTCGCCGCGCAGCGGTCGGAGCGGACGCCGGTCGTGCTCTTCGCCGACTCGTTCACCGACTCCTTCTCGCCCGAGGTGGCCGAGTCGATGGTGCGGGTGCTGCGCGCGGCAGGCTATGAGCCGCGGCTCCCCAGCGGGTCGGTGTGCTGCGGCCTCACGTGGATCACGACCGGCCAGCTCGACTCGGCGCGCTCGATCCTGCGGCGCACGGTGGCCACCCTCGCCGCCGACGCGCGTGCGGGGGTGCCGATCGTCGGCATCGAGCCGTCGTGCACCGCCGTGCTCCGGTCGGACGTGCACGAGCTGCTGCCGGGTGACCCCGACGCGTCCGTCGTGGCCGCCGGGGTGCGCACCCTGGCCGAGCTGCTCGCGGAGACGCCGGGGTGGCGGGCCCCCGACCTCACGGGCACCGAGGTGGTGGCCCAGCCGCACTGCCACCACCACGCCGTGCTCGGCTGGAAGACCGACGCCGACCTGCTGCGCGACACCGGGGCCACCGTGCGCACGCTGGCCGGGTGCTGCGGGCTCGCCGGCAACTTCGGCGTCGAGCGGGGCCACTACGAGGTGTCGGTCGCGGTGGCCGGGCAGAACCTGCTGCCGGCCCTCGACGCCGCCCCCGACGCGGTCGTGCTCGCGGACGGGTTCTCGTGCCGCACCCAGGTCGACGACCTGCGCTCCCGACCGGCCGTGCACCTCGCGCAGCTGCTCGACCCCGAGCGGACCGCCGGTCGCCCCTGACGGCGGGAGGCCGGGCGCGGCCGGTCAGGCGGTGGCGGTCGGCCCCCGGAGGGCGGCGCGGCGGCTGCGCAGGGCGCCCACGACGAGCCGCTGGTGGCGCAGCAGCAGGCGCCGCTCGGGGTTGCTCACGAGGTGGCCGCCGAACGGGACGAGGGCGGGGAGGTGGCGCAGGCCCTCCTCGGTCGCCGCGAGGTCGGCGATGAGCTCACGGATGCTCCTCGTGGCGAGCGACGGCCCGTGCGGGACGACGTGGTCGCGGTCCGTCGGGTCCGGGTGGGCGGTGGGGTCCGGCAGGGTCTGGGCAGGCGTCATGCGGCGCTCCGGGGTCGTGCGGGTGGCGTCCAGGGAGGGGTCGGCGCCCGCCGGGCCTGGCCCGGCCGGTGCCGGGGACGTCGCTGCGACCGTACGGCGGCGCCGGCCCCGGCCGACAGGGACCTTGGTCCCGATCAGCGGTTGAGGTCGCGCCAGGCCGTGCGGATGTGGGTCTCGACGAGCCGCTCGGCCTCGTCGGCGTCGCCGCGCTCGACCGCCGCGTAGATCGCCTCGTGGTCGGCCCGGAGGCGCACGACGACCTCGTCCCACTCGTCGAGGTGCCGGAAGCGGTCGAGGATCGGCAGGCGCATCGACTCGCGGATCGCGACGGTCATGTCCGCCGCGAGCCGGTTGCCCGCCGCCGTCGCCAGCGCCACGTGGAAGGCGGTGTCGGCGTCGTTGAAGCTGAGGCGGTCGATCCCGGGGTCGGCCATGACGTCGAGGATGTCGCGCAGGCCCTTGAGCTCCTCGCGCGGCGCGTTCGCCGTGAAGAGACGAACGCTCAACCGCTCCAGGGCGATTCGCACCTCGATGACGTCGGGCAGTGGGAAGTTCGCGAGCGCGACGTGCAGCTGCAGCAGCTCGGTCAGCGCCTGGGAGGGCACGGCCGTGATCGTCGTGCCGCCGGCGCTGCCGGCCCCGACGGACGAGCGCACGACCCCCATCGCCTGCAGGGTGCGCACGGCCTCGCGGACGGCCGAGCGGCTCACCTCGAGCGACTGCGCGAGGTCGCGCTCGGCGGGCAGCACGTCGCCGACCGACAGCTCGCCGGCGAGGATGCGCGTCTCGACCCAGTCGAGCACGACCTCGAAGGCCTTGCGGCCCGAGGGGTGGGGGAGCGGGGTGTCGGCGGGCACGACGCAAGCATGCCACTGCGCCGTCCGCGGGACCCACGGCGCAGGAAACCGAATGGTCAGACCTCTTGACGACCGGCGGCGCGGACCCGTACGGTCAACTCCACCTTCAATGGTCAGACCATTGAAGGTCCGAGGCAGACCCACCGCCGTGTCCCCGCCCAGGAGGCCCTCATGACCGCCCTCTCCACCCTGACCGCCCTGCCGGGGCTGCCCGGGCTCGCGCCCGGTGCCTTCCGCCCCGAGCTCGATCCCGTCGCGGGCAGCCTGGGGCTCTCCGCCCTCGTGGCGGCGCTGCCGCTCGCCACCGTCTTCGTCACCCTGGGCCTGCTCCGGTGGAAGGCGCACTGGGCCGGCCTCAGCGCCGTCGCCGTGGCGCTCGTCGTCGCGGTCGTCGGCTTCGGCATGCCGCCGGCCCTCGCCGGGCTCGCCGCGACGGAGGGCGCCGCGTTCGGCCTCTTCCCGATCATGTGGATCGTCTTCACCGCCATCGTGCTCTACCAGGTCACCGTCGCCTCGGGGCACTTCGAGGACCTCCGCGCGACCTTCCACCTCATCTCCGACGACCCGCGCGTGCAGGCGATCATCATCGCCTTCTGCTTCGGTGGCCTCCTCGAGGCGCTCGCCGGCTTCGGCGCACCCGTCGCCATCACCGGCGTCATGCTCATGGCGGTCGGCTTCTCACCGCTGCGAGCCGCGGCGGTCGTGCTGCTCGCCAACACGGCGCCCGTCGCCTTCGGGGCCATCGGCACGCCGATCATCACCGCGGGTGCGCTGACGAAGATCCCGTACGCCGAGATCGGCGCCTACGTCGGGCACCAGACCCCGCTCGTCGCCGTCTTCGTGCCGCTGCTGCTCGTGCTCATGGCCGACGGCCGCCGCGGCGTGCGCCAGACGTGGCCGATCGCGGTCGTCGTCGGCGTCACCTTCGCCGTGCTCCAGTGGTTCTCGGCCACCTACGTCTCGGTGGAGCTGACCGACATCATCGCCTCGCTCGGCGGCCTCGCCGCGGCGGTCCTCTTCCTGCGCGTGTGGAAGCCGCAGGGGCGCCAGCTCGCCCTCGACACGCTGGGCGTCGAGCGGGAGCGCGACCTCGCCCCCGTCGGCGGTCCGGAGGACTCGGCCGCAGCCGGCTCCTCGGCCACGGCGGCCCGGGCCGCCCGGATGGTCGGCGACCACGCGACCTCGATCGCCGAGCTCGACGCCCGCGCCCGGGCGCTGACCCCGCGCCGCATCACGATGGCGCTCTTCCCCTACGTCCTCGTCATCGCCGTGTTCTCGGTCGCCAAGCTCGTCCCGGTCGTCAAGGACTTCCTGGCCACGACGGACGTCAAGATCCCCTGGCCCGGGCTGGCCGGGGAGGTCCTGACGGCGAGCGGCGCCCCGAACAAGTCGGCGACCTACACGCTGCCCTGGCTGAGCGGCCCCGGCACGATGCTCATCGTCTGCGCCCTCGTCGTGGCCCTCGTCTACGGCATCGGCGTGAAGGGTCTGGGCCGCGAGATGGCGGCGACGGCGCACAAGATGCGCTTCGCGTTCCTCACGGTCGCCTCGGTGCTCGCCCTCGCCTACGTCATGAACCTCTCCGGGCAGACGATCACGATCGGCACGTGGATCGCCGGGGCCGGCGCCGCGTTCGCGTTCTTCTCGCCCGTGCTCGGCTGGATCGGCACGGCCGTCACCGGCTCCGACACGAGTGCCAACGCGCTCTTCGCGACGCTCCAGCAGACCGCCGCGTCGAACGCCGGCATCGATCCCACGCTCCTCGTCGCGGCGAACACCTCCGGTGGCGTCGTCGGCAAGATGATCAGCCCGCAGAACCTCACGATCGCCGCGACCGCGGTCGGCCTGCTCGGGCGCGAGTCCGACATCCTGAGGCGGGTGCTGCCCTGGAGCATCGGTCTCATCGCGGCCGTCTGCGTGCTCGTCGGGCTGCAGTCCACCGTTCTTGGTTGGATGTTGCCATGACGACGTCGTCCCGCCCCCGTGCGGACCTCCGGGTCGCGCTCTTCGCGACGTGCTTCAACGACACGATGTGGCCGGGCACGCCCCGCGCCACGGTCCGTCTCCTCGAGCGCCTCGGGGTGCGCGTCGAGTTCCCGCTCGCACAGACGTGCTGCGGGCAGATGCTCACCAACACGGGGTATGCCGGGCAGGCCGTGCCGCTCGTGCGTCGCTTCGTCGACGTCTTCGGTGACTACGACGCCGTCGTCGCGCCCTCCGGCTCGTGCGTGGGCTCGGTGCGCACGCAGCACCCGATGATCGCGGAGCCGACCGGGGACGCCGACCTCGTGGACGCGGTGGGCGAGCTCGGGCCACGGGTGCACGAGCTGTCGGAGTTCCTCGTCGACGTGCTCGGGGTCACCGACGTGGGTGCCTACTTCCCGCACCGCGTCACCTACCACCCCACCTGCCACTCGCTGCGCCTGCTGCGCGTCGGTGACCGCCCGCTCCAGCTGCTCCGGGCCGTGCGCGGCATCGACCTCGTCGAGCTGCCCGGCGCCGAGGAGTGCTGCGGCTTCGGCGGCACCTTCGCGATGAAGAACGCCGACGTGTCGATCGCCATGGGCTCCGACAAGGCCCGCCACGTCGTCGAGACCGGCGCCGAGGTGCTCGTCGCGGGCGACAACTCGTGCCTGGCCCACATCGGTGGGATCCTCGGGCGGCAGCGCTCCGGCGTGCGCCAGCTGCACCTCGCCGAGATCCTCGCCTCGACCGAGCAGGAGCCGGCATGAGCACCACGACCACCGGGGCCGAGGGCGGCGCCGTGGCCGCTCCCGGTCAGCCGGTCCAGCGCACCTCCGCCACGTTCGTCGGCATGCCGAAGTTCCCCACCGCGGCGAAGGAGGCGCTCGCCAACACGCAGCAGCGGCGCAACCTGGCGCACGCGACCCACACCATCCGCGCGAAGCGGGCCGAGGTCGTGGCCGAGCTGCCCGAGTGGGAGGCGCTCCGGGTCGCCGGTGCGGCCGCCAAGGACGAGGCGCTGACGCACCTCGCGCACTACCTCGAGCAGCTCGAGGACAGCCTGACCCGCGCCGGCGCGACGGTGCACTGGGCACGCGACGCGGAGGAGGCCAACCGCATCATCGTCGGCCTCGTGCGCGCCAAGGAGGTCGACGAGGTCGTCAAGGTCAAGTCGATGGCCACGCAGGAGATCGAGCTCAACGAGGCCCTGGAGGCGGCAGGCATCAGCGCCTGGGAGACCGACCTCGCCGAGCTCATCGTGCAGCTCGGGCACGACCGGCCGAGCCACATCCTCGTGCCGGCGATCCACCGGAACCGCAGCGAGATCCGCGAGATCTTCAGCCGCGAGATGGGCGCTGTCGGGCGACCGGCACCCGACGACCTCACCGACGACCCGGCCCGCCTCGCCGAGGCGGCCCGGCTGCACCTGCGCGAGAAGTTCCTCCGCGCCAAGGTGGGCATCTCGGGCGCGAACTTCGCCGTCGCCGAGACGGGCACGCTCGTCGTCGTCGAGTCGGAGGGCAACGGCCGGATGTGCCTGACCCTGCCCGAGACCCTCATCTCCGTCGTCGGCATCGAGAAGGTGCTGCCGACGTGGGACGACCTCGGGCCGATGCTCCAGCTGCTGCCCCGGTCGAGCACGGGGGAGCGGATGAACCCCTACACGACGATGTGGTCGGGGGTGCATGCTGGGGACGGACCGCAGGAGGTGCACGTCGTGCTCGTCGACAACGGTCGCAGCCACGTCCTCGCCGACCGGCTCGGGCGCCAGGCGCTGCGCTGCATCCGCTGCTCGGCGTGCCTCAACGTGTGCCCGGTCTACGAGCGTACGGGTGGCCACGCGTACGGCTCGGTCTACCCCGGCCCCATCGGCGCGGTGCTCAACCCGCAGCTGCGTGGCACCGCGAGCGACGTCGACAAGTCGCTGCCCTACGCCTCGAGCCTCTGCGGCGCGTGCTTCGACGCCTGCCCGGTGCGCATCGACATCCCCGAGCTGCTCGTCGAGCTGCGCGGGAAGGTCGTCGACGCGTCGGGGCCCACCGCCGAGTCGGCGGCGATCAAGGCCGCGGCGTGGGTGCTCTCGGACCCCAAGCGCCTCGCCGGGGCGCAGAAGGCGGCGACGACCGCCGGGCGGCTGCTCGGCAACCGCACGGTCCGCTCGGTGCCGGGCCTCGGCGCGTGGACCAACGCCCGCGACCTGCCCACCCCGCCCAAGGAGACCTTCCGCCAGTGGTGGGTCCGCACGCACGAGACCGAGGGGGACGCGCCGTGAGCGCCCGCGACGAGATCCTGGCCCGGGTGCGCTCGGCCGTGGCCGACGTGACGACCGAGCCCGCAACCCCGGCGCCTTCGGGAAGCCTTGCCGCAGAAAGGCTCCCGGTCGTCGAGGCGGGTGACTCCGGCTCCGGTCGGCTGCCGCTCTTCGTCGAGCGCGTCGCCGACTACCGCGCCACCGTGCTGCACGCCCGCCCGGGCGAGGTCGGCGCGGTCGTCGCGGGAGCGCTGCGCGACGCCGGCTGCCGCTCGGTCGTCGTGCCGACCGGCCTCGACGACGCGTGGTTGCAGGGGCTCGGCGGCGACGTGTCGGTCGTCAGGGAGGCTCAGGCCCCGAGCCACGTCGAGCTCGACGGCGTCGACGCCGTGGTCACGGGGGCCACGGTCGGCATCGCCCTCACCGGGACGATCGTGCTCGACCACTCACCGGGCCAGGGCCGGCGCGAGCTGACGCTCGTGCCCGACACCCACGTCTGCGTCGTGCACGACGACGAGGTCGTGCCCGACGTGCCGGACGCCGTCGCCCGGCTGCGCCCCGACCCCACCGGCGCCCGACCGTTGACGTGGATCAGCGGGCCGAGCGCGACGAGCGACATCGAGCTGCAGAGGGTCGAGGGCGTGCACGGGCCCCGGACGCTCGTCGTCGTGCTCGTCTCGGCGACGGACGGGCACTCGCCGGGGCACGCAGGGGGTGCCGCGTGACTTCCACGGCGAGCACGAGCGGTGGGGTCGAGGAGGCCGGTGCCGTCTCCGGTGACGGCGTCACCCCGGTCTTCTTCCTCGCGGGCGGCACCGGCATCTCGGCCGAGACCCTGGGCAACCTCATGCTCGCCCAGTTCCCGAGCCTGCAGTTCCGGCGGCGCAAGATCCCCTTCATCACGACGGTCGAGCAGGCCCGCGACGTCGTGGGGCAGCTCGACGCGGCCATGACCGACTCGGTCACGGCGCTCGTCTTCTCGACCGTGTCGGACGAGTCGATCCGGCAGGAGCTGCAGCGCACCCAGTGCGCCTTCATCGACCTCTTCGGATCGCACCTCGACACGGTCGAGCGGGTGCTGCACACGAACGCGACGCACACGGCGCCCGCGCTGCACGGCGTCGGTGACGCCCGGCGCTACGACCGGCGGATGAAGGCCATCGAGTTCGCGATGGAGCACGACGACGGCGCGAGCCTGCGCAACCTCGAGCAGGCCGACCTCGTCCTCGTCGCGCCGTCGCGCTGCGGCAAGACGCCCACGTCGATGTACCTCGCCCTCCAGCACGGGCTCAAGGTCGCCAACTACCCGCTCGTCGAGGAGGACTTCGACACGGGCGACCTCCCGCGCCCGTTGCGCACGCTCGGCGACAAGTGCTTCGGGCTGCTGTCGACGGCCGCCCGTCTCAGCCAGGTGAGGGGCGAGCGCCGGCCCGGATCGGTCTATGCCAGCCTTGCCCAGTGCAGCTTCGAGCTGCGGCGCGCCGAAGCGCTCTACCGGGCGCACCGCATCCCCTCGATCAACTCCGCGTCCATGTCCGTGGAGGAGATGGCCGCCGTCATCATGCAGAGCAGTCGCCTGCCCAACCTCGGCTGAGCGCCGAACAGACGAAAGGACCGCCGTGAACGGCACCCACCCCGGCAGCGTCGCCGGAGACCAGGACACCAACGTCGCCTGGTTCGCAGAGCTCGGCCTGCACGACGTCGAGCGCGTCGGCGGCAAGAACGCCTCGCTCGGCGAGATGATCCAGCACCTCTCGAAGGCCGGGGTCCGGGTGCCGGACGGCTTCGCCACGACCGCGGACGCCTACCGCCGGTTCCTCGCCCACGAGGGCCTCGCCGGGCGGATCAGCGCCACGCTGGCCGAGCTCGACGTCGAGGACACCCGTGCGCTCGCCGCGGCGGGCGCCGACATCCGCCGGGCCGTCGAGGAGCAGCCGTTCCCCGCCGACCTCGAGACCGACATCCGCACGGCATACGACCGGCTCGTCGGCGAGAGCGGCGAGGAGGTCAGCTGGGCGGTGCGCTCGAGCGCGACGGCCGAGGACCTGCCCGACGCGAGCTTCGCCGGGCAGCAGGAGACGTTCCTCAACGTCCGGGGCATCGACAACATCCTGCTCGCGATCAAGCGGGTCTACGCCTCGCTCTACAACGACCGCGCCATCTCCTACCGCGTGCACAGCAACTTCGAGCACGACGTTGTCGCGCTGTCCGCGGGCGTGCAGCGCATGGTCCGCTCCGACATCGGCTCGTCCGGTGTCATGTTCACCATCGACACGGAGTCCGGCTTCTCCGACGCCGTGTTCGTCACGAGCAGCTACGGGCTCGGCGAGGCGGTCGTGCAGGGCGCCGTCAACCCCGACGAGTTCTACGTCTACAAGCCGGCACTGCGTGCCGGCCGCCCGGCCATCCTCAAGCGTGGCGTCGGCGGCAAGGCGACGAAGATGGTCTACACCGACGACTCCGAGGTGGGCCGCTCGATCGACTTCGTCGACGTCGCACCGGAGGACCGGGTTCGCTTGAGCCTGAACGACGCCGAGGTGACCGAGCTCGCGCAGCACGCCCTGCGCATCGAGGAGCACTACGGGCGCCCGATGGACATCGAGTGGGGCAAGGACGGTGTCGACGGGCTGCTCTACGTCCTGCAGGCGCGGCCCGAGACGGTCAAGTCGCGCCAGACCGGCAACACCCTGCGGCGCTTCCGGATGGACGAACGGGGTCCGGTGCTCGTCGAGGGCCGCGCGATCGGGCAGAAGATCGGTGCGGGCGCCGTTCGCGTGCTCGGCACCCCCGAGTCGATGCACGACTTCCAGGCCGGCGAGGTGCTCGTGGCCGACATGACCGACCCCGACTGGGAGCCGATCATGAAGCGCGCCAGTGCGATCGTGACCAACCGCGGCGGGCGCACCTGCCACGCCGCCATCATCGCGCGCGAGCTCGGCATCCCCGCCGTCGTCGGCACGGGCCACGCGACCCGCGACCTCGTGGCCGGGCAGGAGGTGACCGTCTCGTGCGCCGAGGGCGACACCGGGTTCGTCTACGACGGTCTGCGGGACTTCTCCGTCAGCGAGACCGAGCTCGACGACATGCCCGAGCTGCCCGTCAAGATCATGATGAACGTCGGCACCCCGGAGCAGGCCTTCGAGTTCTCGCGGCTGCCCAACAAGGGCGTCGGGCTCGCCCGGCTCGAGTTCATCATCAACCGGCAGATCGGGATCCACCCGCGCGCGCTGCTCGAGCTCGACGACCAGGAGCCGGGCATCAAGGCCGAGATCGAGGCCCACATCGCGGCGTATGACAGCCCGCGCGACTTCTTCGTCAAGCGCGTGGCCGAGGGCGTCTCGATGCTCGCCGCGGCGTTCGCCCCCGAGCCGGTCATCGTGCGCATGTCGGACTTCAAGAGCAACGAGTACGCCGGCCTGCTCGGTGGGGAGCGCTACGAGCCCCACGAGGAGAACCCGATGATCGGCTACCGGGGCGCGGCGCGCTACCTGTCGGCCGACTTCGCCGAGTGCTTCGCCATGGAGTGCGAGGCCCTGCGGCTCGTGCGCGACGAGATGGGGCTGACCAACGTCAAGATCATGATCCCCTTCGTGCGCACCGTCGCCGAGGCCGAGGGCGTCATCGCCCTGCTCGCGTCGCACGGGCTGCGGCGCGGGGAGAACGACCTGCAGGTCGTCATGATGTGCGAGATCCCGAGCAACGCGGTCAACGCCGACGCCTTCCTCGACCACTTCGACGGCTTCTCCATCGGCTCGAACGACATGACGCAGCTGACGCTGGGCGTCGACCGCGACTCCTCGCTCGTGGCCGGCAGCTTCGACGAGCGCGACCCCGCGGTCAAGAAGATGCTCGCCCTCGCCATCGAGGCGTGCCGGGCGCGCGGCAAGTACGTCGGCATCTGCGGCCAGGGGCCCTCGGACCACGCCGACCTCGCCGAGTGGCTGCTCGACCAGGGCATCGAGTCGATGTCGCTCAACCCCGACACCGTCGTCGACACGTGGCTCGCCCTGGCGGCGCACGGTCGCTGAGCCGGCTCCACCGCCGCGGCCGGGCGCCCGTCGCCCGGCCGCCGGCGCACCCGGCCGCCACACGGCATCCGGCGTCGGGGGTCAGTCGCGACTGTGCGGGGTGACGTCGACGGTGCCGGTGTCGATGACGTCGAGGGCGACGTCGTGCAGCTTGCGGTTCGTGTTCTGGCTCGCGATCCGCAGCAGGTCGAAGGCCTGGTCGCGGGTGACCTTGTGCTGGGCCACGAGCACCCCCACGGCGGTGCCGATGTCGCGGTTCGAGCTCAGCGCCCTCTCGAGGTTCTTCGTGCGCTCGCGCAGGTGGGCGGCCGCGACGGCCTGGGCGGCGTGGGTGGTGAGGAGCAGGCCCTCGGCCACGTCGCGGTCGGTGAAGGCATCCGGCTCGGTGGCGTACAGGTTGAGGCCGGCGATGAGGCCGCTGCCCTCGAGGTTCATGCGGAAGGAGAGCATGCTGTGCAGGCCGAGCTCGTCGGCGACCCGGCGCCCGTACTCCGGCCAGCGGTCGTCGTGGCGCAGGTCCTTGGGCTGGTAGATGGTGTCGTCGACGATGGCGTCGATGCACGGCCCCGACCCGAGGTCGTACTGGATGGCGTCCGCGCGGCGCGCGGTGTCGTCGTTGGCCGCGGCCGTGGCGAAGGTGCCGCGCGAGAGGGTCGTGATGCTGGCGGTCGTGGCGCTGGAGACGCGCTCGGCGGCCAGGCGCGTCACGGCCTCGAAGGGGCTCTGGAGCGGCGAACCGGACAGCGCCTCGCCGAGGCGGGCGAAGTCCTGTGCCACGCGGAGCAACAGGTCAGGTGCCTGCTCGCTGGTCGACGTCGTCATGAGGGGCCTCCGGTCGGTTGCGCCACCTGCCGGTGGGTGGCGTCGGCGCGGGCCGCAGCACCTGCGCCGAGGATGTTCACTCGGGTCAACCCTAGCCCCGTACCCGAACTCGCCCCGCCCGTCCACGGCGCGCGACCTGACCCGCGCCGAGCCGCACTCCGTCGGCTGGGTACGTCTGCCGCATGACCGACACCGTGATCCTCGACGTCGACGGCACGCTCGTCGACAGCAACTACCACCACACCATCGCGTGGATGCGGGCGTTCGCGGCGCACGACCTCACGCCGCCGGGATGGCGCATCCACCGCGCGATCGGCATGGGTGGCGACAAGCTCGTGGCCCACGTCGCGGACGACGAGGTGGAGGCGCGTCTGGGCGAGGCCCTGCGCGAGGAGTGGACCCGCGAGTTCGACCGGCTCATCCACGAGGTGAGGCCGTTCGAGGGCACGCGTGCGCTGCTCGAGTCGGTCAAGGAGCGCGGCCACCACCTCGTGCTCGCCAGCTCGGGCAAGCAGCAGCACGTCGAGACCTTCCTCGACCTCTTCGACGGCCGCTCGATCGCCGACGCGTGGACGAGCGCCGACGACGCGGACGAGAGCAAGCCTGCTGCCGACCTCCTCCAGGTCGCACTGTCGCGGGTCGGCGGTTCCGCCGGGGTCATGGTCGGCGACTCGATCTGGGACGCGCGAGCCGCGGAGGCCGCCGGCATGCCCTGCGTCGGCCTGCGCACCGGCGGCTTCAGTGAGGCCGAGCTGCGGGATGCCGGGGCCGTGATGGTCGTGGACGGGCCGGGCGCCCTGGGCCGCGAGGTGGCCGCAGGGCGCCTGGACGGGCTGTCGCACTGACCCTTCGGCGCGCCCCCGGCCCGAACCGGTCAGGCGCTCGCCGGGGCGAAGCGCTCCCAGACCCGGTGGAGCGTCAGCAGCTCGGTGACGTCGCCGAGCACGTCTGCCGGGTCGGCGGCCTCGGCCCCGGTCACGACCCCCGCTCCGTCGGTCGGGATGCCGGCGGCACCGAGCGCGGCCGCGCCGAGGTCCCCGAGGGCGGCCAGGGCCTTGCCGTGGCGCCACATCTCGGCGGCGACCACGACGATCCGGGGGTCCGTCGATGCGCCCGCCGCGCCGGCCCGATCCGTGGCGTCGGCCGTCGTGGGCTGCCCGGCACGGGCGTCGAGCCCGGCGACGGCGTCGTCCCCGACGGCGGCGCCGAGCACGACGAGGGCGTCGTACTCGAACGACCGGCAGGTGGCATACGTGCGGTCGACCGGCAGCTCGCCGACCGTGCCACCGCGCGGGGCGATGAGGAACGGCACCATCGAGAACGCCTCGATGCCCGCGACGACCGCGGCCGCGGCGCCGGGGTCGGTCCGGCTGTCGACGACGACGCCGACCTTGCGTCCCTCGGCGGGGAAGGTGCGTCCGACCTGTGACAGCGCGGCGCTCGGCTCGACGTCCTCGAGCGCGATCGTCGGATCCGGGGCGGGCAGTCCCAACGCGTCGGACACCGCGGCGCACAGGTCCTCGTCGATGTTCGCGAGGCACTGCAGCTGGCGCTCCTTGACGGCCTGCTCGTAGCACTTGGCCAGCTCGAAGGCGTACGCACCCTTGATGTGGTCCATCTCGACCGCGCTCATCGACCGGTAGAAGAGCCGCGTCTGCGTGTAGTGGTCGTCGAACGACCGGGCCTGGGCCCGCACCTTCGTGCTCTCCTCGACGACGGCCGGCACCTCGACGAAGGGCCGGTCCTGCGCCCCGGCGTGGAAGGGGCAGCCGCCGTCGAGCGAGTTCGGGCGGTAGGGGGCGACCCCGCTGTGCACGGCGTGCTGGTGGTAGCCGTCGCGCAGCATGTCGTTGACCGGGGCCTGCGCCCGGTTGACCGGGATCTGGTTGAAGTTGGGCCCGCCGAGTCTGGTCAGCTGGGTGTCGACGTAGGAGAACAGCCGGGCCTGCAGCAGCGGGTCGTTGGTGACGTCGATGCCGCGCACGAGGTTGCCGACGTGGAAGGCCACCTGCTCGGTCTCCGCGAAGAAGTTCGTCGGGTTGGCCGTGAGCGTGAGCAGCCCGATCGCCTGGACGGGTGCGAGCTCCTCGGGCACCAGCTTGGTCGGGTCGAGCAGGTCGATGCCCTCGAAGGTCTGCTCGGGGGTGTCGGGGAACGTCTGGATGCCGAGCTCCCACTCGGGCAGGTGCCCCGCCTCGATGGCGTCGGCGAGGTCGCGCCGGTGGAAGTCCGGGTCGCCGCCCGCCGCGAGCTGCGCCTCCTCCCACACGAGCGAGTGCACGCCCGCCTTCGGCTTCCAGTGGAACTTCACCAGGGTGGTGCCGCCATCGTCGTCGACGAGGCGGAACGTGTGGACGCCGAAGCCCTCCATGGTCCGGTAGGAGGCCTGGATGCCCCGGTCGGACATGTTCCACATCGTGTGGTGCTGGGCCTCCGTGTGGAGCGAGACGAAGTCCCAGAACGTGTCGTGCGCCGACTGGGCCTGGGGGATCTCGCGATCGGGGTGCGGCTTGGCCGCGTGCACCACGTCGGGGAACTTGATGCCGTCCTGGATGAAGAACACCGGGATGTTGTTGCCGACGAGGTCGAAGGTGCCCTCGTCGGTGTAGAACTTCACGGCGAAGCCACGGGTGTCGCGCACGGTGTCGGCCGAGCCCCGAGAGCCGAGCACCGTGGAGAACCGCACGAAGACCGGGGTCTCGACCCCGTCGGCGAGGAACCCCGCGGCCGTCACGCCGGCGGCGGTGCCGTAGGAGCGGAAGACGCCGTGCGCTCCGGTGCCCCGGGCGTGCACCACGCGCTCCGGGATGCGCTCGTGGTCGAAGTGCGTGATCTTCTCGCGCAGGTGGTGGTCCTGCAGGAGGGTCGGCCCTCGGTCGCCGGCCTTGAGCGAGTGGTCCGTGTCGTGCAGCCGAGCGCCCGTGCTCGTCGTGAGGAAGGCGCCCGACTGGGCGCGCGCCGTGCCGGGGGCACCCGTGGGCTTGCCTGTCGCAGTGACGACCTCGGGAGCGGCCTGGTCGGGCTGCGGCGGGAACGGCTCGTGCGCCACCTCCGGCTCGGCGACGGTCGGGGGTGTCCGTGGTTCTTCCACAGCGATCTCCTTGTCGTTGGTGCGGTCCCAGTACCCGAACCCTCGGCGTTCAGCCGGTCGTCGTGCCCACCTTCTCGCCGATGGCGAGGTGTCCACCGAGGTAGGCCGACAGGCCGCTCACGGCCAGCCCGGTCATCCCGAGACCGACGCCGAGTCCGTGGTTCCGCGGCCGGACGACCCAGGACGCGGCGTAGAGGCCCACCGACGCACCGTTCAGCAGCGCATGCGCGGCGCCGACCCGACGCGGACGCCTGTCCAGCGCCGCGTACTCGGCAAGACCGGTGAGAGCGGCGGCAGGTGCCGTTGCCAGCCCCGCTCCGACCAGTCGACGTGCGGCGGCGCGAGCCGACGTCCCGCCGGCGAGGTCGAGCACGGCCGCGGAGGTGAAGAAGCCGATCGGCAGGTCGGTGAGGAAGGGATGCGCGGCGTGACCGAGCACCTCCCCGGTCACGAGCCGCCGCCAGGCACCCTCGCCGCGCGCAGCCCGAGCAGTCGGG
This sequence comes from Terrabacter aeriphilus, assembly GCF_039542985.1. NCBI lineage: Bacteria > Bacillati > Actinomycetota > Actinomycetes > Micrococcales > Intrasporangiaceae > Terrabacter > Terrabacter aeriphilus. Next base: position 104,345 of record NZ_BAABIW010000014.1, read on the forward strand.
TCGAGCCGGTCGGCGAGCCGGTCCCAGGTCGGCCGGCCCTCGACCAGTCGTTCGACGAGGCGGACCGCTGCCGGTGGTCGCACGGCCGACGTGTCGTGAGTAGAGGTCATGCGGGAGCAGTACCCGCGGATCCATCTGTCACACAGACGTTTCGGCGCAGGTTGCGCGGGGAACGTCCGCGACGTGAGCACGGCAGGACTGCGACAGGCTCGGTTGGACGCCGAGGTGGTGATCCCGGTGAAGTGGTGCGGAGGTCCGGGGGAGGTCTACCGCATCGACGAGATGGGACGCTATCTCGCGGCCCTCCGACATGCCGTGCGCCACGTCACCGTCGTGGACGGGAGCCCCGCCGGGGAGCGGCGACGGCACGAGGAGGCGTGGGGGGCGTACGCGCGGATCCTCGCGCCGGAGGCGTGGCCCGCGGCGGCGGCGCGGGCCACGAACGGCAAGGTCGTCGGCGCCGTGACCGGCATCCGCGCGGCCCGGCACGAGCTGGTGGTGCTCGCGGACGACGACGTGCGCCACACGCCGGACTCCCTCGCGACGATGATTCGGGCGCTCGCGGACGCGGACCTGGTGCGACCCGTGAACGTCTACGACGCCTGGCCCTGGCAGGCGAGGTGGGACGGTGCCCGCAGCCTCGTCAACGTCGCGATCGCCACCGACTGGCCGGGCACCTTCGCGGTCCGTCGTTCGACGGTCCTCGCCTGCGGCGGATGGAGCGCGGAGGTGCTCTTCGAGAACCTCGAGCTGTGGCGGACGGTGCAGGCCCTCGGGGGCCGCGCCGTGGCACTCGACGGGGTCACGGTGTCGAGGCGCGCCCCCACGCCCTCCATGTTCTGGTCGCAACGGGTCCGGCAGGCGTACGACGACCTGGCGCAGCCGCAGCGCCTCGTCGTGGAGCTCGCGATCCTCCCCGCACTGGGCGCCGTCGCACGCGCCCGTCCTCGTGCGCTCGCGCTGGTCCTGGGCGCCGCCGTGGCCGTCGCGCACCGCGGGCGGTGCCGGGTCGGCACCGACCGAGTGCCCCCGAGCGTGCCCCTGTGGGCCCCCGTGTGGGTGCTCGAGCGTGGGGTGTGCGTGTGGATCGCGCTGGGAAGCCGCCTGAAGGGCGGCATGCGCTACGGCGGGCGTCGCTTCCGGGTTGCGGCACACTCCGCCGGCTGGCTCACGCGCCGACTGGACCCGGACGGTCAGCGCCGCAGGACCGGCCCGTACGGGCGTGCGCGCCAGGACGGCCACGCACGGACGACCCACATACCCGCTCCCGGCGAATCCGACCCATGTCCGAATCCCTGCATGGACCTCCGGCCGGTGGGTACCGAGGGACCACGACCACACAGGACGCACGGGCGGCTCGAGCAGGTGGCTCGCCCCGTGCTCCGGCCACGGAAGGAACGACGATGACTGAACGTCCATATGACACAACGGTGTCGGATGACCTCGGCGCGACGCCGACGCACACCTCCGACGTCTCGCGCGACCGGATCGAGAACGCGACCGCGGGAGTCGAGGGGTCGTTGTCGCACGGCACCGACGGCATGACCGGCAACGTGCAGTCGGGGAACGGGCAGGCCGACAGCGGCTCCAGCGGCACGGCGGAGACGGTCAAGAACGAGGCCGGCTCCGTCGCGGCCGATGCGGCCGAGAGCGGGCGCGCCGTCGCCGGGACGGCGACCTCAGGAGCGCGCGACGTCGTGTCCGAGGCGACCTCGCAGCTGCAGTCGCTCTTCGGGCAGCTGCGCGGCGAGCTCGACGACCAGGCGTCGTCGCAGGGTCAGCGAGCGGCCGAGGGCCTGCGCGGTCTCGCCGACGAGCTGCGCCAGATGGCCTCGCGGTCAGAACAGCAGGGGCTGGCCGGCGAGGCCGCGGGGCAGATCGCCGAGCGGGCCGGGTCGGCGGCCGACTGGATCGAGAACCGTGAGCCGGGAGACATGCTCGACGAGCTGCGCTCGTTCGCGCGTCGGCGTCCCGGCGCGTTCCTCATCGGCGCCGCCGTCGTCGGCGTGGTCGGGGGGCGGATGACCCGTAGCCTCGCGGGCGGTTCGGACGACGACGCTGCCGACGGCACGCGCGGGGCGGCGGTCTGATGAGCACCAGGCCCGACGCCCCTGGCGCCGCCGGTCCGTACGCCGCCGCCGACCCGGCCGTCACGACCGTGCCACCGGTGTCGGCAGCCGTCCCCACCGAGGGGGGCGACGAGGACTTCGTGACGGCGGCGCGCCCTGACCGCGAGAGTTCCCACGAGAAGGCCGAGCACGCCTCGATCGGCGATCTCGTGGGCGACATCAGTCAGGGACTCAGCACTCTCCTGAGGCAGGAGGTCGAGCTCGCCAAGGCAGAGCTCAAGCAGACGACGTCTCGAGCGGGCAAGGCCGCCGGCATGTTCGGCGGGGCGGCCGTCGCCGGCTGGATGGCGCTGCTCTTCCTCTCGCTCGCCGTGTGGGAATGGCTCGCGAGCGCGCTCGACAGCCGTGCATGGGCCGCGGTGATCGTCATGGCCGTCTGGGGCGTCGTGGCCGGCGTGCTCGCCGCCGTCGGACGCCGCACCACGCAACAGATCCAGGGACTACCGCGCACGGCAGAGACCGCCGCGCGAGTTCCCCACGCACTCAAGGGAAACGAGGAGACACGATGACCACCGACTACTCCAGCACCGACCACTCCACCATCGACCGACCGGCGTCCGACGACCCGGAGGCGATCCGCGCCGACATCGAGCGCACGCGGGCCGAGCTGAGCCGCGACGTCAACGCTCTCGGCGAGTCCGTGAGCCCGAGTCACGTGGCGGCCCGCCAGGCCGACCGGCTCAAGGGCCGCGCCGCCTCGGTGCGTGACCGCGTCATGGGCAGCGCCTCGGACACCGGCGACACCGCGTCCGGCGTGATGCAGGATGTGGGCTCCACGGCGTCGCAGGCCGGCCACGCCGTGCAGCGCAAGGCCGCGGGCAACCCCTTGGCGGCCGGGCTGATCGCGCTCGGTGCCGGCTGGCTCGTCGGGTCGCTCCTGCCCGCCTCCGAGAAGGAGCGCTCCATGTCGCAGGCGGTCAAGGAGAAGGCGGAACCCGTTCTCTCCGAGGCGCAGTCGGTCGTCAAGGATGCCGCGAGCGAATCGGCCCAGCACCTCAAGGAGCCGGCGCATGAGGCCGTCCAGTCCGTCAAGGAGACGGCCACGTCGGCGGTCGAGGACGTCAAGTCGGACGCCCGGCAGGCTGCCTCCGACGTGCAGCAGAGTGCCGCCGACTCGGCGCAGTCGGTGTCGGGCACGTCGACCTCCTGAGTCCCGCTGCTCCCACCACCCCAGCAACGAAAGGTGTTCCCATGGACCACAACACCACCGGAACCCATCCGAACCGACGCACCGCCCTCCAGAAGGCCGCCATGCTCGTCGGCGCCGTGTTCCTGCTCGTCGGCGTGGCCGGCTTCATCCCGGGTGTGACGTCGAACTTCGGCGACCTCACCTTCGCCGGGCACCACTCGGAGGCGAAGCTGCTCGGCATCTTCCAGGTGTCGATCCTGCACAACGTCGTCCACCTCCTCTTCGGCGTGGTCGGCATCGCGGCCGCCAGGTCGTGGAAGGCGTCTCGCGGCTACCTCGTCGGCGGTGGCGTGGTCTACCTCGTGCTCTGGGTCTACGGGCTCGTCATCGACAAGGACTCGTCGGCCAACTTCGTGCCGGTCAACCCGGCCGACGACTGGCTGCACCTGCTCCTCGGGCTGGGCATGATCGCGCTCGGCCTGGTGCTCGGTCGTCAGCACCTCGAGCGCGCCTCGGGCCACGACGCGATCGTCGGCGGGCGTCCCGGCAGCACGCGCTAGGGCACTCGCGGGGTCGAGGTGACGGTCGAACGGAGCGAACGGAACGAACGGGGTGGCGGCGGTGGAGGAGAGCGCGATGGTCGACCAGGTGAGCGAGCTCGTGCTCGTGCGCCACGGCGAGAGTGTGGGCAACCTGGCCGACACGGAGGCGCACCGGCGTGAGTCGCGCCGGCTGCGGCTCGACACGCGCGACCCCGACACGCCGCTCTCGCCGCGGGGTCGTGAGCAGGCGGCAGCCCTCGCCCGGCACGTCCTGAAGGGTCCCGGCGCCCACCCCGACGTCGTGTTCAGCTCCCCCTACGTGCGGGCCGCGATGACGGCCCGCACGGTCGGGGAGGCGATCGGCCTCGACCCGGTCACCGACGAGCGGCTGCGGGAGCGCGACCTCGGCGTCTTCGACGGCCTGACCGGCCTGGGCATCCGTGAGAGCCACCCCGAGGAGGCGGAACGGCGCGAGCGTCTCGGCAAGTTCTACTACCGTCCGCCCGGGGGTGAGAGCTGGACGGACGTGGCGCTCCGGGTGCGTCACGTGCTCGCAGACCTGGCCCAGCGGCACGCGGGTCGTCGGGTGTGGGTCTTCACGCACCAGGCGGTCATCATGAGCTTCCGGCTCGCCCTCGAGGGCCTCGACGAGCAGACGGTCCTCGCGCTCGACCGGGACGAGCCGCTGCCCAACTGCTCGCTGACGCGCTACCGGCGGCAGGGCGACGGCGGGCTGGCCCTCCTCTCCTTCGCCGACGTCGGCCACCTCGACGACTCCGAGGCCGAGGCGACCCGCGAGGAGCCGGACTCCGAGCCGGGGCGGCGCGAGGGCGCGCGATGACGGCCCACCCCACGATCCGGATCGACCCGGAGCTGCTCGGTTCCTGGCCGTTGCCCGCAGCCGACGGCGACAAGTCGCAGAGGGGCACCGTGCTCGTCGTCGGCGGCGCCAGGCAGACCCCCGGGGCGGTGCTGCTGGCGGCGGAGGCCGCCCTGCGCGTGGGAGCGGGCAAGGTCCAGGTCGCGACCGCCCGAGACACCGCCGGCGCGCTGGCGGTCGCCCTGCCGGAGGCCTACGTCGAGGGCCTGCCCGTGACCCCGGCCGGTGAGCTCTCGGTGTCCGGCGCCGAGCGGGTGCTCGAGCTAGCCGACGCCGTCGACGTCGTGCTCATCGGGCCGGGCCTCGGCAACCCGTCGACGGCGAACCTCTTCGTGTCGCAGGTCGTCCCCGGCCTCGACACGTCCGTGGTCGTCGACGCGCTCGGGACGGCCTTCCTCACCGACAACCTGCGCGGTCTCTCCCACCTGGCCGGTCGCGCGGTGCTCACCCCGAACGCCACCGAGCTCGCCGTCATGCTGGGGCGCGGCGAGGACGAGGTCGAGCAGGACCCGCTCGCCGCCTGCCGGGACGCCGCGGACAGGACCGGTGCCAGCGTGCTCAGCGGGACGGGCGAGCTGCACGTGGCCGCCCCGGACGGGAGGGCGTGGTGCTGCGACTCGGGGCCGTCGGCTCTGGCCACGGCGGGGTCGGGCGACGTCAAGGCAGGAGTCGTGACCGGGCTGATGGCGCGCGGTGCCCCACCGGAGCAGGCGGGCGCCTGGGGCGCGTGGCTGCACGCCCGGGCGGGCGCCCTGCTCGAGCAACGCGGTGGCGGCTACCTCGCCCGCGACGTCGTCCTCGCGGCGGCGGAGGTGCTGCAGCGCCTGACCCCGAGCGGCCGTTGACCCCGAGCAGCCGGTGAGCGCGAGCTGCCGTTGAGCGCGAGCAGCCGGACCCGCACGCGGTGTCGTGACGCCGGACGAGCCTGTCCGGGCCGACTGTCGGAGCGCCGGTGTACGTTGGTTCTCTTGATCGCGGGCACGGGCCGCGGGGCCCCGAACGGGTCGCGCGGCGCGCAGGCACCTTCAACCGACGAGGGAAGCCGCGCCCGCAAGGGGTTCCCTTGTCTCGCACCTCTCCCCGTCCACCGACCCCTGCTCTCGCAGTGTCGCCGGACGTCGATGTCATCTACCCTGTTGCGCCGCTTTCCGTGCGGGCGCCGTCCCCGGCACTGCGCGAGCCCATCGGGCTCGACGGCTCCCGTTCGTTCGCCGAGACACCTGCCTCCCGCCCGCAGAGCGCCGTCGACGACGTCGCCTCCGTCGTCGGGGGGGTGCTCGCCGCGACGACGCGGGTGGTCCGCGACGCCTCGCACCTCTGCGTCCACGTCGTCCGACGCGGCGGGGGCGTGCGACTGCTCACGGCCACGAGCGAGGTCCCGCCCGCGTTCGACGAGCAGTTCACGACCGGTCGGGGCCCGGCCGCAGCCGTGCTGCGTGGTGACCGACGGCGGGCGGTCCTGCGGTTGGGGTGCGCGGACGACGAGGCGCGGTGGCCGGGCGTGGCCGCGTGCGCGGAGGCCCTGGGGGTGCGGACCCTCGTCGCCGTCAGGCTCGCCTGGCGCGGACGGGTGGTCGGTGTGCTGACCCTCGCGTCGTCCGCGTCGGACGATGTCCCGGAGGCCGTCGTGGAGCTCGTCGCCGCGGTGGCGGACCACCTCGCGGTCACGGTCGCGACGGCGCAGCAGGCCGAGCAGCTCGAGCAGGCTCTGGTGACCCGCCAGGAGATCGGGCAGGCCGTCGGCATCCTCATGGAACGTCACGCCCTCACGGCGGACGCGGCGTTCGCCTACCTCCGGCGTCTGTCGCAGGACGGCAACGTCAAGCTGCACGCGGTGGCGCAGGCAGTACGGAGTGGCGATCACGAGATCGGCGTTCCGAGGAGTAGCCCATGACGGGCTGCCTCGAGCGATGGTGAATGTGACTGCCCTCGGTGGGTACTGGCGCAGTGAGCCGCTGGCCGGGTTCAGCCGCGCAGCTCGGTCAGTGGCGTCCCCCGACGCGCAGGGCGGCGACGCGGGCCCGCAGCGCCCGGTTCTCCTCCTGGAGCTCGAGCAGCATCCGGATGCCGGCCAGGTTGACGCCGTCGGCGAGCAGGGCGCCGATGCGGCGCAGCCGGGTGAGGTCGTCGGCACTGTAGCGGCGCGTGCCGCCGGGGGTGCGGTGCGGCGTCAGCAGGCCTCGGGCCTCGTAGAGCCGGAGGCTCTGCACCTCCATGCCGACCAGCTCCGCGGCGACCGTGATGCCGTAGACGCCGCGCGCGGGGTCGGGCGCGGTCGCGTGGTCGTCGCCCGCCATCCGTGCCTCCTCCGCCCGGTGGTGTCGGGCTCTTGCGCACAGTGTGCCAGTCGTGCTACACAAAATCTACAGCGCATGCCACAGATCGACAGACGCGATCGTGGCCACACCGGAGCATCTGGACGCGATGGAGGTGACAACGATGCTGATGCGCACCGACCCGATCCGAGAGTCCTTCCGTGACCTCGACCGCCTGGCCCAGCTGGCCATCGGCGGCAACGGCACCCTCGCCCGCCCCTCGGCCATGCCGATGGACGCGTGGCGCGACGGCGACACCTTCCACGTCGAGCTCGACCTGCCGGGCGTCGACCCGGGGTCGATCGACCTCGACGTGGAGCGCAACGTCGTCACGGTCAAGGCCGAACGCCGCGCACGCGCGAGCGACGCCGAGCTCATCGCCGCCGAACGCCCGCGCGGCGTCTTCAGTCGCCAGCTCGTGCTCGGCGACAGCCTCGACACCGAGCGCATCGAGGCGAGCTACGACGCCGGCGTGCTGAGCCTCGCGATCCCCGTGGCCGAGCGGGCCAAGCCGAGGCGCATCGAGATCGCCCAGCCGGGCGAGGGCCGGGCGACCATCACCGCCTGAGGCGAGTGCGATGACCGAGCCGATGACGTATGCCGGGTCGACCCGGCAGACCGACGTGGACGAGGCGTTCCTCGAGATCGTCCTGGGTGACCCCGACCTGCTCGACGCGCAGTTCGCGGAGATCGTCCGCGCGGACGGGCCGCGCGCCACACCAAGCCCGACGCCGGGGCCTCCCGGACGACGGCGGGCTCCCGGCGCCGGGCGCGGGAGCGGGGCGGCCCCCGGCGGGACCCGCCGCGAGGGGGACTCCATGGCGCCGCGTCGGGAGCGGTCGCCCCCGTCGAGCCGCGGGCACGCGCCCGCCGAGCCCGGCGCGCGGACCCCCGACCGCCGGGTCAGACCAGTCCGAGGCCCGTGAGCCCCTTGACCGCGAACCACGCCCCGAAGACGAGCCCGACCCCGATCACGAGCGGCCGGTTGTGCCGCGTCAGCCAGCCGGCCGCCGGCCCGAGGACGTCGTCGGCCCGGCGTGGCGCGACGAAGGCCACGACGAGGGCGGCCACCTGCAGCGTCTGGGCCAGCACCACGAAGAGCACGAACGTCAGCACTCCCGTCGCGGTCGGCAGCGCGGCGTCGTGGATGGCCGCGACGGCTCCCAGCGTGAAGACCCAGAACTTCGCCCCGACGACCATGCTCAGCGCGCCGAACAGGTAGGCCCTGCCCGGGCGCATCGAGGCGGTGGCCTCGAGCCACCGCGGGGGTGGGGCGTCCTCGTCGGGTTGGTCGAGCGCCTTGCGCCCGGCCATGACGAGGAGCAGGACGCCCAGCACGAGCAGGAGCGAGGCCGTGAACGGCGACGCCGCGTCGGGTCCGGGCGCGCTCGTGGTCGGGGTCTCGGGGCGAAGCACGACGCCGAAGACGAGCCCCTGCAGCAGCCGGACGGTCGAGACGCCCGCCACCCAGGCGAGGGCGGGCACCCGTCCTCCGCCCTGGAGGAGCAGGAGCACGACGACGACCTGGATGGGGACGACGGCGCTGCCCACGACGAGCGGCAGCAGCGCGCCCCAGACGCCGTTCACGGCGACACCCGACGATGGGTCATCGGCACGTCCGGCTGGTCGGCTCCGTGCGGGAGCGGTGGGGTGCTCACCCGCTGATCGACTCGAGCGCCTCTCGCACGTCCTCGGCCGGGATGCGCTCGAGCGTGAGCAGCTGGCCGCCGGACGCCTGCACGGCGGCCGCGATGTGGGCCGCCCAGACGTTCTCCCAGACGACGACGACCACCGACGAGCCGGGCGCCATCTCGGCGGCGATGGCGAGGGCGTCGTCCTCGCCCACCATGTCGGGCAGGTCGGCCGGGAACCCGAGCAGCTCCTCGACGCCCTCGGTCGTCTCGGCGTCGAGCATCGTCACGGCGCCGGTGTCGTCCTTGCGCACGACGAGCACGTCGAGCACCCGCACGACGCCCTCGGCCACGGCGCGCGCCACGGCGGCCGCGACACCGGTGCCACGCAGGTCACCGGTGAAACCGATGACGGCGATGTCGACCGGACCGACCGGTCGCACGGCTCTGCTCATGCGCTCACCTCCTCGACGGGGCTCCATGCTCGCGCGGGTCGGGTGGCGGCCACGTCACCCGCACCGGGTGAGGCGGAGGGTGGGTGGCTCAGTGCCCGGCGATGACGAGGACGCCGACGAGGGCGGCGACCGCCGTGACGGCCGTGGCCAGCGCCACCCGGGCCATGACGGCGCCCTCGGGGCCGCGGTGACCGACCCGTCGTAGCACGAGATTCGCGTCCCGGTGCCGACGCCGCGCGACGACGGCGAGGTCGATGCTCCAGCCGAGACCGAGGAGGCACACGGCATACCCGTACGCCCCCAGCTCACCCGGGAGCACCCGGAGGCCCACGAGCGAGCCGACCGCCACCGACAGCGCGGTGCGCCGCCACGCGAGCGACGTGCGCTCGGCCTGCAGGCCCGGGTCGGCGGGGGAGGTCACCCGAGGACCCCGACGAGCACGGCGATCGCGACGATGCCGAGGATCACGGCTATCGGCAGCTTGAGGCCGGAGGACGGCAGCGGCGCGAGGTGGCGCATCGCCCGCTCCGTGCGCACCCAGGAGATCCAGGCCTGGGCCGTGGCCGCCACCCCGGCGAGCACGAGCAGGACCGAGATCGTGACGCGCAGCCACGCCGCGACCGGCACCTGCAGCGCCTCGACGGCGAGGCCGGCCGCGACGAAGGCGAGGGCCGTGCGGATCCAGGCGAGGAAGGTGCGCTCGTTCGCGAGGCTGAAGCGCGGGTCGGGGTCGTCGCCGGCCTCGTAGACCGACCTCGGGAACCGGCTGCGCTCCGGGGTCACGGCGTGCTCCTCATCGGTGGTGCGGCTGGGGTGGTGCGACTGGGCGGTGCAACAGGTTGGCGGAGCGGCTCGCTCGCGTCTCGCCCGTCGGGACGCCACCATCATCCACCGGGTCGGTGGTGCGGCGGCGGGCGGCCTCCGCGCAGCCCTCCCGGTCGGAATAGACGACTGCCGGGCAGGTCGGTCCCGACCGGGGTCTCCGGCCCGTCGGTGCCCTGTCGCATCACGACGCGCGTGGCGTAGACCGTGCTCACGGCGAGCAGGCGGTCGGCGGTGTCGCCGTCGTTCGACAGGGTCGTGAAGAGCCCCGTGTTGGTGCCGCCCAGCAGATTGCGGTCGGCGGGGGCGTCGATGCGGGTGGCGAGGAGCCGGATCGCGCCGGCCTCGGCGTTGACGCTCGTGCCGCGGGCCGGGTTGGTGATCCGGGCCTGGGTGGGGTCGGGCTGCGACGTGCACGCGGTGAGGGTGACGGCGCACCCGAGCACGAGCGCGGCCGACGCGATCCGGCGGGTCCTCATGCCGTCACGCTAGGGGCGGGCCGGGCGTCGGCGACTCCCCCTCCGCGGGTGATCGGAGCGCCCGCCCGGGCTGCGCGCGCAGGCGAGGCGGCACCCGCTCGGGGGATCGGGTGCCGCCTCACCCCCTCATCGCCGCGGGCGCGCGCGGCGTTACACCGCGCGCCGACTCATCCCTCGGCGTCGGGGTTCGGGTGCTGCGCGCCCCAGACCGCCGCCTGCGTGCGGCGCTCGAAGCCGAGCTTGGCGAGCAGCCCCGACACGTAGTTCTTGACCGTCTTCTCGGCGAGGTGCAGCCGCTCGCCGATCTGACGGTTGGTCAGGCCGTCGGCGATGAGCGCGAGGATCTGGTCCTCGCGGTCGGTCAGGGCCGGGGCGGGGCGACCGTCGACCATGACGCCGTGCCGACGGCCTCCGTGGAGCGGCGCACCGGGACCCTCGCCCCTGCCGCCCGCAGGGGCGTCGGGGGAGCGGAGTCGGGCGAGCAGCCGTTCGACGAGCGCGGGGTCGATGAGCGAGTGGCCGCGTGCCACGTGCGCCACCGCTTCGGTGAGCGACGGGCCGCGGATCTGCTTGAGCAGGTAGCCCGAGGCGCCCGCCATGACCGCCGCGAAGAGCGCGTCGTCGTCGTCGTAGGAGGTGAGCACGATCGAACGGGTGCCCGGGCTCGTGACCGCGATCTCGCGGCACACGTCGATGCCGTTGCCGTCGGGCAGCCGGGCGTCGAGCAGCGCCACGCGCGGCGCGAGGACGGGGATGCGGCGGCGGGCCTCCGCCGCCGTCGCGGCCTCGCCCACGACGGTGAAGCCGCCGTGCGACTCGAGCAGGTCGACGAGCCCGCGCCGCACGATCTCGTGGTCGTCGAGCAGGAAGACGGTGACGGGGCCGGTCAGCTCGTCAGGGGCACGGTCCACGTCAGGGTCCTTCCTCGTGCGTGCGAACGGAGCGAGCTCTCGCCACCGCGGGCCCGGGCGCGCACGCGTAGGTTGCGCAGGCCGTGACCGCCCCGGTCGCGGGGGTCGTATGCCCGCGCCGGCCCGTCGCCCGCACCCTCGGGTCGGTCGCCGGTCGGGTCGTCGGTCGGGACCCCCGTCCGGTCGTCGTCGGTGTCGGCGTCGGCGTCGGGGAGGTGGGTGGTGTCGGTGACCTCGACCGTGACGGTCTCGGCCGAGGCCGCGACCGTCACGGTGACCCCGGTGGCGCGGGCGTGCTTGACGACGTTGGTGAGGGCCTCGCGCAGCACGGCCGTGACGTCGTGCAGCAGGTCGGGGTCGACGACCGTCGCGACCGGGCCCTCGAGGTGCAGGGTCGGCTCGAAACCCAGACCGCTGCTCGCGGCGCCGACGACGGTGAGCAGCGCCGAGCGGACATCGGCGGTGGTGGCGTCCTGGAGCTCGAAGATGGTGGCGCGGATCTGGCGGATCGTCTCGTCGAGATCGTCCACGGCCCGCCCGACGGCGGCCGACACGGCATCCGGGTCACGGCGGGTGCGCGCGGCGTCGAGGAGCAGGCCGGTGGCGAAGATGCGCTGGATGACGTGGTCGTGCAGGTCGCGCGCGATGCGGTGCCGGTCCTCGAGCAGGACGAGGCGCTCCTCGTCGGTGCGGCGGTCGGCCAGCTCGAGGGCGACCGCCGCGTGCGCCGCGAACTGCTCGGCCATCTCGACCTCGGCGACCCCGAACGGCCGGCTGCCCGGGCCCCGCGCCACGACGACTGCACCGCGCACGCCTGCCTCGTCCACGAGCGGGCAGGCCATGACCGGCGCGTCGGAGCTCCCACGCACCCGGTGCCGCAGCCTCGGGTCGGCCGGTCCGGGGGTGTCCGCCAGCACCGCGCTGCGCTCGCGCAGGGCGGCTGCGGCCAGCTGGGCGACCGCCGGCGCCGGGTAGGACGTGCCGACGAGCTCGTCGGCGCCGAGCCCGCGGGCCACCTCGACGAGCAGCTCGTCGTCGTCCGTGGTGGAGCCGTGGTCCGGACCCCGCGCCCGACGACCCTCCGGACCGTCACCGTCCGGTTGGGCCCGCGTGGCGCGGGGCAGGGCGATCGCCACGACGTCGGCGTCGGCGAGGCGCAGCACGGCGTCGGCGATGCGGACGAGCACGTCCGACCCGAGGCCGGGCCGCAGCAGGTCGCTCGTGATCTCGGCCGACGCGCGCAGCCACTCCTGGCGCAGCCTCGACTCCTCGTAGAGCCGGGCGTTCTCGACGGCCACGCCGGCGCTCGCGGCGAGCGCGACCACCAGCTCCTCGTCGGCCTCGGTGAAGTCCGTGCCGTCGAGGCGGTCGGCCAGGTAGAGGTTGCCGAACACCTCTCCGCGCGATCGCACCGGCACCCCGAGGAAGCTCTGCATCGGTGGGTGACCGTCCGGGAAGCCGGCGGAGCGCCGGTCGTCGGCGATGCGGTGCAGGCGGATCGGGGCGGCATCCTCGATGACGGCACCGAGCACGCCGCGACCCGTGGGCAGGTGGCCGATGCGCTCGACGTCCGGGGCGTCGAGGCCCGAGTGGACGAACTGCTCGAGCCGCCCGTCCACGCCGAGCACCCCGAGCGCGGCGTAGCGGGCCCGGGCCACCTCCCGGGCGGCCTCGACGATGCGGCGGAGCACGGCGGGGAGGGCGAGCTCGGACACGACCGAGCGGTTGGCCGCCAGCACGGTGCGCAGGCGGTCGTCGGCCCCGGCGGCCGGCTCGGCCCCGGGTGCCGGCTCGGGTGGCCCTTCCGGCCGGCGGGTCGCGCGCGACGACCTCATGCCTCCAACATAGGGCGGCCCGGGCGCCGCGGGGGCCGAAGCGGCCGGCTCCGGCCCCGCGCGCACCCCGACCTCAGATGGCGTCGTGGGTCGGGAGGGGCAGCTCCGGGGAGCCGAAGACGCGGCCGGTGAGCCGCTCGACGGTGATGCCGATGAAGACGTTGCGCACCCCGCCCGCCCAGGGCTCGGCGCCGTCGACGGTCCACAGGTGCGTGAGCAGGGCGGGGGAGGCGACGGCCTGGGCGCGGCCGCGGGCGATGACGCTCCACCCCGTGTGACGCGCGCGGTCGAGGTCGTCGACCTCGAAGGCCACGTGGGCCGGGTGCACGAGCTCGGACAGCACCCCGAACGGGGAGGTGCGGAAGACGATGAGGTCGGCCGCCAGGGCGTAGCTGACGGGGAAGATCTGCGGGCCGTGCCCGGCGTTCCAGCTGACGCGACCGATGTCGTGCGACTCGAGCAGTGCCTGGCTCTGCGCCGTCGAGAGGTCGGCGTAGCCGAGGCGGCGCCCGGCACGCCGGGCCGGGTGCGTCTCGCGGGCCGTGGCGGCTCGGCCCGGGTGCTCCGAGGCCCTCATGACCCGCCCCCCGCCGCGCCGACGCCGAGTCGCCGACGGCGGCCGCCGTGCCCGGGCGTGAGGCCGGTCGGCGAGTGACGGTCGCGGGCCGCCGACCGTGCCTGCTCGCGGCAGCGCTCGAGCTCGGCGCGCACCCGGGCCAGCTCGGCGCGCACCTCGAGCAGGGCAGCCAGCTGCCCGCCCACGGTCCGCGACCACGCCTCGACGGCGCGCCAGTCGGCGCACCACGTCAGGGGGATGCTCGCGTCCTCGCGACCGGTCGGCACGGCATACGGCGACGGTGGGCCGGGCGGGGCGGCGGGCGGCGGGACGGAGGCTGCGAGCCGTCGCGCGCCGGCCTCCCGGTGGCTGACGCGCAGGCCGTCGACGACGACCACGAGGTCGAACACGTCGGTCGGGGGTGCCGCGACGAAGGGGCGGCAGGCCACCCGGTGGCCGGCGACCGTGAGCTCGTGGGTGATGCCGGCGGCGATGGCCTCGTCGATGCCGGCCGTGGTCGCCGCGACGTCGGGTGCCGCGCTCGCGACCGCGGCCGCGTGCGCGTCGGGACGGTCGCCCGGCGCGTCCGCCGGGGGCGTCCGGGCCGGGGTCGTCCGGTCCACGGGCGTCCCGTCGCAGGGCGCCTCGTCCGGTGGCGCGGGAGGGGTCGAGTAGGTGACGAGGACGCTGCCCATGGTCTTCTCCCAGCTGTTCCGCCGCGGGTGCGGCGCTCTCCCTCCGATGGTGCGAGCGCCGGGCGGGCCCCGACACGGCCGAAGGTCGGTCCGGTTCGGGACCTTGGTCCTCGGGGGAGGGGCCCTGGGCACCTGCCGCCGCGACCGTCCGCGCGCGAGGCTGGATCCAGAGGTGAGCGAGATGGGCGACATGGACGAGACGAGCAGGACCAGCAGCACCGGCAGCACCGGCAGCACCGGAACCAGCAGCGGGCGACCCGAGCCGGTGGGGGAGCGGGGAGCCACGATCGTCGTCGGGGTCGACGGCTCCAAGGCGAGCCGGATCGCCCTGCGGTGGGCGTGCGCCGAGGCCCGCGCGCGCGGCGGGCACGTCGTCGCGCTCTCGGTCTGGCACCTCTACCCGCTCGCGCCGCCGGACCGCGTGGGGTCCTCGCCGTGGTGGTTCACGACCGACCCGGAGGAGGCGACGCGCGCGCTCCTCGACGAGGTCGTCGGCGAGACCGCACCCGACTTCCCCGACGTCACCATCGAGAGCGAGGTCGTCCCGGGGCACGCGGCCGAGGAGCTGGTCAGGCGCTCGGAGACCGCCGACACGCTCGTCATCGGCGCGACCGGCACCGGCGGCTTCGCCGGCATGCTGCTCGGGTCGACCGGTGGCGCGGTCGTCGAGCACGCGCACTGCACCGTGGTGCTCGCCCGCTGACGCCGGTGGGTCAGGTCGTGCCGACGGCCGCGGCCCGTTCGCGTCGACCCTCGAGATAGCGCATCACCGGGGTGGCGAGGGTGCCGTGCACCATGACCGAGAGCAGGATCGTGAAGGCCACCGTCGACCACAGCCAGCGCTCGTCGTCGAACCGGTGCTCACCGGCCGCGTAGGCCAGGTAGTAGAGCGAGCCGATGCCGCGCACCCCGAAGAAGGCGGCGGCCAGGGTCTCCTTGCGTCCGAGGCCGCCGGGCAGGTCGGCGCGGCGCGCGGCCACGCGCAGGCCGAACCAGCCCGACAGCGGCCGCACGACGAGCACGAGCGCGAGGGCGATGAGCACGCCGCGCCAGTCGAGCTCGCCGAGCACGCCCTTGGTCATGGCCATGCCGAGCAGCAGGAGGATGACGAGCGTCAGCAGCCGCTCGAGACGCTGCACCACCTCGTGCATCGAGCGGTGGTAGTCGTGGCTGCGCTCGGCCGCCCGCAGGGTCATGCCGCAGGCGAAGACGGAGAGGAAGCCGTAGCCCCCGAGGAGCTGGCTGGCGCCGTACGTCATGACGAGGGCGGCGAGGGCGAGCAGCGGCTCGCCCTGCTCGGCGAGGCGCAGCGACGGACGCCTGGAGCGGAAGGCGACCCGCGCCAGGCCGCGTCCGACGACGACGCCGACGACGACGCCGATGACGACCTTGCCGACGAGGTCCCAGGCGAGCCAGTGCAGGGTCGACGACACGGCCCACGACGACACGCTGCCCGCCCCCGCGACGAGCAGCGCCGCGGCGACGAAGGGGAACGCGAGGCCGTCGTTCAGCCCGGCCTCCGAGGTCAGGGCGAAGCGCACGTCGTCCTTCTCGTCGACGGGTTCGCCGAGGCCGGACCCGTCGGCATCCTCGGCATCCTCCGCGTCGTCCGCATCCTCCGCGTCGTCCGCTCCGTCCGACGACCTGCCCTTCGACCCGCCGGCCGCGTCGAGGTCGACGGCGGGGCCGGCGACCTGCACGTCGCTCGCGAGCACCGGGTCGGTGGGCGCGAGCACCGCCCCGAGCAGCAGCGCGGCAGCGGGCGCCAGACCGAGACCCCAGCCGAGCACGGCGACCCCACCGATGGTGAGCGGCATCGCGATGCCGAGCAACCGCCACGTCGGCGACCACGTGCGCCACGACGCCCGTCGCCGCAGGTCGAGCGGGCGGTCGAGCGCCAGGCCGACGCCCATCAGCGCCACGAGCACGGTGAACTCGGCCACGCGCTCGATCTGCGGCCGGATCTCGAGCGGGTCGAGCCGCATCCCCTCGGGCAGGGGCAGCAGCCCGATGCCCATGCCGAGCAGCAGCAGCACCATCGCCGCCGAGACGGCATAGCGTTCGAGCAGGGCGGGCAGCACGGCGGCGAGCAGCATCGCCGCGCCGGCGATGACGTAGATCAGGTCGATCGACATGGCGACACGGGTGGGGACTCCTACAATGGGGGCACCCGGTGACGTACCCGCTGCCGCCCCGCGCCGGTCACGGGTGCCGCCCGGTCACCCGGACGCGGCCCGACCCCGGCTCACGAGGCCGTGCCGAGCGCCCCGTCCGAGAACGCCCGAGCAGCGTGGAGCGCCACGGCGCCGCCCGTGCCCGCCGCGTCGTCGTCGGCGCCATCGACGCGCTCGACGAGGCGGTCGTGCAGCTGCTCGGTGATCCGCCGCAGGGCCCGCGAGACGTGCATCTGGCTCACGCCCCTCGTCTCGCCGATCTCGCGCTGGGTCATGCCGTCCACGTAGCGCAGCAGGAGCAGCTCGCGCTCGTCGTCGTCGAGCTCGGTGAGGGCCGCGGAGAGGCAGAGCCGGTCGTCGGCACGCTCGAGGTCGGCGTCCGCGTGGGCGAGGAAGGTCACGAGGCCCGACCGGTCGTCGTCCGGCGAGGCGCTGTCGAGCGACAGCGGGCGGAAGCCGGTCGCGACCGCGGCCAGCTCGCGCACCTCCTCGACGCTGGCGCCCACCGCCTCGGCGAGCTCGGCGTCGGTGGGCGTGGCACCGAGCTGCTGCTCGAGCGAGGCCCGCACCGTCTGGAGGTTGGCCCGCAGCTCCTGGAGCCGCCGGGGCGGGCGCACGACCCAGCCCCGGTCGCGGAACCACCGCTTCAGCTCGCCCGAGATGGTCGGCACGGCGTACGACGCGAACGAGGGGGCGTGCCCCGGCTCGTAGCGGCGCACCGCCTTGACGAGGGCGAGGCGGGCCACCTGCACGAGGTCGTCGTGCTCGATGCCGCGCCCGTGGTAGCGGGCGGCCATGGTGGAGCACAGGTCGAGGTAGAGGTGGACGATCCGCTCCACCACCTCGTCCACCTCGCTGGGGTTCGAGGCGTCGGCGAGCCGGGCGAAGAGCGCCGCGGTCTGCTCGTCGCGCTCGGCGAAGGATGGACGCTGTGAGTCCGAGGGTGCCATCGACTCATCTCCGATGCATGACGGAAGACGGAGTCGGCACTGTCCTGGACCGATCTGACCACCTCGAGCGTGCCACGAGTCCGTCGCGGGTGCAACGGTGCCCACGCGCGGTCTGCCCGCGGAGGGCCGCAGCCGCCGTCGCTGCCGCCGGATGCCGGTCGCCGGGGCCCGCGGGCCGGTGGTCAGCCGCTCGTCCACCTCTGGACGGCGCCGTCGCGCTGTAGGGCGTCGATGACCGCCGTGCCGAGCAGGGTGTGCCCGCTCGCGTTGGGGTGGTCCCCGTCGTCGAGCAGGTCGCCGGTCGGGTCGCGTGTCCCGCTCGTGCCCTTGAGGGGTGCGTAGGCGTCGACGTACAGGGCGTGGGTGGAGGTCGCCACCTGCGCCACGGTGTCGTTGACGAGCCGGGTCAGCTCGTCGCTGCCGAGCACGAAGTCGGTGCCGAGGGCACGCCCGACGGCGCCGTCGACCGTGACGTTCCAGTAGCCGATGACGGCGATGCGCAGGTCGGGCCGCGGGTCGATCGCCCGCACGTCGGTGATGATCCGCTGCAGGCCGTGCCCCATGGCCGTGAGGGTCGCGGTCCAGCAGTCGGAGGTCGCGGCCGGGAGGCAGTCGGGGTCGCCGACGTGGGCGAGGTCGAAGTCGTTGGCGCCGACCTCGATGACGACGAGGTCGGCGTCGGCCAGGTGGTCGCGCGTCGGGCCGGACGTGACGTGCTCCTCGACGTCGGCCGTGGTCGCCCCGCCGTTCGCGTCGTTGTGCACGACCCACCGGCGCCCGGTCGCGCGCCCGAGCTGGGCGCCGACCTGCTCGAGGTAGCCGGTGCAGCCGCACGTCTCGGCGGACGGCACCGAGTCGCCGAGCCCGACGAGCGTCATGGGTCCGGGCGGGACGGCCGAGGTCGTCGACGTCGCCGGCGGTGTCGTCGTCGCCGCCGACGAGGGCGACGGGGTCTGGCCCGCGGATCTCGTCGCGCCGGTGGATCCCGTTGCAGCCGTGGGACCTTCGCGGTGCTGCGACGAGCTCGCGGCCAGCGGGTTCGGCACGACCCCGCCGAGCATGAGGGCGCCGCCGACCACCACGACGAGCACGACGACGCCGAGGACCACGTCCAGGTGCCGCGGCAGGAAGGTCGACGGCATACGGCCTCGGCGGCCGCGGGGCTCAGCCACGGAACCCGGGCATCGTCTGGCCGAGCCAGGTCAGGGCCTGGGGCACGAACGGGGTGAAGACGGAGTCACGGTGGCCGCCGTGCGCGAGGACGGTGCCCGTGACGTCGAGGGGTGGCCGGGCCACGCTGAGGAACTTCGAGGTCGTCGGGTACGACAACGTGTCCTCGCGCGAGGTCAGCACCCAGAGGGCGACCGGCGGCGGCGCGGTCCTCGCGAGGTCGACGAGGTCGTAGCCGCGCTCGGTCGCCGGGGTCAGGGGGTCGTAGGCCGGGCTGAAGTCGGGCCGGAAGTAGCCGAGCAGCGAGATGGCGGCCCCGAAGACGTCGGGGTGGCGCATCGAGAGCGAGGCCGCGCACCAGGCCCCGTAGGAGTAGCCGAGCGCGGCCCACGCGGTGCGGGTGCGCTCGACGTGGAAGTGGCGCGCCGTCCAGGCCGGGATGTCGTGCGAGAGCCAGGTGTCCGTCTGCGGCTCGCCCGCCGCCCCGTTGACGCACTCGGTGTCGAGGCCCGCCGGGGTGTCGATGCGCGGCACGACGACGATCGAGGGGGCGAGCCGGTGCTCGGCCGTGAGCGCGTCGACGGTGCTGAGGAAGTTGAGCCGCAGGAACCCGCGCGGCCCGCTGGGGAAGCCGTGCAGCCCGAGGATGACGGGGTAGGCCCGCGGTGACCGCGGGTCGTAGCCGACCGGGAGGTGGACGTAGACCTGGCCCTCCGCGTTCGAGCGCTGGTCGATCACGGTGTAGGTCTGCAGGCGCGACCCCGGCTGCGGCAGCGGGGGGAGCACCGCGGGGGTGGTCATGCCCCGGAACCCGGGGCCGGCGACGGACGCGGCGACGACGGCCGTGGACGAGCCGCCGTGGTGCACCTGCACGGAGGTCGAGCGCGAGCCGAAGAGGTCGCCCCAGCTCGAGTAGAAGACGTACTGGTCGTTGAGCGCCGCCCCGGCGAGGGCCAGCACGAGGACGTTGAGCACGAGGACCTGAAAGCCTCGCGCCACGGCCTGCAGCGGTCGCCCGCCGCGTCGGGGCTGGCCCGCGACCACCAGCGCGAAGACGCCGAGGGCGAGGGCCCCGAGCAGGACGAGCAGGCTCGTGTCGGTCAGCTCCATGTCGGCCTCGGCTCTGTGTGGGATCGCGCGGCGGGAACCGGCCGGACGAAGGGGAAGGTCAGGACGGAGCGGATGGAGGTGCCGGTGAGCACCATGACGAGGCGGTCGACCCCGATGCCCAGCCCGCCGCTCGGCGGCATGCCCAGCTCGAGGGCGTGGAGGAAGTCGTCGTCGAGCTCCATGGCCTCGGGGTCGCCGGCGGCCGCCTTGAGCGACTGCTCGGTGAGCCGGGCCCGCTGGTCGACGGGGTCGGTGAGCTCGCTGTAGGCGGTGCCGAGCTCCATCCCGGCCACCACGAGGTCCCACCGCTCGACGAGGCCGGGCTGGGTGCGGTGGGGCCGCGTCAGGGGGGAGGTCTCCCGGGGGAAGTCGGTGAAGAACGTGGGCATCAGGGTCACCGGCTCGACGAGCTCGGCGTAGAGCTCCTCGACGACGGCGCCGGCCCCCATCTCGGGCCGGATCGTCACGCCGTGCGCCGCGGCGATGCCGAGCAGCACGTCCATGTCGGTGGCGAGGGTGACCCGGCTGCCCACGGCGCGTGAGACGGCATCGAGCACCGGCACGACCGGCCAGGGGTCGCTGATGTCGACGAGCTCCACCCGCCCGTCGCGGGTCAGCGGCAGCGCCTCACGGCCGTGGAGGCGGACGGCGGCCTGCCGCACGAGCTGCTCGGTCAGCGCACGCATCGCGACGTAGTCGGCGTGCGGCTGGTAGACCTCGAGGGAGGTGAACTCGGGGTTGTGGGTGGAGTCGGCGCCCTCGTTGCGGAAGTTGCGCCCGAGCTCGTAGATCGGGCCGAGCCCGGCGACGAGGAGCCGCTTGAGGTAGAGCTCGGGGGCGATCCGCAGCGTGAGGTCGAGGCCGTAGGCGTTGATGAAGGTCGTGAACGGGCGGGCCGTCGCGCCGCCGTGCGTCGTGTGGAGCACCGGGGTCTCGACCTCGAGGAAGCCGGCCGCCTCGAGGGTGTGGCGGATCGAGGCGACGACGGCCGAGCGCCAGCGGAGCAGCTCGAGGCCGTCCGGGTGCACGATGAGGTCGGTCGAGCGACGTCGTGCTCGGGCACCGGGGTCCTCGAAGGCCCGGAACGGCACGGGGTGCAGGCACTTGGCCTCCATCCGCCACGACCGGGCCAGCAGGCTGGGCGTGCCGGACCGGGAGCTGCCCCTCGTGCCCTCGACGCGCACGAGGTCGCCGACGTCGACGACCTCGGTGAAACGGTCCAGCTCGGACGCCCCGGTGCGCGCGGCGTCGAGCAGCACCTGCGCGCTCGCCGGTCCGTCGACGAGGGTCGCGAAGACGACCCCGCCGTGGTCGCGGAGCGACCGGACGCGCCCGACGACCGAGACGGTGCAGGCCGCCCGGTCGTCCGCGCCTGCCGTCGTGGACGGTGCCGACCACGACGCGAGCGGCGTCGTCGCCGCCGTGCCGGCGCCGACCGGGTAGGCGTCCATGCCGGCCGCCCGCATCCGGTCCAGGGTCGCCCGCCGGCGGCGGAACTGGTCGGAACGCCGGGGCCCGGCGTCGGTCGGGGCCGGGGCGGCCGCGAGCGCCCGCACGTCCGCCAGGTGGGCGTCGTCGAGCGTCGCCGGGGTCGACCGCAGGGACGGCAGGCGCACGAATCCCTCGGCCGCCCCGGCCGCCACGGCCACCTGGGGGAGGGACACGGCGTCCTCGTAGCAGAGGAAGCGGGGCAGCCACTCGGGCTCGTACTTCCTGTTCGAGCGGTAGAGGCGCTCGAGCTGCCAGAACCGGTCGAAGAGGCCGAGCACGGATGCGCCCACCCGGGTCAGCGAGCCCGACCCGAGGCGCTCGGCGTCCTCGAAGACGGCACGGAACATGCAGAAGTTGAGCGAGACCCGACGCAGCCCGAGCTCCCGCGCCCGCGTGAGGAGCTCGTTCACCATGAGCTCGGTCACCCCGTTGGGGGCCTCGGGAGAGCGGCGCATCACGTCGAGCGACACCCCCGAGCGTCCCCACGGGACGAGGGAGAGCAGCCCCACCAGCGCCCCGTCGGGCGCGTGCGCCGTGACGTGCAGCACCTCGGTGTCGGCCGGGTCGCTGGAGCGGCTCAGCGCCATCGAGAAGCCCCGGTCCGACTCCCCGCCACGCCACCGGTCCGCGCCGGCCGAGATCTCCGCGAGCTCCTCGGCCCGCAGGTCGCCCTGGCGGCGGACGAGGACGACGAGGCCCGCCCGGGTCGCGCGGGCCACCGAGTGGCGCACGGGGGAGAGGGAGGCCCGGCGCAGGTCGTAGCGTGCCGGCTCCAGCACCGCCTCGTCGCCGAGCCGCAGCACCCGCAGGCCCGCTGCAGCCGCGTACGCGCGCGCGCCGCGCTCGCTCGCCCCGAGCACGGCCGGCACCCAGCCGAACTCGTGCGCCTCGGCCCGCCAGGCGTCGATCGCCGCCTGCCAGCTGTCCGGGTCGCCGACCGGGTCGGCGGACGCGAGCGACACCCCGGCCAGCACGCGGTACGTCACGGCCGCCCTGCCGTCCGGGGAGAAGACGGATGCCTTGTCGCGCCGGGTCGCGAAGTAGCCCAGGGAGTCGTCCGTCCCGTGCCGGGCGAGCAGGGTGCGCAGGGCCACCTCCCGGTCGGGCGACCACCGGCTGCGCGGACGGGCGGAGGCGAGGAAGAGCGTGACGGACGCGAGGATCGTCAGGCCCGCGCAGACGGCCACCACCTCGACGACCCAGTGCGGCACGAGCGCCAGCGTCCGGCGGCTCACGCCACCGAAGACCGCCAGCACGGTGTCGAGGAGCGGGTCGACCTGCGTCGTCGGCGCGTGGGCGACGCCGAGGAGCAGGCGGGCGACGCCGAGGGTGAGCAGGGTGCCCGTCAGCAGGGCCGCGAGCGCGAGACCCCAGGAACCGCGCTGGAGCCGTCCAGTGAAGCGTCCGCGCAGCCGCCAGAGCCACCAGAGGGCGAGCACGGCCACCCCCGTGGAGACGATGTCGAGGCCGCGGCCGAGCTCGCCGCGGCTGGCCCACATGTCGGTGCGCGGCAGGCGCGCGGCGGGCACGAGCGCGACGAACCCGACGTAGAGCCCGAGCGCCTGGAAGACAGCCACGAACCAGAGGCCGATCCGCTTGCGGCCCAAGAGGGCCCGGGTGGCGAGGGCGAGCACGACGACCGAGACGAAGGTGGGGGCGACGGGCACGTTGAGCAGCCCGAACAGCCCCTCGGCAAGGAGGGGGTGCGGGCGCCGGCGGGCGAAGAGGGTGAGCAGGACCGCCACGAGGGTGGCCAGGGCGTACGTGCCGGTCAGCAGCCTGGCCGAGCGGTGCGAGGCCGATGCGCGAGGTTCCCGGGTCCGCATGGTGCCGACGATGCTCCCCACCGCTGGGTGGTGGCTGGACGTCGGCTGGGAAGGCACTCACAGCGCACGTCCAGCCGGTGCCCAGCAGGAGGTTGGGGGTAGGTCGCTGGTGGCGGCGCGCGTGCCGCCGGACGAGAGGACACCCATGACGACCGTTGCCGAGCACCTCATCACCTCGCTCGCCCAGGCCGGGGTCAGGCAGGTGTGGGGCGTCGTCGGCGACGCCCTCAACCCGCTGACCGACGCCATCCGCCGCGAGGACCGCATCGAGTGGATCGGGTGCGTCACGAGGAGGTCGCCGCGTTCGCGGTGAGCGCCCAGGCGCAGCTCTCCGGCACCGTCGGGGTCTGCATGGGCACCGTCGGGCCCGGGTCGATCCACCTGCTGAACGGCCTCTACGACGCGAAGAAGTCGCACGCGCCCGTGCTCGCCATCTGCGGCCAGGTGCCGAGTCCCGAGATCGGCACCGACTTCTTCCAGGAGGTCGACAACGCGGCCCTCTTCGCCGACGTGTCGGTGTGGTCGCAGACCCTGTCGTCGCCTGCCCAGCTGCCCTTCCTGCTCGAGCAGGCCGTCAACGCCGCGGTGTCGCTGCGCGGCGTCTCGGTGCTCACCCTCCCGGGCGACGTCGGCGACCTGACCGTCGACAAGGACGTGCGTCCCGCGACGTTCGCCTCCTGCGGGGCCGCCGCTGCCGCGCCCGACGAGCAGCTCGAGGCCGCGGTCGCCGCCCTCGCGGACGACGCGGACGTGACGCTGCTCGTGGGGTGCGGCGCGGCAGGGGCGCGCGCCGAGGTGCTCGAGCTCGCCGACGTGCTCGCGGCGCCGATGGTGCTCAGCCTCAAGGGCAAGGAGGTGCTGGAGCGCGACAACGTGTTCCAGGTGGGCCAGTCGGGGCTCATCGGCAACCCGGCCGCCGCGGCCGCCATGGACGACTGCGACGTGCTCGTGCTCGTCGGCACCGACTTCCCCTACCGCGACTGGTACCCGACCGGGAAGGTCGTCGTCCAGCTCGACGCGCGCGGTGAGCACATCGGGCGCCGCACCCCCGTGCAGCACGCCCTCGTCGGTGACGCGGCGGCCACCCTGCGCGCCCTCGTGCCGCGCCTCGAGCGCCGCACCGACCGCACGCACCTCGAGAAGGCGGTGTCGGCATACGCCTCGTGGCAGGAGCGGCAGCGCGGCCTGCGCGACCCCGGCCACGACCGCACCCTGCTCGGGCGTGCCCGCGCCGTCCTCGACAACCCGGAGCGGCTGATCCGGCCCGAGGCGCTCGCGGCCGCCGTCGACCGCATCGCCCCCGACTCGACGATCTTCACGAGCGACACCGGCATGTCGACCGCGTGGCTCTCGCGCTTCGTCACGATGCGGGGCACGCGCCGGCTCGTTGGCTCCTACAACCTCGGCTCGATGGCGAACGCCCTGCCGATGGCGCTCGGCGCGCAGGGCCTCGACCGCGGACGACCCGTCGTCGCCTTCGCCGGCGACGGCGGCCTCATGATGCTGCTCGGGGACCTCCGCACCGCGGTGACCTACCGGCTGCCCGTCGTCGTCGTGGTCTTCGACAACGGGCGGCTCGGCATGGTCGAGCTCGAGCAGGAGCAGGGCGGCCTGCCGGAGTTCGGCACCGAGCTCGACAACCCGGACCTCGCCGCCGTGGCCACGGCGAT
Organism: Terrabacter aeriphilus; assembly: GCF_039542985.1. Classification (NCBI taxonomy): domain Bacteria; kingdom Bacillati; phylum Actinomycetota; class Actinomycetes; order Micrococcales; family Intrasporangiaceae; genus Terrabacter; species Terrabacter aeriphilus. The sequence continues at coordinate 129,115 of NZ_BAABIW010000014.1, forward strand.
GGGGCTGACGAGCCGCCGCGTCACCGACCCGGAGCAGCTCGACGACGCCGTGCGGTGGGCGTTCTCGGCGGACGGTCCGGTGCTGCTCGACGTCGTGACGAACCCCGAGGAGGTGGCGGTGCCGCCCAAGCCGACCGTGTCGCAGGGCTGGGGCTTCGCGATCGCCAAGGCGAAGGAGACCTTCGAGAGCCGGTAGTCGCCGGCCGTGGCTCGCCCTCAGCCCGCCGGGGAGGTGGCCGCGATGACGCGGGTCAGCGAGGCGTGCAGGGCCTGCAGCTCGTCGAGGTCCATGCCGAGGGCGGCCACGACCCGGGGCGGCACCCCGAGCGCCTGCTCGCGCAGGGCCCGGCCGCGCCCCGTGAGCGTGATCGCGAGCGCGCGCTCGTCGTCGGGGTGGCGGTCGCGGGAGACGAGCCCGGCCGCCTCGAGCCGCTTGAGCAGCGGCGACAGCGTGGCGGGCTCGAGGCGCAGCAGGTTGCCGATCTCGCGGACGGTGAGCGGCGAGCGTTCCCAGAGGGCCAGCATGACGAGGTACTGGGGGTGCGTGAGGCCGAGCGGCTCGAGCACGGGCCGGTAGAGGGCGATGACGTTGCGCGCGGCCACCGCCAGCGCGAAGCAGACCTGCTGGTCGAGCTTGAGCAGGTCGTCGGGGGACACCTCTGCCTCGGGGGTGCGCATCGAGCCTCCTGTCGTTCGTCGCCGGCTTCTGTGTACACTAACATTTAGTGCACTAACGAACCGGAAGGCGTGACCGTGCCGCGAGCCAACTCCACCGAGGGCCTGTCCGTCGGCTACCGCATCGGCTACCGGCTGCGGATGATCGGATTGACCGTCTTCGGCCCCGCCCAGCTGGGGGAGGGCAACGACCCCAAGGCGCGCCTCGAGCGTGAGCGCGCCGCCCGTGTCGCCCGGGCGCGCGCGGCCCGCACCGCCCCCGAGGACTGACCTCGGGATGGCCCGGAGCTGACGGGGGGCCGACGGGGACTGCAGGCGTGCTGCCCGTCGGGACGCCGGTGTCGGTGTCTGTGTCGTGTCGGTGTCGGTGTCGGTGGCCTCGGTCGCGTGTCGGCCGGCGAGGGTCTGGGTACGACGGGCGGAAGATGCACCCGAGCACCGGAGGAGACCCATGGGTGACCGCGCAGGACTGTTCGTGATGCTGGGCGTGATCGTCGTGCTCGCCGCCATCCTCGTCGTGATGCGACCGCGTCGACGCGCCGGCGACGACGCCGAGCACGAGACGTTGAACCCGGCGGTGGAGGCGGCGCACGGCGGGCCGGTGCCCCGGCCCGATCCCGACCGACTCGTCGGCAACCCGCCGACCGACGCCGTCACGGCTTCCGGCGAGGGTGGCGCCGTGCCCGGCGAGGGCGCGGGTGGGCGGACCCCCGACGTGCGCGACCCGCTGCGCGCGACGTCCGACGACGTGGGGAGCTCGCCCGACCAGGGCTGAGCCCCGGTCACCCGACCGGCGGTGGCCCGCGGCCCCGCCGGTTCGAGCGCGCCGTCCGGCTCCGTCGATCCGTTCCCGTCACGACCCCGGCGGAGTACCGTCGAGGGTGACGGATCGGACCCGGGAGGTGCCATGGGTGATCGAGTTGGGCTGTTCGTCATGCTGGCCGTCGTCGTCGTGCTCGTGATCGGCCTGCTCGTCGTCGGCCCGCGCCACGTCCGGCGCGGTGGCGACTCGAGCGAGTCGCTCAACGGCCACGTCGACGCCACCGAGCGCGCGCGGCGCGACCATCCCGAGGGTGCGGAGCGCTCGCACCTCGTGGGCAACCCGCCGATCGACACCATCACCGCCGACGGGTGGGGCGTGGCGCGACCCGGGGAGGGTGCCGAGCCGGAGGAGCTGCCGGTCGACGTCCACCCCGAGCTCCACGAGGAGCCCCGGCACCTGCGTCGGCACTAGCGACCCGCCACCGCACGTCGCGGCGCCGTCCCCGAGACTGGGGACGTGGGCACCGGGACGGGCAGGCCGATTGAGACGAACTGGGCGGGCAACCACCGCTACCGCGCGCGCATCGTGCGGGCGCGGTCGGTCGAGCACGTGCAGGAGCTCGTCGCGGGTGCCCGGCGCGTGCGCGCCCTCGGCTCGCGGCACAGCTTCACCGACCTCACCGACATCACCGACGCCGACGACGGCGTCCTCGTCTCGCTCGCCGACCTGCCGACGGGCGTGACGGTCGACGCGAGCAGCCGCAGCGCGCGCGTGACGGGCGGGGCGACCTACGGCGACGTGGCCGTCGCGCTGGAGCGGCAGGGCTGGGCGCTCGGCAACCTCGCCTCGCTGCCGCACATCTCCGTCGCCGGGGCCGTGGCCACCGGGACGCACGGGTCGGGTGTCGGGAACGGTTCTCTCGCAACGGCCGTCGCGGCCCTCGAGGTCGTCGGCCCCGACGGCGAGCTGCGCACCGTCGCGCGCGGCGACGCCGACTTCGAGGGCAGCGTCGTGGCGCTCGGCGCGCTCGGCGTCGTCACCGCGGTCACCCTCGACATCGAGCCGACGTATGCGGTGCGGCAGGACGTCTACACGGGGCTGGCCTGGGCGGCGCTCGTCGAGGACCTCGACCTCGTGACGGGCAGCGCCTACAGCGTCAGCCTCTTCACCCGCTGGCGCGAGGACGGCATCGAGCAGGTGTGGCTCAAGAGCCGGGCCGACGAGGCGCCGGCCGCGCTGCCCGGTGCCTCGGCGGCGACGACGACGCTGCACATGCTCGAGGGCGGTGCGACGGCATCGGTCACCGCGCAGGGCGGGGTGCCCGGCCCGTGGCTCGAGCGCCTGCCGCACTTCCGCCCGGGCGTCACGCCGAGCCGTGGCGAGGAGCTGCAGAGCGAGTACCTCGTGCCTCGCGAGCACGCGCTGACCGCCGTGGACCGCCTCCGGGCCCTGGGGGAGCGGATGGCGCCCGTGCTGCAGGTCAGCGAGCTGCGCACCGTGGCCGCCGACCGCCTCTGGCTGAGCGGCGCGCAGGGCCGCGACATCGTCGCCGTCCACTTCACCTGGGTGCGCGACCCGGTGCGGGTGTATGCCGTCCTGCCCGCGGTCGAGGCCGCGCTGCTGCCGCTGGGGGCCCGTCCGCACTGGGGCAAGTGCTTCGTCGCCGGGGTGCGCGAGCTCGAGCCGCTCTACGACCGGCTGCCCGACTTCCGTGCGCTGCGCGAGCGGGTCGACCCCGCACACGTTTTCGGCAACGCCTTCCTCGACCGGGCGCTGGGTCGTGACGGGGACGGGTGAGCGGGGCGCCCGGAGGTCCGGGCGCCCCGCTCGTCGGGACTCGGTGCGGCGTCAGCCGGACGTCACGGCTGGCCCAGCGCGATGGTCCACATCACCTCGCGGTCGGACCTGTTCGCCGTCGTGGCCGTCACGCCCGCCACCGTGCCGCCCGTCGCGACCGGCGCACCGGTGTCGACGAGGAGCGACTCGTAGCGGTACGCGCCGCTCGGGTCCTCCAGGTGGTCGCGCAGGGTGACGCCGTTGGGCAGCGTCCACGGCGACACCGCCGCGGTGAGGCCGGCCCAGTGCGAGACGACCCAGTCCCCGGCCCGGGCGGCGACCGGTGCGGTCGTGTGGGCACTCTGCCCGGCGTCGACCGCACTCACGGCACGCACGCTCGTCGCGTCGGCCCCGCGGTAGCTCGCGATCTCGAGCGTGCCGAGGCGGAAGGCGCTCGGGTCGTCGAACCGGGCGGACGCGCCGAGGTCGGCGGCCTCGGCCGTCTTGCGCCACACGGTCGAGGTGACGCTGCCGTTGACGACGGTCGCGACCTGCGTCCATCCCGTCACCCCGGTCGGTCCCGTGAAGGCGGCGGCGGTGGGGCGGGAGAACATCATGAGCAGCACGTCGCCGGGCTGCGTGCCGGACGGCACGGCCGCGGCCTTGAACTTCGCCGAGCCGGCCGCCGAGTGCGCGGCGCCGACGAAGGCCACGCTGCTCGTGGCGGTCACGTCGACGGTCGAGGTCGACGTGCCGGCGAGCCCGAGGTCGTCCGTGACCGTCAGGGTGACCGGGTAGCTGCCCGACGCGGCATACGCGTGCGTCGGGGTGGCGCCGGTGGTCGTCGAGCCGTCGCCGAAGTCCCACACGTAGGAGGCCACGCTGCCGTCGGTGTCGGTGGACGCGCTCGCGTCGAAGCTGCACCGGGCCGGCGTGCACGACGACGCGAAGCTCGCGGTCGGCGCCTGGTTGGCCGGCACGGTGACCGGCACCTTCACGGTCTGGGTGGCCGTGGCGCCCTTGTCGTCGGTGACGGTGAGGGTCACGGCATAGGTGCCCGACGCGGTGTACTTGCGGCTCGCGGTGACGCCGGCGCCGGTCGTCCCGTCACCGAAGTCCCAGGCGTAGGACGCGATCGTCCCGTCCGGGTCGCTCGCCGTCGTGGCGTCGAAGGTGCACGTCGCGCCCGAGCAGGTCTGGGCGAACGCCGCCTTCGGCGCCCGGTTGAGCGGCGGGCCGGCGAAGAGGAACATCGACCGGTTGGCCCACGACGTGCCGTCGACGGCCGGGCCGCTGACGGCGACGGGGGTGCCGGTGACGGCCCCGCCGGCCCAGCCGGCCCTGTAGAGCGTGCTGTCGGTGCGCGAGGCGTAGTACACGCTGTCGCCGGCCGCGAAGATGCCGCGGACCGTGCTGAGGTCGACCGAGCTCGGGACGGTGTTGGTGCGCTCGTCGACGATGCCGCTGTCGGGCGAGAACCAGCGCCAGAAGAGCCGGCTGTCGTTGTAGATGGTGTAGTAGAGCCGACCCGAGTCGTAGAACATGCCGGTGACGTTCGCCAGCTGCGGGTAGAGCGACGGGAAGGCGCCGTCGTAGGTGCCGCCGAGGTTGTTGCTGACGGTCATCCACTTGGGGTCGTGGTAGGGGTTGACCTGCTCTGCGGTGCCCCACGTCGTGCCCGTGAAGGTGCGCGACCAGAGGTAGCCGTCGGTCTGGGCCGTGAACACCTTGGACCCGACCATGAAGGCGGCACGGGTGCTCGACCACGGCACGCCCGTGGCTGCGGGCTCGGCCGGCGACGTGACGCCCGTCGCGCCCAGGCCGACCTGCGAGAGCGCGTCGGACGGAGCAGGCACGACGGTCGTCGTGCCGGTGCGCACGATCTCGATCGCGTTGACGAGCGGGTTGTTGCGCACGTGGCCGAAGGCCACGGCGACCTTGCCGGCGTTGACCCCGGTCGAGGGAACGGTGAGGTTGACGGCCTTCATCGTGCCCGTCTGGTCGCCCACGTCGGCGACGACGTCGTAGCTGCTCAGCCACCGCGAGCCGTTGACGTCGACGTTGAAGGTGCGAGCGCCGACGGCCTTGGTGCTGCTCGACCGGTTGGCGAAGTAGACCCGCAGCTGCACGGCCGTGCCGGCGGGCACCGGGAACGACCACTGCATCTCGGGCGCGGTCGACGGGTCGAAGCGCTCGCTCTCGAAGACGAGCGACGGGGTCGTCGCGGGCAGGGTGGCGCCGAGCTTGACGCCGCTCGTGGTCACCGTCGTGGCGGTGCTGCCGCTGTTGCGCAGCGGGTTCGTCGTGCCGGTGTCGCCGGCCCAGTCGGGCCCGCTGTCGACGGAGGCCACGGTCGCGCCACCCGCGTTGACGCGGTAGAGCACGTCGGTCGCGGGCGTCGGGGTGACGGGCCCGCCGACGAGCACGGTGCCCGGGAGGGCGCCGACGTTGGTGGCCGCGAGCGGCACGCCCCCGGCATACGGGAAGAAGGCGATCTTCTTGCGCACGTAGTAGAAGTTGCCGACGAAGTCGGTGTTCGACCCGACCCAGAGGCCCTCGGTCGTGGCGAGCAGGGCGTAGACGGCCTTGCCCGCGGGGTTGCGCCCCGGGTTCCACGTCAGGGGACGCCCGCTGCGCGGGTCGAGCGCGACGAGCCCGGGCCGCGCGACGCCGCCGGGGCCGGCGAAGTCGACGCCGTACGGGTTGTTCGTCCAGCGCTGGTGGCCGCCGACGTAGACGACGTTGTCGGTGATCTCGACGGCCCACATCGTGTCGCCGCCGGTCTCGCTGACCCATGTCGGCTGCACGTCGGCACCCGAGGTGTACGTCTCGAAGCGCGCGGCGGCGTCGCACAGGGTGTCGCGGCTGCCGCCACCGGTCGCGCCGATGACGAAGTACGAGCCGTCGGGCGAGTACGAGACGCCGCGCACGTAGGAGTCGAAGGCGTTCTTGATGCAGTAGGGGTTGTAGCGGTTCGTGTTCCAGTCCGGCGTCACGACGGCGGTCGTGCCGGTCGTCGTGACCTGCAGGACCTGGTCGCGGACGAGCCCGTCGGCCAGCCGGAAGTTGCCGATCACGGCGATGCGGTCGCCCGTGGGGCTGACGTCGAGGTTCCACGGCCCGACCGGGCCCTGGGCGCCGCTGCCGGTGTCGTTGTGGTGGCCGCTCAGCTGGATGTTCATCCACGTGTGGTCGACGGCGCCGGTCGTCGCGTTGAGCGCGACGAGGCCGGCGTGGGCCCTGCCGCCGACGAGGGTGAAGGTGCCGCCGAGGACGAGCCGGCCACCGACCATGACCATGTCGTTGACCGAGCCCCACGTGCCGAAGCCGGGGGTCTTGAAGGTGCTGACGATCGAGTTCGTCGCGATGTTGACGAGCACGACGTTCTTGACCGCCGTCGTGCCGACGAGGGTGAAGCTGCCACCGACGTAGACGGTGTCGGGTGTCGGGCCGGGCACGAGCGAGAGCACCTCGGCGTCGAAGGGCAGGTCGAACGACCCGAGGGCGCCCGTCGCGGCGTCGAAGGTGGCCACGCGGCTGCGTGCGACCCCGCCCACGCTCGTGAAGTTGCCGCCCATGACCATGGTGGTGCCGACCTTGGCGATCGCCCGCACGTCGCCGTCGTCGACGGCGGGGGTGATGGCCGAGGGCACCGCGTTGACCATCGCGGAGGCCGAGGGCGGTGGGGCGGGCGGCTGGATCGCGACGGCCGCCGGCACTCCGGCGGTGACGGCCGCCACGGCTGCGGCGACGACGGCGACGGCTGCGCTGCGCAGGCTCTTCATGGCACTTCCCCCTTGACGGACGAGGCCGGGCAGCGCACTGCCGCCCGGGATCGGGGGTAGTCGCGTCGTGCCCGAGCCGGCCCCCCGCCGAGTCGACACACCCCGTTCCCACGCTTCCCCACGGCCGACTGTAGGGCGCGGGGAAGCGGCCTGTTCGGGCTTTCACGTGCGTCGGGACCCCGCGTGCCCGACTCGAGGCTTTCATCCCGCTATGGCGATGCACCGGGTGAGACGACGACCGCCCACGACCTGCGGCGGCCCGTCCGGGACCGTTCCGGCGGCGAGGGTCTCAGCCGCGGCGCAGGCGCGACGCCTGCTTCTGGAGCGGCAGCCGAGTCAGGGTGAAGTCCGGCAGCACGGCCTGCCAGCGCGTCGTGACCTCCTGCTCGCCGGCGCGCACGGCGTCGTCGAGCACGACGCTCGCGCGGGGAGCGAGCCGGTCGCGCAGCAGCGGCACGGCGGGGAGGCGGACGAGCGGCCCGGTCGTGTCGGGCGGGCCGTCGACGAAGAGCAGCCCGATGTCGTGGAGGTCTTCGATCGCCTCGACGGCGTACCAGTCGGTGTCGTGGCCCTCCAGCCCGGCCGGGCCGAGGGGTGCGTCGCGCACCTCGGCCACGTGCGCGACCCCGTGGTCGCGCAGGGTCTGCCGCGTCTGCTCGGCGTACTCCGGGTCGTGGTCGAGCGAGACGATGCGCGTCTCGAGGCCGAAGTGGTCGATGACGAGGGCCATCCAGAGGGTGGAGACCCCGCTGCCGCACTCGACGACGAGCGCCGGGCGGCGGGTCAGCACTTCCTGCACGAGCACGACGACGAGGTCCGGCGAGGCCGCCCAGCCGCCCATGAACGGGATGACGCCTCGCACCGGCACGAGGGCGAAGAGGTTGGCGACGGCCTGCGTCTGGTGCATGGCCTGCAGCTCGGCCGGGTCGGTGAAGGTCTCGGCACCGCGCGGCTCGGGCAGGCGGCGCGCGGTCTCGAGCGCCGATGCCGTGACGACGGTGAGCGTGCGCTCGACGTCCTCGACGCGGGCGGCCAGGGCCGCGGTGTCGGCCTGCACGCCCGTGCCGACGTCAGCCAGCCGACGCTCGAGCCGGGACCGCGCCGAGCGCTCGCGCGCCCGGTCGGCCTCGAGCGAGGCCCGCAGCGCCCGTATGCCGCGCCGTTGCAGCAGCGCGAGGCCGGCCAGCGCGGCGGCACCGGAGAGCGCGAGCGCGGTCACCGCGAAGCCGACGTAGCCCGTCGTCGTCAGCTGCGCGACGACGACGGCGACCACGAGCACGAGCACGAGGACTGCGCCGCCGGCCGCGGCGGCCGTGCCGGCCGTGGTGCGGCTCCGGGTCGGTGCCGGGGTCCGGTCGGGGTCGCGGTCCTCTCGGCCCGAGGAGGAGGTCGGGGCGGGGGCGGTGGGGGTGTCGGCGCCCGCTGAGGAGGTGGTCGGGGACGTACCCGCTGCGGCCGGTGTCCCGTGGGCCGGTGTCCCGGCGGTCGTGTCGGGGTTCGTCTCGGCGGGCGTGTCGTCGGCAGCAGCGGCCGGTGCGTCGGCACCGGCGGGACGGGGCGGGGCGCCCACGGGCTCGAGCACGTCGAGCTCGAACCCGTCGAGCGTGACGTGCTCGGTCACGTGGCGGCCGGGGACGGCCCGGTCGTGGCGCGTCGACTCGACGAGGACCACTGCGTCGGCCGTGAGGCGCGGGGCGAGCCGCGTCACGGCTGCGGCGGCATCGGCGTCGGCCAGCACGACGAGGCAGGAGGCGAGCGGTTGGCCGGGCTCGGGGTCCGGCGCCCCGGTCGTGCTCAGCTCGGCCTCCGGGAACCGCGCGGCGAGCACGGCCGCCCGTGGCACGTCCTCCGACACGACGATGACGGACGCGTCCGTCCACACGGGATTCGTCACGCGTGCACCCTAGAGTAATCGCGGCGCGTCCGGTGGTCCGGACGCGCGCGCCCCACCGGGCCGCGACGTGGCGGCCGACCCGGCAGATCCTGGAGGACCCGTGCGCGCAGACGAGGGCCGGACGTCCGACCGTCCGGACGTCACCGTCCTCGTGCCGACCGCGCACGGCTCGGCCTGGCTCGGCGCGTGCCTGCGCTCGCTCGCCGCCTCGACCCTGCCGACGGACGCCTTCGAGGTCGTCGTCGTGCAGCACGGCCCCGACGACGGCACGCGCGCCGTCGTCGACGCGGTGCGGGTGGCGCACCCGGCGCTGCGCCTGCGCCACCTGACGACCCCGCCGCTGACGCGGGCGGCAGCGAAGAACGTGGGCCTGGCGACGGCCAGGGGCCGCTGGGTCACCGTCGTGCACGACGAGGACCGCGTCGCCCCGAACCTGCTCCGCGGGCTGCGGGACCGGGCCGGTGAGGGTGTCGTCGCGTCGGGCTTCGTCGTCGACACCCCTCCGCCCGGGCGCCCCGCGCGGTTCTCGGCGCCGCGCCTCGAGCAGCCGCTGCGGTTCCAGGGCCGCACCGTGGGGCTCGGCCGGGCGCCCTCGGCCCTCGGACACGGGGTGGCCAAGCTCGTGCCGACCCGGCTGGCCCGCGACACCGGCTTCGACGACGACCTGACCGCGTCCGAGGACGCCGTCTTCTGGGCCCGGCTCCTGCTCACCGGGCCCGTGCAGGTCTCGTTCTGCGCCGTCACCGACGACGCCGTCTACTACCGCTCCGCCGCACCCCGGCGCACCCGGCCGGCGCCGCCCGCGGGCACGCTCCTCGCCGGGCTCGAGCGGCTGCACACGCTGCCCCTCACCGGCGCCGCGGCGCTCGCCGCGCGGGCCTGGATGGTGGTGGAGGAGACCGACGAGGCCAACCGGGTGCTGCGCGCGCACCCGGACGGCCACCGCGAGGCGGTGCGCGAGCGCGGCGCCCGCGGGCTGTCCGGCGTGCAACCGGCCCGGCTCAACCGGGGTGTCGCCCGCGACCTCGCGATCCTCTACCTCGCGGTCCCTCTCGTCGACACCGCGGCGACCGTGGCGGCCCGCCGCGTGCGCGAGGCCGAGCGGGTCGTCGACGTGCTCACCCTGGCCCACCGGCCCGAGGACCGCATCGACCGGTCGTCCGAGCTCGTGTGGCGCGACTACGTCGGCGAGGTGTGCACCGTGGACACGCCGCCGGTCTGGGTCTGGTGGCCCGGCGTGACGGCGTTCGTCCGCCGCGGCATGGCCGAGCTCGAACGGCGCGGCGTGGGTGAGCGCTACCGCTCGGTCTACAGCCGGAGCACGCCGCTCGCCTCCCACGTGCTCTCCGCCCTCGTCGTGCTGCGCCACCCCCACCTGCGGTGGGTGGCCGAGTTCTCCGACCCGCTGCTGCACGACATCGACGGGTCGGCGCGGGCGAGCGAGGGACCCGCCGACCCGGCCCTGCTCTCCGAGCTGCGCCGCGGGCTCGAGGCCCGGGGCGTCACCCCGCCGGCGTCCGACGACATGTTCCTGTGGGCGGTGACGCTCGCCTACGCCCTCGCCGACGAGGTCGTCTTCACGAACGACAACCAGCGCGACCTCATGCTCGAGGACTTCCCCGACCGGGCGCTCGCGGCCCGGGCGGCCGAGCGGGCCGTCGTGCGACCGCACCCCGTGCCGAGCGCCGACCTCTACGGGAGGGTGCGCACGGCATACGCCCTCGAGACCGGGGTCGTGCACCTCGGCTACTTCGGCGTGCTCTACGCCACGCGCGGACTCGGGGAGGTCGTCGACGCGCTGCAGCGTCTGGACCCGGCCACGCGCGCCCGGGTGCGCCTGCACGTCTTCACGCGCGACCCCGACCAGCTCGCGGCGGCCGTCGCGGACGCCGGCCTGGCCGACGTCGTGCACGTGGGCCCCTATGTCGGCTATCTCGAGTACCTCGACCTGTGCACGCGACTCGACGTCCTCCTCGTCATGGATGCGCGCACGGCGCAGACCCATGCCGCCAACCCCTACCTGCCGTCGAAGTACTCCGACTACGTCGGGTCGGGCACGGACGTGTGGGGCATCGTCGAGGAGGGGAGCGAGCTGAGCCGCCGCCCGCTCGCCCACCGCACGCTGCTCGGCGACGTCGCGGCCGCCGTGGAGGTGCTCGAGCAGCTGGCGAGCGCTGTGCCGGTCGCCCCGGGTGCCCCGGGTGGTCCGGGTGCTCCGGCCGTGGGGCGCGCGGGCTAGGAGCCGGAGCGCGGCGCGGCAGGCCTCAGAAGTCGCCGGCGCTGCGGCGCAGCCGGGTCAGCACGTCGACGAGCGAGCGCACGTCGCCCTCACCGAGGTCGGGCTGCTCGAAGACGTCGGCGTTGAGGGCGTGGGTGGCGCGCTCGGCGAGCTCGCGCCCGGGCGGGGTGAGCGCGACGACCATGGCGCGACGGTCCTCGGGGTGGGTCGAGCGCGTGACGAGCCCGGCGTCCTCGAGCCGGTCGACGGCATTGGTCACGCTCGTCGGGTGCACCTGCAGGCGTGAGGCGATGACCTTCATCGGCAGCGACCCCCGCCGGCTGAACCAGAGCAGCATGAGCACCTCGTAGCGGGCGAACGTCACGCCCAGCGGACGCAGGGTCGCCTCGACCCGGGCCAGCACGATCTGGTGCGCGCGCATGAGCGAGGTGATGGCGGCCATCCCGTCGGCGGCCGCGCCCCAACCCTGCTCGCGCCACTGCTCGCGGGCCCGGGCGATCGGGTCGAAGCCGAGGCCGGAGCCCGCCGGGACGCCGGCCGGGCTGGTCTGCGCGCTCATCCGCCCATCGTAGGGTCCGGACGCGTTGACGTCCATTAGTAGGAAGTCCTACTATTTTCGGGTCAACGTCGCACCCCGGAGGCCAGTCGTGACCGAGCAGTCCCAGCCCGCCAAGCCCACGCTCCACGCCCCGCGCCACCACGTGCGGCTCGTGACGGCGAGCAGCCTCTTCGACGGGCACGACGCGTCGATCAACATCATGCGGCGCATCATGCAGACGCAGGGGGCGGAGGTCGTGCACCTCGGCCACAACCGCTCGGTCCAGGAGGTCGTCGACGCGGCGATCGAGGAGGACGTGCAGGGCGTCGCGGTCAGCTCCTACCAGGGTGGGCACGTCGAGTACTTCGAGTACCTCGTGCAGCTGCTCCGCGAGAACGGCGCCGGGCACGTCCGCGTCGTCGGCGGCGGTGGCGGAGTCATCGTGCCCGAGGAGATCGCGCGGCTGCGCGAGTCCGGGGTCACGATCTTCAGCCCCGAGGACGGCCAGCGCCTCGGGCTCGCCGGCATGATCAACACCGTCGTCGCCGACTGCGACTTCGACCCGTGGCAGCTCGAGGCGCCCACGCTCGAGGCGGTCCTCGCCGGCGAGCGGGCCGCCGTCGCGCGTGCCCTGACCGGTGCGCAGGAGGGCGAGCTGGGTGAGGAGCTGCTCGACGGCATCCGCGCGGCCGCCGGGCGGCGCCGGGTGCCCGTCCTCGGCATCACGGGCACCGGCGGGTCCGGCAAGTCGAGCCTCACCGACGAGCTCATCCGCCGGTTGCGCCTCGACCAGCAGGACAAGCTGCGCGTGGCCGTGCTCGCCGTCGACCCGACCCGCAGCCGCGGTGGTGGCGCCCTCCTCGGCGACCGCATCCGCATGAGCTCGCTCGACGGCGACCGCGTCTTCTTCCGCAGCCTCGCGACGCGGGGCGGCTCCCAGGTGCCCACCCACCTCGACGACGTGCTCGACGTCGTGCGGGCGGCCGGCTTCGACCTCGTCGTGCTCGAGACGCCCGGCATCGGGCAGGGCGACGCCGCGATCGTCGACTACTCCGACGTCTCCCTCTACGTCATGACGCCCGAGTTCGGCGCGAGCAGCCAGCTCGAGAAGATCGACATGCTCGACCAGGCCGACGTCGTGGCCATCAACAAGTTCGAGCGCCGCGGCGCCGAGGACGCGCTCCGCGACGTCGGGCGCCAGATGGTGCGCAACCGCGAGGCCTTCGGCCAGGGCCCGGCCGACATGCCCGTCTTCGGCACCTCGGCGGCCACGTTCAACGACGACGGCGTCACGGCGCTCTACCAGCACCTGCGGAACCTGCTGTCCGACAAGGGGATGCCGGTCGCCGAGGGGGTGCTCGCTCCTGTCGCGACGAAGCAGTCCACGCGCATCGCCGCGATCGTGCCGCCGTCGCGCGTGCGCTACCTCGCCGAGATCAGCGACACCGTCCGTGGCTACCACGAGGCCACCGAGCGGTATGCGGCGGCGGCGTCCCGCGTGCAGCGCCTCGAGTCCGTGCGGGGCGAGCTGACCGACGCCGCCGCGTCGGACGAGCTGCGCAGCGCGGAGAGCGCGGTGGAGGCGGTGGAGGCCCTGCTCGACGAGGCGCGCACCGACGTGCCGTCCGAGGTCGCCGGAGCGCTGGAGCGCTGGTCGTCGGTCGTCGAGTCCTACTCGGGCGACGAGCAGGTCGTCACCATCCGCGGCAAGGAGATCCGCAACGCCCTGACGCGAGAGTCGTTGTCGGGCAACAAGATCCCGCGTGTTTCGCTGCCTCGCTACCGCGACCACGGCGAGCTCGTCTCGTTCCTGCGCCGTGAGAACCTGCCCGGCTACTTCCCGTTCACGGCGGGCGTCTTCCCGTTCAAGCGCGAGGGGGAGGACCCCGCCCGCATGTTCGCCGGCGAGGGTGACCCGTTCCGCACCAACCGCCGCTTCAAGCTGCTCTCCGAGGGCCAGCCGGCCACCCGGCTGTCGACCGCCTTCGACTCGGTGACGCTCTACGGCCGCGACCCCGACCCGCGCCCCGACGTCTACGGCAAGGTCGGCACGTCGGGCGTCTCGATCGCGACGCTCGACGACATGAAGGCGCTCTACGACGGCTTCGACCTCGTCTCGCCGACCACCTCGGTCTCGATGACGATCAACGGCCCGGCGCCGACGATCCTCGCCTTCTTCCTCAACACCGCCATCGACCAGCAGGTCGACGCCTTCCGGGCACGCGAGGGGCGCGAGCCGGGCGAGGCCGAGCGGGCCGAGCTGACGGCATACGCCCTCGCGAACGTGCGCGGCACGGTGCAGGCCGACATCCTCAAGGAGGACCAGGGCCAGAACACCTGCATCTTCAGCACGGAGTTCAGCCTCAAGATGATGGCGGACATCCAGGAGTGGTTCATCGAGCACGAGGTGCGCAACTTCTACTCGGTGTCGATCTCGGGCTACCACATCGCCGAGGCGGGGGCGAACCCCATCAGCCAGCTGGCGTTCACGCTCGCCAACGGCTTCACCTACGTCGAGGGCTACCTCGCGCGCGGCATGGCCGTCGACGACTTCGCGCCGAACCTGAGCTTCTTCTTCAGCAACGGCATGGACCCCGAGTACTCCGTGCTCGGCCGCGTCGCCCGGCGCATCTGGGCGGTGGCGATGAAGGAGCGGTACGGCGCCAACGACCGCTCGCAGAAGCTGAAGTACCACGTGCAGACGTCGGGCCGCTCGCTGCACGCGCAGGAGATGGACTTCAACGACATCCGCACGACGCTGCAGGCGCTCATCGCGATCTACGACAACGCGAACTCCTTGCACACCAACGCTTTCGACGAGGCCGTGACGACGCCGTCGGAGGAGTCGGTGCGCCGGGCGCTCGCGATCCAGCTCATCATCAACCGCGAGTGGGGCCTCGCGATGAACGAGAACCCGCTCCAGGGCTCCTTCGTCGTCGACGAGCTGACCGACCTCGTCGAGGCGGCCGTGCTCAAGGAGTTCGACCGCATCACCGAGCGTGGCGGCGTGCTCGGCGCCATGGAGACCGGCTACCAGCGCGGCCGCATCCAGGACGAGTCGATGCTCTACGAGCACCGCAAGCACGACGGCAGCCTGCCGATCATCGGCGTCAACACGTTCCGCAACCCGCACGAGGGCGAGACGCCCCGCAAGGTCGTGCTCGCCCGGGGCACCGAGGACGAGAAGCAGAGCCAGCTCGCCCGGGTGCGCGCCTTCCGGAGCGCGCACGAGGTCGAGGCCGCGGCCGCCCTCGACGAGCTGCGGGCCGTCGCCATCGAGGGTGGCAACGTCTTCGACGTCCTCATGCGGGCCGCGCGCGTGTGCTCGCTCCAGCAGGTGACCGAGGCCTTCTTCGAGGTCGGCGGCCAGTACCGCCGCAACGTCTGACCACCCCACCGTCGAAAGGCCAGAGTTCGTGGGTCCTCACCCGTCGAGAGGCCAGAGTTGGTGGGCGCGGGACCGTCGAGCGGCCAGAGTTCGTGGGTGCGGGACCGTCGAGAGGCCAAAGGATGCGACCTGTGACCACCGCTGACGACCTCGGGTGTGCCGTGTCGTTCGACGCGCCGCCGCGGCGGGTCGTGTCGCTCGTGCCCTCGATTACCGAGGCCCTGGCGGCGACCTGCCCCGAGCGGCTCGTCGGCGCGACCGACTGGTGCACGCACCCGGCCGACCTCGCGGTGCCGCGCGTGCGCGGGACCAAGAACCCCGATCGCGCAGCGATCGCGGCGTTGCGCCCGGACCTCGTCGTGGCCAACAAGGAGGAGAACCGAGAGCTCGACGTGCAGCGGCTGCGTGCTGACGGCATACGCGTCTGGGTGACCGACATCGAGACGGTGCCGGGGGCGCTCGACTCGCTCGATCGGCTCTTCACCGACGTGCTCGACGTCGGCACGCCGGACTGGCTCGCGGACGCCCGTGACGAGTGGGTCGGGCCGCTGCCCGAGCCGTCGGCGGAGGTCGCCGTCGCAATCTGGCGCGACCCGTGGATGGTCGTCGGCCGTGACACCTTCACCGGCGACGTCGTGAGGCGCCTCGGGTGGCGCAACGCGTTCGCCGACGCGGCCGACCGCTACCCCCGCGTGGAGCTCGACGACCTCGACCGCGAGGGCCTCGACGTGGTGCTCCTGCCCGACGAGCCCTACGTCTTCACGGTGGACGACGGCCCGGAGGCGTTCACCCGCACGCGCACCGCACTCGTCAGCGGCAGGCTGCTCACGTGGTACGGCCCGAGCCTCGTCGGTGCGAAGGCCGCCCTCACCGCCGCGCTGACGCGCTGACCCGCGAAGTCCGGCCTCTCGACGGCCCGGGACCCGCGAACTCTGGCCTTTCGACGGCCCGGGACCCGCGAACTCTGGCCTCTCGACGACCCGGGACCCGCAAACTCTGGCCTCTCGACGGTTGAGTCAGGGGGTGTCGGGGTTCTCGTCGGCGACGACGAGGAGGCCGGCGAGCAGGAGGCGGCGCGCGAGGTCGAGGCCGACCATGTCGGCGCAGAGCACGCCGTCGTCGACGAGCGCGACGAGCGTGCCGACGTCGCGGGGCTCGACCGGGAAGTCGGCGAGCCGGCTGCGCAGGACCGCGCCGCCACCGCCCGTGGGCACGAGCCGGGCCGCCACGTGGGGGCGCAGGCGCAGGGTCGTGTCGTCGCGCAGCGCCTGCGCGGCCGACACCTGGGCGAGCGGACCGATCGGGGCGGGGCGCTGGGTGCCGCGGGCGCGGGCCTCGAGGGCGTCGACGACGGCGACGGGGTCGATCGAGCCCAGGGCCCGCACGAGGCTCTCGCGAACGAGCTCGACGTCGGGCGCCAGGCGCTCCGTGCCGAAGCCCGAGGACGACACCGCGAGCGAGGACCGCAGCTGCTCGTCGCGGCTCAGCTCGGCGAGGGCGATGGAGACGAGCTCGTCGGCCACGTGGCGGCGGGTCCAGACGTGGACGCCGAGGGTGAGGTGCGTGCTGACGCCACCGAGGGCGGTCGCCGAGTGCACCCACCCGCGGGGGAGGTAGAGCACGTCGCCGGGCCGCAGGGTGAACTCGAGCTCGGGCTCCCGGCTCCCGGCGGCCTCGACGGCGGCGCGGTGGTCGGTCCACGGCTCGTCGCGCAGCGGCGCGGGGTGGACGGGTGGGCGGAGCCGCCAGCGCTTCTCGCCGGCCATCTGGAGGACGAAGACGTCGTGCACGTCGTAGTGGTCGCTGAAGCCGGTGCTCTGGCTCGGCGTCACGTAGGCGTTGGCCTGCACGGGGTGCCCGAGCTCCTCGGCGAGCTGCTGCGTGAAGTCGACGAGAGGACCCCACGTGCGGTGCAGGCCCTGGAGCACGATCGTGGCGCCGTCGGCGAAGAGCCGCAGCAGCTTGTCGTCGCTCACCTGGTCGGTGACCGAGGCCCCGACGCCGCCGCCCTGGGTGAACTCGCGGTCACCGAGGGTGCGCCCGTTCTTGGCGACGCGCAGGAAGGGGGCCCGCAGCCCGCGCCTGGACACGAGCTCGTCGACCTGCGCCTCGCCGAAGAGGTCGAGGATGCCGCCCGGCAGCTCGGCGGCCGGGGTGACGACCGGGGCGTGCGCCCAGTGCTCCCGCGCGAAGGTCTCGGCGGACAGGGGGACGAGGCGCTCGAGCGCCGAGCGCCCACGCGTCGGCGTGGGCACCCGGCTCGTCGTGCCTGCGGTCATCAGATCGCGTTGGCCGGGTCCGCCCCGGCGCCGCCGTCGGCGCCGCCGTCGTGGCTCTCCGTGTCGGCTCCGCCGTCGGCCGGGCCCTCGGTGTCGGCGCCACCGTCGGCGCCGCCGTCGTGGCTCTCCGTGTCGGCTCCGCCGTCCGCGGGGCCCTCGGTGTCGGCGCCGCCGTCGGCGCCGCCGTCGTGGCTGCTCGTGTCGGCTCCGCCGTCGGCGGGGCCCTCGGTCAGCGGGTCGTCGCTGGTGGACTCGCCCACCGGGTCGATCGGGGTGTCGCTCATGGCTTCTCCTCCACACGCTGTGAGTGCGGCGCCGGACGACGCCGTCGCCGTGCACCTACCCGGTCGGGGCGCCTCTGGCACAGGCGCGCCCGACGTGTTCTCATCGAGCCATGGCGATCAGCAAGGGCGACACGGTCCACTGGAACACCTCGCAGGGCCGCACCACCGGCACCGCGGTCGAGAAGCGCGTCAAGGAGTTCACCTTCGACGGGCAGAAGTTCAAGGCGTCCGACGACGAGCCGTACTGGATCGTCGAGTCGGAGAAGACGGGTGCCAAGGCGGCGCACAAGGAGTCGACGCTCGACGCCGGCTGACCCGCCGGCCCGCACGCCGACCCGGCCGACCGGTTATGCCGCCTGGTCACGTCAGGTGGTCGAAGTCCCCTCGCGTCCAGGCTGCGTGCCGGTCCGCCGAGCGCCGGACGACCTCCTGGGCGCCGGTCGGCACGACGCCGCCGAAGTTGTTGTAGAGCCGGTCGAAGTGCAGGGTCTCGAGCTGTCCGGCGATGCGCTGGACCACGTTGCCCGACAACGGGATCCGGTTCGGATAGCTGCGCATGAAGCTCACCGACCGGCGGTCGGGGTTCGGGAAGACGGCGTCGCCCGCGAGCAGCACGCCGGCGCCGTCGTTCCCGCCGGTCCACTCGACGACGGCCTGCCCCCTGAAGTGCCCGCCGACGCGGTGCAGGGTGAGGCCGGGCGCCACCTCGCGCCGGTCGTCGTAGAGCTCGACGAGGGGGTCGCGCCGGCGCACCCACTCCGCGTCGGCGCCGGCGACAAGCACCGGCACGCCGCCCAGCTCCCGAGCCCACTCGGTCTGCACGCCGTACATGTGCGGGTGGCTCGCGGCGACGGCGAGGGTGGGCCCGAGCGAGCGCACCAGCTCCAGCGCCGCGTCGTCGACGTAGCCGACGCAGTCGAAGAGGAGCACGCCCTCGGGCACGCGGACGACCATCGTCTGCTGGCCGATGCCGACCTCGGGCTCGGCGCGCAGGCCCCACAGGTCGCGCTCCACCTCGGTGACCGTGATGCGCGTGCCGCGCTCGCGCAGCTCGTCGAGGGTCGTCCACCGCTGACCGTCGGTGGGCACCCACTGGCGCTCGTCCTCGCAGACCGCGCAGGTGTCCGGCGGGGTGGGCAGGTCGTCGGTCTCGACGGCGCACGTCGCACAGATCCAGATCACCGGCCCAGCCTGCCGGTCCGCGGCCTGCCGCACCACCGGGTTCTACGACAGGATGCTCGGGTGATCCTGCACCTGCGTGCCGCCGTCGAGCAGCTGTACGCCGCTCCACCGACGCGCTTCACCGCGCTGCGCTCCGAGCTCGTCGCGGAGGCACGGTCGGCGGGGGAGCGCGACCTCGCGGCCTCGATCGGGGCGCTGCGCAAGCCGACCACGGCCGCCTGGGCCGTCAACCACTTCGTGCGCAGCCGCCCCGACGAGCTCGAGCAGCTCCGGTCGTTCGCCGAGCTGCTGCGCGAGGCGCAGCGAACCCTCGACGCGGACCAGCTGCGCCTCCTCGGCCGCGAGCGGGCCACGCGGGTCGACGCCGTGGCCGAGAGGATCGCCGAGGAGGCGGCCCAGGCCGGGCAGCGGTTGGGCGCCGGGGTCGCCCAGGAGGTGCGTGACACCCTGACGGCGCTCATCGCCGACGAGGACGCCGAGGCGTCGGTGCTCACGGGGTCGCTCGTGCGGGCCCTGACGTACTCGGGCTTCGGGTCCGTCGACGTCGCCGACGTCGTGGCGATGGGCGACGACGACGCACCCGACGACGCCGTCGACGATGACGCCGCCACCTCCCGTCGGCCGGCGCTCTCCGTCCTGCGCGGCGGTGGCGGCCGCGGTGGTGGTGGCGGTGGTGGTGGGGAGGCCGAGACCGGCGCCGACGACGAGGAGGCCGTCGACCCCGTCGAGGCCGTCGACCTCGAGGAGCGTCGCCGTTCGCGCCGCGCGGCCACCCGCACCCGCCTGCAGTCCGCGCTCGACGCGGCGCGTGGCGCCCTGCGCTCGGCCGACCGGCAGGTCGGCGTGCTCAGCGCCCGCCAGGAGGAGGTGACCGAGGGGATCGCCGACCTCGAGCGCCGGCTCGCCACGGCCCGAGCGCGCCTCGAGAAGGTCACCGCTCAGCTCGACGAGGCGGGCGGCATCCGTGATCGGCGCGAGGCGGAGGAGGAGGCGGCGCAGCAGGCGCTCGACGCCCACGACGACGCCAACGACGACGGCCACGACGACGCGAACTGACACCGCCCGTGCGTGACCCGCGCCCGATTTCGTATCCGCGCCGACGACCGTGTAGTCTCACCGTCGCACAACAGGTCGGCCCCGCGGGGCCGACCGCGCCCCAATAGCTCAGTCGGCAGAGCGTTTCCATGGTAAGGAAAAGGTCTAGGGTTCGATTCCCTATTGGGGCTCTGGTCGGTCGCTCCCGGCCCGTCGCAGCTGCGGCGGGGCCGGGGACGGCAGCCCATGGCGGGGTAGCTCAGCTGGTTAGAGCGCACGACTCATAATCGTGAGGTCGCGGGATCGAGCCCCGCTCCCGCTACCATGTCCGCGCGGACCCGGTCGATTTCTCGAATCATCGGGGTGTCGCGTAATCTTGGACGTCGCGCCTGCGTGTCACCCGGTTGCCCGGGGCCGAGACGCGGCTCCCGTCGCAAGACGACCGAAAACCCGAGTACGTTCCCGAAAGAGCAGGTTGCCGTGGCCAGCAAGAGCACCGACGTCCGTCCCAAGATCACGATGGCGTGCGTGGACTGCAAGGACCGCAACTACATCACGAAGAAGAACCGTCGGAACAACCCCGACCGTCTCGCGATGAACAAGTTCTGCCCCAAGTGCGGCAAGCACACGGAGCACCGCGAGACCCGCTGACCCCAGCGCAGCACGCATCCGACGCTCCCTCGGCCCACGGCCGGGGGAGCGTCGTCGTTCCCGGCGCCGGTCGGTAGGGTGCCGGTATGCCGGTGAACGCAGACTTCCAGGGCCGGGTCTACCCGCCCACCGAGACCTACCGGGTCGGTGCCGCCAAGATCCGTGAGTTCGCCGAGGCGGTCGGCTCGACCGACCCCGTGCACGTCGACGCGGAGGTGGCCCGGGCGCGCGGCTACGCCGACGTCATCGCGCCGCCGACCTTCGCGGTGCTCATCGCCCAGCAGTGCGACGCGCAGCTCATCGCCGACCCGGAGGCCGGCATCGACTTCTCTCGCGTCGTGCACGGCGAGCAGCGCTTCACCCACCACCGCCCCCTCACGGCCGGCGACGCCGTCGTGGGCACACTCCACGTCGACACGGTGCGCGAGGCCGGCGGCCACGCCATGGTGACGACCCGCACCGAGCTCGCCACCGAGTCCGGTGAACCGGTGTGCACCGCGACCTCCACCATCGTCATCCGAGGAGCCGAGTGATGGCCACGCCCAGCCCGCTGCCCGCCGTCCGCGCCGTCGCCGACGTGGCCGTCGGCGACACCCTCCCGGCGCGCACGGTCCACGTCGACCGACCACGCCTCGTGCAGTACGCCGGTGCCTCGCTCGACCGCAACCGGATCCACTGGGACGAGCCGTTCGCCAAGCAGGTCGGCCTTCCCGACGTCATCGCCCACGGCATGTTCACGATGGGCTCGGCCGTCACCCTCGTCACCGACTGGGTGGGCGACGCGGGTCGCGTCGTCGAGTACGGCGTGCGCTTCACCCGGCCGGTCGTCGTGCCCTACGACGGTGGCGCCGACATCGAGGTCACCGGCGTGGTCAAGGCCGTCGACCCCGAGACCAAGCGGGTGACCGTCGAGCTCACCGCGACGGCGAACGGCGAGAAGGTGCTGGGCCGCGCCCTCGCCGTCGCCCGCCTCGACTGACCGGCAGGACACCCCCCGTGCGCGAGGACCACGACGTCCCCCTCTCGACCCTGACGACGATGCGGGTCGGCGGCCCCGCCGCGCGCCTCGTGACCGTCACGACCACCGACGAGCTCGTCGACGCGGTGCGCGAGGTCGACGACGCCGACGAGCCGCTCCTGGTCCTCTCGGGCGGCTCCAACGTCGTCGTGCCCGACGCGGGCTTCGCCGGCACCGTCGTGCACGTCACGACGTCCGGCATCGAGCCCGAGTCGGCGGACTACTGCGGCGGCGCCGTCGTGCGGGTCGCTGCGGGCGAGGTGTGGGACGACGTCGTGTCGCGCGCCGTCGCCGAGGGCTGGGCCGGCATCGAGGCGCTCAGCGGCATCCCCGGGCGCACCGGCGCGACGCCGATCCAGAACGTCGGCGCCTACGGCCAGGACGTCTCGCAGACGATCGCGCAGGTGCGCACGTGGGACCGACAGGAGCAGGCCGTGCGCACCTTCATGAACGACGACTGCGGGTTCACCTACCGCCACTCGCGCTTCAAGGGCCACTCGCGCTACGTCGTGCTCGACGTCCAGTTCCAGTTCGAGGTCGGCGACCTCAGCCGCCCGATCGCGTATGCCGCCCTGGCGACGGGTCTCGGGGTCCCCCTCGGCACGCGCGTGCCCCTGTCGGACGCGCGCGAGGCGGTGCTCGACCAGCGCCGCGCCCGCGGCATGGTGCTCGACGACGCCGACCCCGACACCTGGTCGTGCGGCTCGTTCTTCACCAACCCGGTGCTCAGCCGCCGCGAGTTCGACGACCTCGTCGAGCGCGTGGGGGAGCGCTTCGGGTGGGAGGGGACGACCCCGCCGCGCTTCCCCGAGGGTGACGGGCACGTCAAGACGAGCGCGGCCTGGCTCATCGAGCACGCCGGCTTCGGCAAGGGGTTCGGCCTGCCGGCGCCCGCGGCCCTCTCGACGAAGCACACCCTCGCCGTGACGAACCGCGGGGGCGCGAGCGCCGCCGACGTGCTCGCCCTGGCGCGCCAGGTGCGCGACGGGGTCCGGGACGCCTTCGGCGTGACGCTCGTCAACGAGCCCGTGCTCCTCGGCGAGCAGCTCTGACCCGTTGCGGCCAGTGGCCCGCGGCCACGCGGGTCGTGCCTACTTCGACAGCACCGCCGAGAAGGTCTTCGCGGTGATCTTCTTGTCGGTCGTGCTCACCTCGTAGGCGGGCCGGTTGAACGCGAGGCGCAGCGAGCTCGTCGTGCCCTTGTCGACCTTGAAGAAGACCCACCCGCGGCTGCGGTCGTCGCGCTTCGCCGTGGTGAGCGGCTCGGCCTTGTACGCCTTGCCGAACTCGGCGGTCACGGGCACGTTCTGCTTCGGGCTCGTCGCGATGAGCGAGAGCATCGAGGGCTCGAGGGCGGCGGAGTAGCGCGAGCCGGCCCGGAAGTCCACCTTGACGCCGACGATCTCGAAGGCCTCGGCGCCCACCGGCTGGTTCTTGGGGAACGGCAGGTTGCGCGAGAGGCGCAGCGCCGTGATGGTGTGGCCGAGGTCGGGGTCCTTGATGACGGCCGTGATGGTGCGCGTGGAGTAGGCAGGAGCCTTCGTCGGGGCGGCGGCCGAGGTCGCCGTGGCCGCCGGGGTCGACGGTGTGGCCGACGAGCTGGGAGGCGTCGTGCCCGGCGTCGTCGCGGCGCCCGAGGAGGCCGCCGTGGCCGTGCCGGGGGCCGTCGGGTCGGCGGTCACGGACGGCTCGCCGCTGCAGGCCGCGAGCGCGAGCACGGGGGCGACGAGGCCGACGGCGGCGAGCCGGCGCAGGCGCGAGGTCGGCCCGGCAGGGACGGTCGCGGATCGGTCGGGGGCGGCGGCAGGAGTACTCATCGTCCGACCAGCATGACCGGGCGCACCGATGCTGAGCAAACCCGGTGCACCGTGCACCCGCCCCCGGGCCTGCTCGCAGTGTCCGTTCTGCACCGTTACGAGGGGGTGCCGGCTGTGGCCGGTGTCACGGCCGCCGCGGGCCGGCCGGCGAGCCACGCGTCGACGTCGGCGAGCGCGGCCGCACGCCGGTCGGCCGGCATCCGGCTGCCGCGGAGCGAGCCGCGCGCGAGCCCGGCCAGACCCTCGTCGTCGAAGCCGAGGGCCCGCGCCGACGCGTACTGCTCGGCGAGGCGTGACCCGAACAGGAGGGGGTCGTCGGCCCCCAGCGCGACCGGGACGCCGGCCTCGACGATCCGCCGCAGCGGCACGTCGGCCGGCTCCGCGTAGACGCCGAGCGCCACGTTGCTCCCGGGGCACACCTCGAGGGTGGCGCCGGCCTCGGCGACGGCGTCGAGCACCTGCGGGTCCTCGACGGCGCGCACCCCGTGGCCGATGCGGTCGGGCTCGAGGTGCTCGAGGGTCTCCATGACGGCCTGGGCGCCGAGCAGCTCGCCGCCGTGCGGCACGAGCGCCAGCCCGGCCCGCCGCGCGATGGCGAACGCGGGCGCGAAGTCGGCCACCAGCCCACGCCGCTCGTCGTTCGACAGGCCGAAGCCGACGACCTCTCCCGCGCCCTCGCCGGCGTGGTGCGCGGCGAGTCGGGCGAGCGTGCGGGCCTCGAGCGGGTGGCGCATCCGGCTCGCCGCGACGACGACGCCGACGCCGACGGGGCCGGCGGCCGAGACGGCACGGGCCTCGTCGAGCACGATCTCGAGCGCCGGCGTGATGCCACCGACGAAGGGGGCGTACGACGTGGGGTCGACCTGCAGCTCGAGCCACCGCGAACCCTCCGCCGCGTCGTCCTCGGCGGCCTCGCGCACGATCCGGCGCATGTCGGCCTCGCCGCGCACGCAGGCCCGCGCGGCGTCGTAGAGCCGCTGGAAGCGGAACCAGCCGCGCTCGTCGGTGGCGCGCGCGAGTCGGGGCGGCCAGCCGCCCGTCAGCGCCTCGGGGAGGCGGATGCCGTGCGTGACGGCGAGCTCGCGCACGGTCGCGACCCGCATCGACCCCGTGAAGTGCAGGTGCAGGTGCGCCTTCGGCAGGTCGAGGACGCTGCGCGTCTCACCGGTCATGCCGGTCAGTGTGTCACCGCGACCAGGGCGTCGCCCGCCCGGCTGCCGACGCCAGGCTGCCGTCTCCCGCCCGGGTGTCGTCGCCCGGGCGGGAGGGACCGTCAGTAGTCGTCCGGCGCGTCGGCGATCTCGTCGACGACGTGGACGGCGGCCTCCTCGGCCGACGCGGCCGCACCGTCGATGCCGACGTCGGTGGCCCACGCCTGCTTCTCGGTGTCGTCGTGCGCCCCCTCGTCGTCGGCCACGAGACGGCCGGCGCGGGCGTCGCCGACCTCGTGGTCGCCGAGCCAGTCGTCCTCGGCCGCGATGGAGTCGGGGTCGTCGCCGCCGACCCGCGGCTCGTCGAGGCCGCTCTCGTCCTCCGGGGCGCCGTACGCCGTGTCGGGGTCGGGCACCTCCTGCTTGATCCGCTGGTCGATCGTCTCGTCCAGCGACTCCTCGTAGGGCGTCGTGCCGAAGGCGTCGGTGCCGCTCTCGCGCTCCGGTGGGGAGTAGCCGCGGTCCAGCTCGTCCTCGACGTCCTCGTCGGGGAGGCCGTCGACGTTCGAGGGCTGGTCCTCGCCGTCGACGCTGTAGCTCGTGAAGTCGGTGTCGATGTTCTCGCTGGGACCGGTGTCGCTCACGGTGCTGGCTCCTTCGTCGGGCTGCTGGTCTCGGGTGACGACGTCACCCGCTCGCCGGTCTCGGGCTCACCGGCTCACGCGGTCGCGTCGTCTCCCTCTGCCCCTACCCGCGCGGCGGACCCGCCCTCACGGTCGGCCACGAGCTTCTCCGCGGCCGCGAGGGCCACGCAGGTCGCCACCCCGGCCATCGCGGTGCGCACCTCGTCGAGCACCGGGAAGGTCGGCGCGAGGCGGATGTTGCGGTCGCGGGGGTCGTCGCCGTGCGGGAACGAGGCGCCGGCCGGCGTCAGGGCGATGCCGGCGGCCTTGGCGAGGGCCACGACGCGCGAGGCCGTGCCGTCGAGCACGTCGAGGTTGACGAAGTAGCCACCGGTCGGGTGCGTCCACTCGGCCACCTCGAGCCCGCCGAGGCCCTCGGTCAGCGCCTCGTCGACGGCGGCGAACTTCGGGGCGATGATGTCGCGGTGACGGCGCATGTGCGCGCGCACGCCCGCCGCGTCGTGGAAGAACTCGACGTGGCGCAGGTGGTTGACCTTGTCGGGCCCGATCGAGCCCATCGACAGGTGCCGCAGGTACCACGCGACGTTCGCCGCGCTCGCCGCGAGCACCGCGACGCCGGCGCCGGCGAAGGTGATCTTCGAGGTCGATGCGAACATGATCGGGCGGTTCGGGTGCCCCGAGGCAGCCGCGAGGCTGAGGATGTCGGCGCTCTTCGCCTCGTCCTCGGTCAGGTGGTGGAAGGCGTACGCGTTGTCCCAGAAGATCGTGAAGTCGGGCGCCGCGGCAGGCATGGCGGCGAGGCGGGCCGCGACCTCCTGCGAGACGACGGCGCCCGAGGGGTTCGCGTACGTCGGCACGATCCAGATGCCCTTGATGCTCGGGTCGTCCTTGACGAGCGCCTCGACGGCGGCCACGTCGGGCCCGTCGTCGTGCATCTCGACGGTGACCATCTCGATGCCGAGCTCGGCGAGCATCGAGAAGTGCCGGTCGTAGCCGGGCACGGGGCAGACGAAGCGGACCGTCTCCTCCTGCGACCACGGGCGCGGCGAGTCGACGCCGCCGAAGAGGAGGAAGTCGACGATCGTCGCGTACATCATCGACAGGCTCGAGTTGCCGCCGGCGACCACCTGGGACGGCTCGACCCAGAGCAGCTCGGCGAAGATCTCGCGCAGCTCGGCGAGGCCCTCGAGGCCGCCGTAGTTGCGCACGTCGACGCCGGCCCGGTCCGTGGTGCCCGTCGGCAGGTGCAGCAGCGCGTCGGCGAGGTCGAGCTGCGCGGCCGAGGGCTTGCCGCGGGTCAGGTCGAGCTTGAGGTGGCGCTCCTGCAGGGCCGCGTAGGCCTGCTGCTGCTCGGCCAGGAAGCCGGCCAGGTCGCCGTCGGACAGGGA
The DNA here is from genome assembly GCF_039542985.1 of Terrabacter aeriphilus. Taxonomy (NCBI): domain Bacteria; kingdom Bacillati; phylum Actinomycetota; class Actinomycetes; order Micrococcales; family Intrasporangiaceae; genus Terrabacter; species Terrabacter aeriphilus. The sequence goes on from NZ_BAABIW010000014.1 coordinate 155,622, forward strand.
CGCGAGGGGGGTGCGCAGGTTCGTCACAGCCCGATCCTGCCACTGCCCGCGCGAGCAGGGGTCCCGCGGTCCGTATGCCGGGTGGCAGGCCTCGTGGTGGACTGGGTGAGGTCGGTTCGCGTTGGGGCGCATCCGTCCCGTATGATCGATCCCCGGACGGCTTCGCTGGCCATGCTGCGGCATGCCGTCCCACCGGGCACCACCCCAGGTCCCGGTGAAGGGCAATAGCTCAATTGGTAGAGCACTGGTCTCCAAAACCAGCGGTTGGGGGTTCGAGTCCCTCTTGCCCTGCGCATCCCCGTGATGTGGTCGTCGTGCAAGGCGGCACGCGGCGTCTGCCCGTCGTGGGACACCACGGGTGGGGCGGCCGACGCGGGCCGGAACCCAGGCAGAAAGAAGGAATCGTGACCGAGACGAGCGCCAAGCGCGGGTCCGGCCGGGCCGACAAGGCTCCCGGCGGCAACCCGCTGTCGCGCCTCTTCGGGGCGATCAGCCTCTTCGTGCGCCAGATCCTCGACGAGCTGCGCAAGGTCGTGCGGCCCACGGGCCCCGAGCTCGTGCGCTACACGACCGTCGTGGTCATGTTCGTCGTGATCATGATGGCGCTGGTCTCGGGTCTGGACTTCGTCCTGACCCGGGTCATCTCCTGGGTCTTCACCGGCTCGGTCACCTAGCACCGACGGGACCACGGTCCCGGGATGTCAGCACCAGCCGCGACCGGCTGGTCCACGAGCAAGGAAGTAGGCAACAGCGTGTCCGAGCAGTTCTCCCCCGAGGGTGCCCCGAACGGCGAGAACGACGTCGTCGACCCCACCGTCGAGGCCGACCTCGCGGCGCCCGACGCCGACGAGCCCGACGCGCAGCCGGCCGACTCCGACTCCGAGGCGGACCTGACCGACGTCGAGACCGACGAGGCCGAGGACGCCGACGCTGACGCCGAGACCGACGGCGCTGACGAGGCCGACGACGCCGAGGGCGTCGCCGACGAGGACGGCGTGCCGGCGCCCACGGGCAGCGGGGACCCCGTCGCGGACTTCAAGGCCGACCTGCGCAGCCGCTTCGGCGACTGGTTCGTCATCCACTCCTACGCGGGCTACGAGAACCGGGTCAAGGCCAACCTCGAGACGCGCATCCAGACCCTCAACATGGAGGACTTCATCTTCGAGATCGAGGTCCCCATGGAGGAGGTCACCGAGATCAAGAACGGGCAGAAGAAGCAGGTCCGCCGCGTGCGGATGCCCGGCTACGTCCTCGTCCGCATGGACCTCACGGACGAGAGCTGGGGCGCGGTGCGCCACACGCCCGGCGTCACCGGCTTCGTCGGCAACGCGCACCAGCCCGTGCCGCTCTCGATCGACGAGGTCTTCACGATGCTCGCCCCCACTTTCGAGGCGCAGGTCGCGGCCGACGGCGGGGCCCCGGCGAGCTCCGGCGCCCCCAAGGACGTGCGCGTCGTCGACTTCGAGGTCGGCGAGTCCGTCACCGTCATGGAGGGGCCCTTCGAGACCCTTCCCGCCACGATCTCCGAGATCAACGCCGACACCCAGAAGCTCAAGGTGCTCGTCTCCATCTTCGGCCGGGAGACCCCGGTCGAGCTCTCCTTCGCCCAGGTCGCCAAGATCTGATCGAGGGTCGTTCCACCTCGTGCGGCTGACCGCACGAGGACATGCAACCGGGTCATCGCCCACGGCGTCGGTCCAGCAACAAGGAAGGCAACCATGCCCCCCAAGAGCAAGAAGGTCTCCGGCTTCATCAAGCTGCAGATCCAGGCCGGTCAGGCCACCCCCGCCCCGCCCGTCGGTCCGGCCCTCGGCCAGCACGGCGTCAACATCATGGAGTTCGTCAAGGCGTACAACGCCGCGACGGAGGCCCAGCGCGGCAACGTCATCCCGGTCGAGATCACGGTCTTCGAGGACCGCTCGTTCACCTTCGTGACGAAGACCCCGCCGGCCGCGGAGCTCATCAAGAAGGCCGCCGGCGTCGCCAAGGGCTCCGGCGAGCCGCACAAGACCAAGGTCGCCAAGCTCTCGCGCGAGCAGGTCCTCGAGATCGCCCGCCAGAAGATGGAAGACCTCAACGCCAACGACGAGGAGATGGCGGCGCGCATCATCGCCGGCACCGCTCGTTCGATGGGCATCGACACCGAGCTCTGAGCCCCGCTCACGACCCGGCGTCACCCCTGGCCGCACGGCATACGGACCGTATGCCGTCGGCCACGTGGGAGGGCCAGCGCTGGCCCGCACCACGACTCCACCACCACGCAAGGAGCAGAACATGAAGCGCAGCAAGAACTACCGCGCAGCCGCCGAGCTCATCGCGCCCGGCAAGGTCTACGCCCCCCTCGAGGCCGTCCGCGTCGCGAAGCAGACCGCCAAGGCCAAGTACGACGAGACCGTCGAGGTCGCCATGCGCCTCGGTGTCGACCCGCGCAAGGCCGACCAGGCCGTCCGCGGCACGGTCAACCTGCCGCACGGCACGGGCAAGACCGCCCGCGTCCTCGTCTTCGCCAACGGCGACAAGGCCGAGGCCGCCCGTGAGGCCGGCGCCGACCACGTCGGCTCGGACGACCTGCTCGAGAAGGTGCAGGGCGGCTGGCTCGACTTCGACGCCGTCGTCGCGACCCCCGACCTCATGGGCAAGGTCGGTCGTCTGGGCAAGGTGCTCGGCCCGCGTGGCCTCATGCCGAACCCGAAGACCGGCACCGTGACGATGGACGTGGCCAAGGCCGTCACCGACATCAAGGGCGGCAAGATCGAGTTCCGCGTCGACAAGCACGCGAACCTCCACTTCATCATCGGCAAGGCCAGCTTCGACGAGACGAAGCTCGTCGAGAACTACGCGGCCGCGCTCGAGGAGATCCTGCGTCTCAAGCCGTCCAGCTCCAAGGGCCGCTACATCGAGAAGGCCACCATCAGCACGACGATGGGCCCGGGCATCCCGCTCGACTTCTCCAAGACGCGCAACCTCCTCGTCGAGGAGGAGCAGGCCTGACCGCCTGACACCCGCTCGTGCAGAGCCCGCCACCTCGCAAGGGGTGGCGGGCTCTCGCGCGTCCGCGGCGGGCCGCCGCCCCCGCCGGGCCCGCGGAATCTCGCTGGGTCGCTCGCCCCGATCGGCCCCGGGGGCGGCAGTACGGTCGGGAGATGAGTCGTTCCAGCGCACGCACCACGACACGATCCCGTTGGGTCCTCGGCGCCCTCGTCGTCGGACTCCCGCTCTCGCTCCTGCCCGCCACGGCGACCGCCGGCGCGACGCCGGCACCCACGCCCTCACCCGCGCCGTCGTCCAGCGCGTCCACGTCCCGGCACGGCGGCGGGTGGCACGGCCACCCGACCGACCTGCCGAAGGTGCCGGTCATGAAGGGCGGCGGCGGGGCCGTCAGCTCCGTCGACCGCGACGCCTCCCAGGTCGGCATCGACGTGCTCCGGCGCGGGGGCAACGCCGCCGACGCGGCCGTCGCCACCGCGGCCGCCCTCGGCGTGACCGAGCCCTACAGCACCGGCATCGGCGGCGGCGGGTTCCTCGTCTACTACGACGCCAGGGCTCGCCGGGTCAGCACCATCGACGGGCGCGAGACGGCGCCGGCCACCTTCACCTCGAAGAGCTTCACCGACCCGAGCACCGGCAAGGCCCTGGACTTCACCACCGTCGTCAACAGCGGCCTGTCGGTCGGGGTGCCCGGCACCCCCGCCCTGTGGGCCAAGGCGCTGCGTGACCACGGCACGCTCTCGCTCAACCGGGCCCTCGCGCCCGCCGAGCAGCTCGCGCGCCAGGGTTTCGTCGTCGACCAGACCTTCGCCGACCAGACCGCCGCGAACGCGGCGCGCTTCTCGGTCTTCCCCGAGACCGCGCGCGTCTTCCTCCGTGACGGCAAGGCGCCCGCGGTCGGCTCGACCTTCCGCAACCCCGACATGGCCAAGGCCTACCGCACGCTGCGCACGCAGGGCGTCTCGGCGCTCTACGCCGGCTCGATGGGCCGGGCCGTCGTGGCCGAGTCGCGGTCGCCGCACACCGACGGCAGCTCCGTCATGGGCGGCCAGCTGACGATGCGCGACCTTCGCGCCTACCGGGCCCTCACCAAGGCGCCGATCCACTCGAGCTACAAGGGCTTCGACGTCTTCGGGATGCCGGTGCCGAGCTCGGGCGGCATCGCGGTGGCCGAGATCCTCAACCTCATGCGGGCCTACGAGAAGGCGACGGGCGTGCGGACGAGCGCGCTGAGCGAGGCCGACTACCTGCACCGCTTCTCCGAGGCCTCGGCGACCGCGTTCGCCGACCGCAACCGCTGGGTCGGTGACGTGCCCGGCGTGCCGGTGCGCCAACTGACGAGCCCGGCCTTCGCGGCCGAGCGGGCCTGCCTCTTCGACCCGGCCAAGGCGCAGCCGCGCCCGATCCCGTTCGGCTCGCCCGACGGCCGCTACACCTCGTGCGCGCCGGGCAAGGCCGCCCAGCCGGAGCCCTACGAGGGCCTCTCGACCTCGCACCTGACGGTCATGGACCGGTGGGGCAGCGTCGCCAGCTACACCCTGACCATCGAGCAGACCGGCGGGTCCGGCATCACGGTGCCGGGCTACGGCTTCCTGCTCAACAACGAGCTCACCGACTTCAACTTCACGCCGCTCACCCCGGGTGTGCCCGACCCGAACCTGCCCGGCCCGGGCAAGCGCCCGCGGTCGTCGATGAGCCCGACGATCCTGCTCCACGAGGGCCGCCCGTTCCTCGCGGTGGGCTCGCCCGGTGGTGCCACGATCATCACCTCGACGAGCCAGACGATCCTCGGCTACCTCGACCGTCGCCTCTCGCTCGTCGACGCGATCCGCGCCCCGCGGCTCAGCTCGCGCAACGGCTCCAGCGAGGGTGCCGAGCCGCAGATCCTCGACGGGCCGGTCGGGGCCGCGCTGCGGGCCAAGGGCCACGTGCTGGCTCCCGGGGCGGCTGCTCCGGCGGTCAACGAGATCGGCGCCGTCACGGCGATCCGCTACCTCGGTCACGGCCGGTTCGAGGCCGCCGCCGAGACGACCCGCCGCGGGGGCGGGTCGGCGATGGTCGTCCAGCCCTCGCGTCACCAGCGGCACTGACGTCCCGCTGCCGGATGCCGTCCGGTGGGCCGCGTGCCCGCCGGACGGCATCCGTGCGTCCGGGCGGCGGTGGGCGAGGGATAGCCTGACCTCGCTCCTGCAGCCCGACGACGTGTGAAGAGGGATCCACCATGGCCGAGGCGTTCGTCTACGACGCCGTCCGCACCTCGTTCGGACGTTACGGCGGGGCCCTCGCCGGCATCCGGCCCGACGACCTCGCCGCGCACGTCCTGCGCGCGCTCGTCGACCGCGCGCCCGGGCTGCGCGACGGTGGGGCGGCGCAGGTCGACGAGGTGGTGCTCGGCAACGCCAACGGCGCGGGGGAGGAGAACCGCAACGTCGCGCGCATGGCCGCGCTGCTCGCCGGCCTGCCGACCTCGGTGCCCGGCTCGACGGTGAACCGCCTCTGCGGCTCGAGCCTCGACGCGGCGATCGTCGGCTCGCGCCAGATCGCGACCGGGGAGGCCGACGTCGTGGTCGTCGGCGGTGTCGAGTCGATGAGCCGGGCGCCGTGGGTGCTCCCCAAGACCGAGAAGCCCTACCCGGCAGGCGATCTCGGGCTCGTCTCGACGACCCTGGGCTGGCGGCTCGTCAACCCGGCCATGCCGGGGGAGTGGACCGTCTCGCTCGGCGAGGCGACCGAGCAGCTGCGCGGGGAGCGCGGTGTCACCCGCGAGCGGCAGGACGCCTTCGCCGCGCGGTCGCACCGCCTGGCCGCGCAGGCGTGGGACTCCGGCTTCTACGACGACCTCGTCGTGCCCGTGCCCGGCGTCGAGCTCGCCCGCGACGAGTCGATCCGCCCGGACACCGACGAGGCCCGGCTCGCCACCCTGCGCACCGTCTTCCGCCGTGCCGACGAGGGCGGCACCGTGACCGCCGGCAACGCCTCGCCGCTCAACGACGGCGCGTCGGCGGTGCTGCTCGGCAGCGAGCGTGCCCACGGACTGCTCGGCCTCGACCCGCTCGCACGCGTGGCGGGCCGCGGGGCGAGTGCCCTCGAGCCGCAGCGCTTCGGCTACGCCCCCGTCGCCGCGGCGCAGCAGGCGCTCGAGCGCGCCGGCATCGACTGGTCGGACGTCGCCGCGATCGAGCTCAACGAGGCGTTCGCGGCACAGTCGCTGGCCTGCCTCGACGCCTGGCCCGTCGACCCGGAGATCGTCAACCGCCACGGCGGCGCCATCGCCCTCGGGCACCCGCTCGGTGCCTCGGGCGGCCGGGTGCTCGGCACGCTCGCCCGCGACCTGCAGCGCAGCGGGGAGCGCTGGGGCCTCGCGTGCATCTGCATCGGCGTCGGCCAGGGCCTCGCCGTCGTCCTCGAGAACGTCACCCCGCGCCCCTGACCCGGCGAGTGGCCGGTCCGAGCGGGGGCGCGGTCACGCTCAGGCCGGCTTCGGCGTCGGCCAGGGCCAGGCCGTGCAGCCCTTGAGACCGTAGGTCTGCTGCATCATGACGGGCGCCACCTTGCCCGGGCCGCCGCAGTAGGCGTGCGCGTGACCGATGCCGTGGCCCACCTCGTGGTTGACGAGGTAGGTGCGGTAGCCGGCGACGTCGGAGCCGTAGGCCTCCGCGCCGAGCACCCAGCGGCGCAGGTTGAGCACGACCCGCCCGCTGTTGTGGCAGCTGACCTGGCCCCGCGTCTCGAGCGGGGCGCACAGCTTGTCGGTCGTCCTCGGGCTGGCGAGGGTGATCCGCAGGTCGACCGCCGCGCCGGCCGCCGCCGCGGCGGGCGACACGTCGACGAAGCGCACCCCGTCCCTGGCCTGCCAGCCGCGGGGGTCGGTCAGGACGGTGCCGACGGTCGACGCGAACTCGGCGGGACGCACGTCGACGCCGCCCTCGACCTCCACGGTGTAGCGCACGGTGCGTCCGCTCGTGGGCGCGGGCCGCAGGGCCGATGCCGGCATCGGCACGACCGTGAACCGGCCGTCACCCGCCTCCACCACGGCCCCCTTCGCGTCGCGGCCGTCGCCCGTGCCGGAGGTGGACGTCGCCTTCTGGGGGGAGGTGCCGGCGGACGACCCCGCGCCCACCTGGGAGTCGGTCGCGGCGTCGGGCACGCGCTCGACCTCGGCGAGCGAGGCCGCCGGGCCGGTTCCCACGCCGAGCGCCAGCCGCCCGCTGCGGGCGAAGGGGCCGGGTTCGGTCGCCTCGCGGGCGCCGGCCCACGTCACCGCCCACACGTCCACCACGACGCAGAGGACGACGGCAGCACCCGCCGCCACCCTGCGCCGGCGCACGGCCGTCCACGAGGTCTGGGGCGGGCGAGCGACCGCACTGCCCCTCACCATGCGCTCCACGCTAGGTCACCCGTGCGGCAAAGGCGAGGACCCGGGCCGCGGACGCCGCCTCGCTGTGACGACGGTGTCGGCGGGCTGTCCGGTCCGTCCCCCGATGCCCGCTCTGCGCCCGCCCAGCGCCCGGCCGGCCGTCCCGATTTGGTCTGGCCGGGCCCAGCCCGTATTCTCGGTGTCGACCAATGACCGCCGGTTGGAGGACGTGGGCGACCACGACCTCTCGAAGGTTCCGCACGATGCGGGCAGCCAGCGCAGGACACTCAGCCTCACGGCATACGTGATCGTATGCCGCTGCGAGCCCCGAGCGCCCTGCGCCGGGGCTCTTTTCGTGCCGGCCCTCCGGGACACCTCCGCCCGGCGTCACCACGCAAGGGAAGGAGGCCCAGATGGCGAACGCCGAGAAGGACGTTGCCATTGCCGAGATCACGGACAAGCTCCGTGAGTCCGGTGCGGCCGTTCTCACCGAGTACCGCGGTCTGACCGTGGCTCAGCTCTCGCAGCTGCGCAGCTCGATCCGGGAACACGCCACCTACGCCGTGGTCAAGAACACGCTCACGGAGCGCGCCGCCAAGGAGGCCGGGATCACGGCCTTCGACGGCCACCTCCAGGGCCCGTCGGCCATCGCCTTCATCACCGGTGACCCGGTCGAGGCGGCCAAGGGTCTGCGTGACTTCGCCAAGGCAAACCCCCTCCTCGTGATCAAGGCTGGCGTCCTCGACGGCAAGACCTTGAGCGCCGAGGAGATCACGAAGCTCGCGGACCTCGAGTCCCGCGAGGTTCTGCTGGCCAAGCTGGCGGGTGCCATGAAGGGCTCCCTCACCAAGGCCGCCTACCTCTTCGTCGCTCCTCTGTCGCAGACGGCCCGCGTGGTCGACGCCCTGCGCCAGAAGGTCGAGGCGCAGGGTCCCGCCACGGAGGCCGCTCCGGCTGCCGAGGCAACCACCGACGTCGCCGAGGGTGGCGACGAGAGCTGACGCCCTCCGGCGTCCGCTCGATTCATCAAACAGCCACTCACGGCAAGCAACAGGAAGGAAGCCATCATGGCGAAGCTCAGCACCGACGAGCTCCTTGACGCCTTCAAGGAGATGACCCTCATCGAGCTCTCCGAGTTCGTGAAGCAGTTCGAGGAGACCTTCGAGGTCACCGCTGCTGCCCCCGTCGCCGCCGCTCCCGCGGCCGGTGCCGGTGGCGCTGCCCCCGCCGAGGAGGAGGAGAAGGACTCGTTCGACGTCGTTCTCACCGCCGCCGGTGACAAGAAGATCCAGGTCATCAAGGAGGTCCGCGCGCTCACGAGCCTCGGCCTCAAGGAGGCCAAGGACCTCGTCGACGGCGCCCCCAAGCCCGTTCTCGAGGGTGTCGACAAGGCTGCGGCCGAGAAGGCCAAGGAGCAGCTCGAGGGCGCCGGCGCGTCCGTCGAGCTCAAGTGATCTGACCCGGCAGGCTCACGCCGGCCGGGATCACTGCTCCACCGCGAAGGCGGGTCCGACCACTGGTCGGGCCCGCCTTCGCCGTTCTCGCCCCCGGGTCGTGGTGATGCGTCGCGGCATGCGGTCGCACCTCACCTCGACCCGGCCGGTGGGCGGCTCAGGCGGCGTGGGCCAGGGCGTCCTTCACAGCGGCGAGGACGAGGGCCACGCGGTCCGGGCGGGCGTTGTGCCCCATCAGCCCGATGCGCCAGACGGTCGAGGCGAACCGCCCGACGCCGGCGCCGATCTCCATGTCGTGCCGCTCGAGCAGGTAGCGCCGCACGGCCGCCGAGTCGACGCCGTCGGGCACCCGCACGGTGGTCAGCTCGGGCAGGCGGGCGCCCTCCTGGGCGAAGAGCGTCAGGCCCATCTCCTCGAGGCCCTCCTGCAGCAGGCGGCCGGCCTCGGCGTGGCGGTCCCACACCTTCTCGAGGCCCTCGTCGGCGATGCGCCGCAGGCCGGCGTGCAGGCTGGCCACCATCGCGGTCGGGGCCGTGTGGTGGTAGGTGCGCTGGCCGCTGCCGGCGGTCTCGCCGACGTAGCCGCCGAGCAGGCCGAGGTCGAGGTACCACGACGACGGCTTCTCGACCCGCCGGGCGAAGGCGCGGTCGTTGATCGTGAACGGCGCGAGGCCGGGCGCCACCCCGAGGCACTTCTGCGTGCCGGCGTAGCCGATGTCGATGCCCCAGTCGTCGGCCCGCAGCTCGATGCCGGCGATGCTCGTCACGGCGTCGACGAGCAGCAGGGCGTCGCCCTTGACCGCACCGAGCGCGGCGATGTCGGAGCGCACGCCCGTGGAGGTCTCGGCGTGCACCGCGGCGATGATCGCCGGTGACGGGTGGGCCGCGGCCACGCGCTCGGCGTCGACCGGGGTGCCCCACTCGTGGTCGACGCGCACGACCTCGGCGCCGTGGCGTCCGGCCACGTCGACCATGCGTTCGCCGAAGAGCCCGTTGACCGCCACGACGACGACGTCGCCGGGGGAGACGGTGTTGACGAACGCCGCCTCCATGCCCGCCGACCCGGTGGCCGAGATCGGCAGGGTGCGGCGGTTGTCGGTGCCCCACACGTGGCGCAGCAGGTCGCACGTCTCGTCCATGACGGCGAGGAAGTCGGGGTCGAGGTGGCCGAGGAGCGGCGCAGCGAGCGCGAGCGTCGCCTCGGGGTAGGGGTTGCACGGCCCCGGGCCGAAGAGGTGTCGCTCGGCGATGGGGCGCGAGCTCGTGGTGGGCGTCGACGAGGTCATCAGAATCCTGCTCCCGGGTTGAGGATGCCCTGCGGGTCGAGGGCCGACTTGATGCGGTGGGTGAGGGCCATGACGTCCGGGCCCAGCTGGTCGGGCAGGGCGGCGCGCTTGAGGCGGCCGATGCCGTGCTCGCCCGTGATGGTGCCGCCGAGGCCGATCGCCAGACCCATGACCTCCGAGAAGGCCTGTGCCGCGCGGTCCTTCGCGGCGGCGTCACCGGCGGGGTAGACGATGACGGGGTGGGTGTTGCCGTCGCCGGCGTGGGCGACGACGGGGATCTCGACGTCGTGCCGGCGTGAGATCTCGGTGATGCCGGTCAGCAGCTCGGGCAGCCGCGGCACGGGCACGCCGACGTCCTCGAGCATGATCGCCCCGCGCCGCTCGATGGCGACGATGGCGGCGCGGCGCGCGGCGACGAACATCTCGCCCTCGGCGGCATCCGTCGTCGTGAAGCACTCGCGCGCCCCGCCGGCCTCGCAGAGCGTCTCCATCGCCGCGATCTCCTCGCCGCGCGCGGCCCCGGGCGCGTCCGACTGCGCGAGCAGCATCGCGCCGGCCCCGCGGTCGAGCCCCATGCTGCGGTGGTCCTCGACGGCGTTGATCGAGGCGTGGTCCATCAGCTCCATCATCGAGGCCCGCAGCGTGTTGCCGATCGCGACGACGACCCGCGCCGCGTCCTCGACGGTGTCGAAGGTGGCGACGAGGGTCGCGGGCGGCGCCTGTGCCGGCACGAGCCGCAGCGTCGCGCGCGTGACGACGCCGAGCGTGCCCTCGCTGCCGACGAAGAGCTTCACGAGCGAGAGCCCGGCCGTGTCCTTGACCCGCTGGCCGCCGAGGTGCACGAGGGTGCCGTCGGCGAGCACGACGTCGAGGCCGAGGACGTAGTCGGTCGTCACGCCGTACTTGACGCAGCAGAGCCCCCCGGCGTTGGTGGCGACGTTGCCGCCGATCGAGCAGATCTCGAACGACGACGGGTCGGGCGGGTACCAGAGGCCGTGCTCCGCCGCCGCCCGCCTCACCTCGACGTTGAGCGCACCGGCCTCGACGACGGCGGTGCGCGTGGCCGGGTCGACCTCCACCGCGCGCAGGCGTTCGAGGCTGAGCACGACGCACCCGTCGATCGCGTTCGACCCGCCGGAGAGACCGCTGCCCGCACCGCGCGGCACGACGGGGATGCCGTGCGCGCCCGCCCAGCGCACCGTGGCCTGCACGTCGGCCGCGGTCTGCGCGCGGACGACGGCGAGCGGCGTGCCCGCCCCGGCGTCCGCGGTGTAGTCGAACCGGTAGGCCGCCACGCTGTCGGCCCCGGTCAGCAGGGCACCGGGCGTCACGGTCGCGGCCAGGTCGTCGAGCGCCTGCAGGTCGGGAGCGTCCTTGCCCACTGTCGTCACCGCCCCACCGTAACCACCGCCGGGCCCGGATGCCGTCCGAGGGTGTGGGCGACGAGCCGCGCCGCACCGTGCCGGGTAGGTTTGCCGGCATGGGATGGCTGTCGCGCACCAGCAGCAAGGCGTCGGACGATCAGGTCGGGCCCCAGCCTGCGCCCACCGAGCCCGCGCCGACCGCGCCGACCGCGCCGACCGCGCCGACCGCGCCGACCGCGCCGACGGCGCCGCCGGCCGACGGGCCCGGGTCGGCGGGGGGCCAGGCGGTGGGTCGGTACGGGCCGCTCGTCTGCGTGACGCGCTTCGACGTGGCCGCGCCCGAGCTCGAGTGGCAGCTGCCCCTCAACGGCGAGCTCTACCGCGTCATGCCCGGCTCCGACCGCCCCGACTACTCGCTGCTCGTGCTCGAGCGGCCGCTGCACTTCTACCCGACGCAGGGCTTCGACCTGGCCCGGGTCGAGGCGGCGCAGCAGGTGCAGGACCGCAAGGGCCGCACCATGGTGCGCGTGCACGCGCTGCTGCTGTGCTCGCGCTTCGTCGGCGAGCAGCTGCACCCGGGCATGCGTGACCTCGCGGTCAACCTCGCCTACGTCGTCGACAACTCGCTCGCCCGCGACGCCGAGGTCGACTTCGCCAAGATCGAGTTCGCCGCCACCGGCTTCCTCAGCGAGGGGCACGCCCCGCGTGCCGGCGAGGCGGAGGCCCCGGCGCCGACCGAAGCCGACTCACCCGCCGACGCACCGGCCGACGCACCTGCCGACGCTCCAGGGGCGACGGATGTCCCCGCCGACCCCGCCGCCGCGGACGGTCACGCCGACGCGGAGCCGGCCACCCGGCATACGGCCGCGGAGGTGTTCGAGGCGGTGGCAGCGACGCTGCGCGAGGGCGTCGCGGCGCAGCGCGGTGAGCCCGTGGCGCGGATGACGGCTGCGCTGACGCTCGACGAGGGCCATCGGCTGACGGGGCTCTCCGGCAACGCCGACGGCCAGCCACCGGCGCCGACCCCCGAGACCTTCGAGCGCATCGGCGAGCTGCTCGCCGGCCTCTCGGGGCTGGGTGCGCAGGGGCGCGTGGCCGCCGTCACCCTGCGGGTCGACGGCGACGCCGTGACGCACGAGGTCACCCGCACGCACGAGCCGTCCTGACCGAGCCGTCCTGACCGAGCGGTCCTGACGGAGCCGTCCTGACCGAGCCGTCCTGACGGGACCGTTCAGCCGGGGAGGTCGTGGTAGGCCTGCACGGCCGCCGGGTCGACCCGGGTGCCCGTGCTCAGCTCCCACATGGCGCCGTCCCAGCTCTCGAAGACGAGCACGTCGCTCTCGCCGCACGTGTACTCCACGAAGTCGCAGCTGCCCACCGGTCCGGTGCCGGTGTTGCCCGCCGCGGCGTAGGTCGCCGTGGTCGCCTCGTCGAGCACCCAGTCGCGGCCGTCGAGGGTGAGCCCCTCGAGGTCGGGCTCGGCGACGAGGTCGTGCCGGGTCGTCCATTCGATGACGGTGTCGCGCCCGCGCGGGCGGATCGCCACCCACTCGCGCGTGCCGGCGCGCTCGCCCTCGACGCAGTGCTCGCTCCAGTTCCGCCCCGCGCTCGTGAGGCGCAGCGTGCCGAGCACCCGGCGGGGCCGCCCCGCGACCTCGACCACGGCGCCGGGCGCGACCTGGGAGGCCAGCAGCTGGGCGCGCATGCATCCTCCAGGTCGCTTGCCGTCCGGCCGCCCGGCAGGGCGACCACGTGGGCCCAACCCTAGAGGCGGACCGGGCCCAGCGGCTGAAGACCGTGCGAACTCGCGCGTAACTTCCCTCGCGCGACCTCGTTTCCCCCGTAGCCGAGTCGAGACGGCCAGGAAGACGCAGGTGCAGCCACATGGGTGTGGAGAACGTGGTCACGGGACTGACGAAGACCTTCGGGTCGCAGACGATCTGGCGGGACGTGACGCTCACGCTGCCGGCCGGGGAGATCTCCGTCATGCTCGGCCCGTCGGGCACCGGCAAGTCGGTCTTCCTCAAGACGCTCGTCGGGCTGCTCAAGCCGGATGCCGGCTCGATCGTCATCGACGGCCGTGACCTGACGAGGATGCGCGAGGCGGACCTCTACGAGGTGCGCCAGCTCTTCGGCGTGCTCTTCCAGGACGGGGCGCTCTTCGGCTCGATGACCCTCTACGACAACGTCGCCTTCCCGCTGCGCGAGCACACGAGGAAGCCCGAGGCGCAGATCCGACGCATCGTCACGGAGAAGATGGAGCTCGTCGGCCTCTCCGGCGCCGAGGGCAAGCTGCCCGGCGAGATCTCGGGCGGCATGCGCAAGCGCGCCGGCCTCGCCCGCGCCCTCGTGCTCGACCCCGAGATCCTGCTCATCGACGAGCCGGACTCGGGCCTCGACCCCGTGCGCACGAGCTACATCACCCAGCTCTTCATCGACCTCAACGCGCAGATCGACGCGACGTTCCTCATCGTCACGCACGACATCAACGCGGCCCGCACGGTGCCCGACAACATCGGCGACGACCACCGCCCAGCCCGCGCCGGCCATCGACCAGAACCGCGTCATCGCCACGATGCGCAAGGTCGGGCAGCGGCGGCTCGTCAGCGACCTGACGGCATACTGACCCTCGCCGGTCCGCCTCGGAAGGTGGCTCCGGTGGGTGCATACTGCACGCTGTGAAGCTCATCCAGGCCAATGGTGTCCCCGAGTCCCTCGCCCGCGTCGACCAGCCGGACACCGCGCCCGTCCGCGTCGGCGTCGTCCAGCACGAGTGGACCGACGACCCCGCCGCGCTCGTCGAGACCCTGCGTGACGGCATCCGCACGGCCGCCGAGGCGGGCGCGCGGATCGTCTTCCTGCCCGAGCTGACGCTGTCGCGCTACCCGGCCGACAGGCTGCCCGAGGGCACGCCCGCGGAGCTCGCCGAGGACCTCGAGACGGGGCGCACCGTCTCCTTCGCCCGCGACGCGGCGCGCGACTTCGGCGTGCACGTGCACGCCTCGCTCTACGAGCGGGCCGACGAGGGCGACGGGCTCGGCTTCAACACCGCCGTCGTCGTGGCGCCCGACGGGCAGGTCGTGGCCCGCACCCGCAAGACCCACATCCCCGTGACGGCCGGCTACTACGAGGACCGCTACTTCCGCCCCGGCCCGCCCGCCGACGCCTACCCGGTCGTCACGCTCGACGAGCCGGGCGTGCGCCTCGGGCTGCCGACGTGCTGGGACGAGTGGTTCCCCGAGGTGGCGCGCCTCTACTCCCTCGCCGGCGCCGAGGTGCTCTGCTACCCGACGGCCATCGGCTCCGAGCCCGACCACCCCGACTTCGACACCCAGCCGCTCTGGCAGCAGGTCATCGTCGGCAACGGCATCGCCAACGGCCTGTTCATGGTCGTGCCCAACCGCTTCGGCACCGAGGGCCTGATCACCTTCTACGGCAGCTCGTTCGTCTCCGACCCCTACGGCCGCATCCTCGTGCAGGCGCCGCGCGACGAGGCCGCCGTGCTCGTCGCCGACCTCGACCTCGCGCAGCGCCGTGACTGGCTCGAGCTCTTCCCCTTCCTCGAGACCCGCCGCCCGGACTCGTATGCCGCCCTCACCGCCCCCGTGCGCGACGAGCACCGGCGCCGGGCCGAGCAGTGAGCGACGCCGCCCCGGCGTGGGTCATGCCGTCCGAGACGGCGCCGCACGACTGCACGTGGATGGCCTGGCCGAGCCAGGGCTACACCCTCGGCGACACCCCGGACGAGGTGGCCGCGGCACGCCGCACCTGGGCCGCGGTCGCGAACGCGGTCACCGCGTTCGAGCCGGTGCGCATGGTCGTCGTGCCCGCCGACGTCGAGGTCGCCCGGGCCCACCTGCACCCCGACGTCGAGATCGTCACCGCCGAGCTCGACGACGCGTGGATGCGCGACATCGGCCCGAGCTTCGTGCGCTCGGCCGACGGCACCCGGCTCGGCGCGGTCGACTGGGTCTTCAACGGCTGGGGCGCGCAGGCCTGGGCGTCGTGGGAGCACGACGCCCGCATCGGGGCCCTCGTCGGGGGCCTGGCCGGGGCGGAGGTCATCGGCTCGCCCCTCGTCAACGAGGGCGGCGGCATCCACGTCGACGGCCTCGGCACCGTGCTGCTCACCGAGACCGTCCAGCTCGACCCCGGCCGCAACCCGGGCCTGGCGCGCGCCGACGTGGAGGCCGAGCTGGCCCGCACCATCGGCGCCACGCACTGCGTGTGGCTCCCACGCGGCCTGACCCGCGACTACGACGAGTTCGGCACCCGGGGGCACGTCGACATCGTCGCGACGATCCCCAGCCCGGGCATCGTGCTGCTCCACGAGCAGCAGGACCCCGACCACCCCGACCACGCCGTGTCGCGCGCCCTCCGCGAGCTGCTCGAGGACGCCCGCGACGCCCGCGGGGAGCGGTTCGAGGTCGTCGGCGTGCCGGCGCCGCGCACCGTGGCCGACGCCGAGGGGCTGGTCGACTGGTCCTACATCAACCACCTCGTCGTCAACGACGGCGTCATCGCGTGCACCTACGGCGACGAGCACGACGACCGCGCCCTCGGGGTGCTCGCCGAGGCCTACCCGGGCCGCCGGGTGGTCGGGGTCGACGCGCGCCCGCTCTTCGACCGGGGCGGCGGCATCCACTGCATCACCCAGCAGCAGCCCGCCCTCTGACCCCGTGACCGTCGGGCGGGCACGCTCGTGTGCCCACCCGACGGCGGTGGTGCGGGTCAGGCCTGGGGGAGGCGCTTGTGGATGTCCTCGCTCATGCGCACGACCGAGAGGTAGAACTCGAGGGTCATGCGGATGACGGCGAGGTAGATGACGAGGAAGACCGGGCCGAGGATGAGCGCGGTCAGGCCGGTGCCGGCGCCCTGCGCGAAGCCGACGAAGACGAAGATCAGCCAGCTGACCACGAGCGCGACGGTGGCGAGCAGGTAGACGAAGCGCACGAGGATCGGCGTCACGAAGTTGGTGAAGCTGAAGTCGAAGAGCGCGTTGAAGAAGCCCGCGCCCTCCTTGGTCGGGTCCGGGATGCTCGACATGCCCGAGGGACCGGAGGGCGAGCCGGGGGCCGCGCCCGTCGCACCCGTGGGGGCCGCTGGGGGCGGCGGCGGGGGAGGCGTGCTCGAGCCGCCGGCGGGCGCGGGCGACGAGCTCGGCATCGGCGTCGTCGGGTCACCGCCGGGAGGTCGGTTGAAGGAGGGCTGCTCGGGCGGGTGCTGATCGGACATGGCGTGCCTCTCGCGACGAGGGTCATGGGTTGACCTGCTGCGTTCATGCTAGGGCGGCGGGCCGCCGTGGGATGCCGATCGCGGATGCCGGCCGTCGGCATCCGTGCAGGTCAGGGCCCTGTGGGGCGGTCGCGCCCGGCGTGTCGCGACGCGCCGTCGGCCGCGGCCCTTGACGCGGGGCCGGTTCGGGTCCATATTCGTCGCGTTCGCATGCGAGCCCCCGGTCCGGGGGGTGTGGCAGGTCAGACCACGGACGGCACGCCGGTTTCAACGACCGGCTTCGCCACCGTGGGAGAACTCCGCCCCTTGACCCGGCTGGACACTCCTGCCCTTTGTGGGTAGGCTAGGCCTTTGCGCTGCCCATGCCCTCCCTTCGCGACCTCCGTCGAGTCATCTCCCTGCCTTCCGGCAGGCGGCACGACCTCGGGACCCGCGAGCGGAGCCATGCGGCAACGCGGATCTGAAGATTCGAAAAAGGCCCGTGGAAGGACCCTCCTTGGCTGCCTCGCGTACTGCGACGAACATGTCCACTGCACAGACCCCTTCGGGGCGTCTGTCCTTCGCGAAGATTCGCGAACCACTCGAGGTCCCCGACCTCCTGGCGCTTCAGACGGAGAGCTTCGACTGGCTGCTCGGCAACGAGCGCTGGCAGGCTCGCGTCGCCGCGGCCAAGGCCGAGGGGCGCACCGACGTCCCGGACCGGTCCGGGCTCGAGGAGATCTTCGAGGAGATCTCGCCGATCGAGGACTTCAGCGGCTCGATGTCGCTGTCGTTCCGTGACCACCGCTTCGAGGAGACGCGCAAGACGATCGAGTCGTGCAAGGAGCGCGACCAGACCTACGACGCGCCCCTCTTCGTCACCGCCGAGTTCATGAACGCCCAGACGGGCGAGATCAAGAGCCAGACGGTCTTCATGGGCGACTTCCCGCTCATGACCGAGCGCGGCACCTTCATCATCAACGGCACCGAGCGTGTCGTCGTCAGCCAGCTCGTCCGCAGCCCGGGCGTCTACTTCGAGCGCACGCCCGACAAGACGTCCGACAAGGACATCTACACGGCGAAGATCATCCCGAGCCGTGGCGCCTGGCTCGAGTTCGAGATCGACAAGCGCGACATGGTCGGCGTCCGCGTCGACCGCAAGCGCAAGCAGTCGGTCACGGTGCTCCTCAAGGCCCTCGGCTGGACCGAGGCCCAGATCCTCGAGGAGTTCGGCGAGTTCGAGTCGATGCGCCTCACCCTCGAGAAGGACCACACGCAGGGCCAGGACGACGCGCTGCTCGACATCTACCGCAAGCTGCGCCCGGGCGAGCCGCCGACGAAGGAGGCCGCGCAGACGCTGCTCGACAACCTCTACTTCAACGGCAAGCGCTACGACCTCGCCAAGGTCGGCCGCTACAAGGTGAACAAGAAGCTCGGCCTCGACGCCTCGATCAACGACTCGACCCTGTCGATCGACGACATCGTCAAGACGATCAAGTTCATCGTGACGCTGCACGACGGCCAGGACTCGATGAAGGGCGTCAAGAACGCCGAGGAGATCGACGTCCGCGTCGAGGTCGACGACATCGACCACTTCGGCAACCGTCGCCTCCGCTCGGTCGGCGAGCTCATCCAGAACCAGGTCCGCACCGGCCTGTCCCGCATGGAGCGCGTCGTCCGCGAGCGCATGACCACGCAGGACGTCGAGGCGATCACCCCGCAGACCCTGATCAACATCCGCCCCGTGGTGGCCTCGATCAAGGAGTTCTTCGGCACCTCGCAGCTCTCCCAGTTCATGGACCAGAACAACCCGCTCGCGGGTCTGACGCACAAGCGTCGCCTCTCCGCGCTCGGCCCGGGTGGTATCTCCCGTGACCGTGCCCAGATGGAGGTCCGTGACGTCCACCCGTCGCACTACGGCCGCATGTGCCCGATCGAGACCCCGGAAGGCCCGAACATCGGCCTCATCGGCTCGCTCGCGTCCTACGGTCGGATCAACGCGTTCGGCTTCATCGAGACGCCGTACCGCAAGGTCACCGGCGGCCACGTGACCGACGACGTCGACTACCTGTCCGCCGACGAGGAGGACCGCTACGTCGTCGCCCAGGCGAACGCGCCGCTCGACAAGCAGAACAACTTCACCGAGGACCGCGTGCTCGTGCGCACCAAGGGTGGAGAGGTCGAGCTCGTGCCCGGCGAGGACGTCGACTACATGGACGTCTCGCCGCGCCAGATGGTCTCGGCCGCGACCGCGATGATCCCGTTCCTCGAGCACGACGACGCCAACCGTGCCCTCATGGGCGCGAACATGCAGCGCCAGGCCGTCCCGCTCGTCAAGAGCGAGGCGCCGATCGTCGGCACCGGCATGGAGTTCCGCGCCGCCCTCGACTCGGGCGACGTCGTCCGCGCCGAGAAGGCCGGTGTCGTCCAGGAGGTGTCGGCCGACCTCGTCACCGTCGCCAACGACGACGGCACGTACCAGACGTACCGCATCGCCAAGTTCGCGCGCTCCAACCAGGGCACCAGCTACAACCAGGTCGTCGTCGTCAACGAGGGCGACCGTCTCGAGGCCGGTGGCGTCATCGCCGACGGTCCCGCGACCGACGGTGGCGAGATGGCGCTCGGGCGCAACCTGCTCGTCGCGTTCATGTCGTGGGAGGGCCACAACTACGAGGACGCGATCATCCTCAGCCAGCGCCTGGTCCAGGACGACGTCCTCTCCTCGATCCACATCGAGGAGCACGAGGTCGACGCCCGCGACACGAAGCTCGGCCCGGAGGAGATCACGCGGGACATCCCGAACGTCTCCGAGGAGGTCCTCGCCGACCTCGACGAGCGCGGCATCATCCGCGTCGGCGCCGAGGTCCGCGACGGCGACCTGCTCGTCGGCAAGGTCACGCCCAAGGGTGAGACCGAGCTGACGCCGGAGGAGCGCCTGCTGCGCGCCATCTTCGGTGAGAAGGCCCGCGAGGTCCGCGACACGAGCCTCAAGGTGCCCCACGGCGAGACCGGCACGGTCATCGGCGTCAAGGAGTTCCGGGCCGACATGGGCGACGACCTGCCGCCCGGCGTCAACCAGCTCGTCCGCGTCTACGTCGCGAACAAGCGCAAGATCACCGACGGTGACAAGCTCGCCGGCCGTCACGGCAACAAGGGCGTCATCTCCAAGATCCTGCCGGTCGAGGACATGCCGTTCCTCGAGGACGGTACGCCGGTCGACGTCGTGCTCAACCCGCACGGTGTGCCGCGTCGTATGAACCTCGGCCAGATCCTCGAGCTCCACCTCGGCTGGGCTGCCAGCCGCGGCTGGAAGATCGAGGGGAACCCGGAGTGGGCCAAGGAGATCGCCCCCGACGCGCACGAGGCCCCCGCGGGCTCGCGCGTGGCGACGCCGGTCTTCGACGGTGCCTCCGAGGACGTCGTGACGGGTCTGCTCGACTCGACGCTGAAGACGCGCGACGGTGTGCGCCTCATCGACTCCTCGGGCAAGACGCGCCTCTTCGACGGCCGCTCCGGCGAGCCGTTCCCGGAGCCCGTCGCGGTCGGCTACATGTACATCCTCAAGCTCCACCACCTCGTCGACGACAAGATCCACGCTCGCTCGACGGGTCCCTACTCGATGATCACCCAGCAGCCGCTCGGCGGTAAGGCCCAGTTCGGTGGCCAGCGCTTCGGTGAGATGGAGGTCTGGGCCCTCGAGGCGTACGGCGCCGCCTACACGCTCCAGGAGCTGCTGACGATCAAGTCGGACGACGTTCCCGGCCGCGTGAAGGTCTACGAGGCCATCGTCAAGGGCGAGAACATCCCCGACTCGGGCATCCCGGAGTCGTTCAAGGTCCTCCTCAAGGAGATGCAGTCCCTGTGTCTCAACGTCGAGGTCCTGAGCAGCGACGGCACCACGATCGAGATGAAGGAGTCCGACGAGGAGGTCTTCCGCGCGGCGGAGGAGCTCGGCATCGACCTGAGCCGGCGCGAGCCGTCCAGCGTCGAAGAGGTCTGAGAAGGCCACCCCACGACAAGCGGTGCGTATGCCGCTGGGCCCGCTCGGCGGCATACGCACCCTCGTCAACGAACACCACTCAGACCTATTGACTCAACGAGAGTTACGAGAGAAGGAACCACGTGCTCGACGTCAACTTCTTTGACGAGCTGCGCATCGGCCTCGCCACCGCCGACTCCATCCGCCAGTGGAGCCACGGTGAGGTCAAGAAGCCCGAGACCATCAACTACCGCACCCTGAAGCCGGAGAAGGAGGGCCTGTTCTGCGAGCGCATCTTCGGCCCGACCCGCGACTGGGAGTGCAACTGCGGCAAGTACAAGCGCGTCCGCTTCAAGGGCATCATCTGTGAGCGCTGTGGCGTCGAGGTCACCCGCGCCAAGGTGCGTCGTGAGCGGATGGGCCACATCGAGCTCGCCGCCCCCGTCACCCACATCTGGTACTTCAAGGGCGTGCCGAGCCGCCTCGGCTACCTGCTCGACCTCGCCCCGAAGGACCTCGAGAAGGTCATCTACTTCGCGGCCTACATGATCACGTCCGTCGACGACGACCAGCGCCACGCTGACCTGCCGTCGCTCGAGGCGCAGATCCAGGTCGAGAAGAAGGAGATCCAGAACCGTCGCGACGCCGACGTCGAGTCCCGCGCGCAGCTGCTCGAGCGCAACGTCGCCGAGCTCGAGGCCGAGGGTGCCAAGGCCGACGCCAAGCGCAAGGTCCGCGACCAGGCCGAGCGCGAGATGAACAACATCCGCAAGCGGGCCGACCAGCTGGTCGAGCGCCTCGAGCAGGTCTGGGACCGGTTCAAGAACCTCAAGGTCCAGGACCTCGAGGGCGACGAGATCCTCTACCGCGAGATGCGTGACCGCTTCGGTCTCTACTTCGAGGGCGGCATGGGCGCCGCGGCGATCCAGAAGCGCCTCGAGTCCTTCGACCTCGACGCCGAGGCCGAGCTGCTCCAGGAGATCATCGCCACCGGCAAGGGCATGAAGAAGACCCGCGCCATCAAGCGCCTCAAGGTCGTCAACGCCTTCCAGATGACGACGAACCACCCGTCGGGCATGGTCCTCGACGCGATCCCGGTCATCCCGCCGGACCTGCGCCCGATGGTGCAGCTCGACGGTGGCCGCTTCGCGACCTCGGACCTCAACGACCTCTACCGTCGCGTCATCAACCGCAACAACCGCCTCAAGCGACTGCTCGACCTCGGCGCGCCCGAGATCATCGTCAACAACGAGAAGCGGATGCTGCAGGAGGCCGTCGACAGCCTCTTCGACAACGGCCGTCGTGGCCGCCCCGTGACGGGCCCCGGCAACCGTCCGCTCAAGTCGCTCTCCGACATGCTCAAGGGCAAGCAGGGCCGGTTCCGCCAGAACCTGCTCGGCAAGCGCGTCGACTACTCCGGCCGTTCGGTCATCGTCGTCGGCCCGCAGCTCAAGCTGCACCAGTGCGGTCTGCCCAAGCAGATGGCGCTCGAGCTGTTCAAGCCGTTCGTGATGAAGCGCCTCGTCGACCTCGACCACGCGCAGAACATCAAGTCGGCCAAGCGCATGGTCGAGCGCGCGCGCCCGGTCGTGTGGGACGTCCTCGAAGAGGTCATCACGGAGCACCCGGTGCTGCTCAACCGCGCACCCACGCTGCACCGTCTCGGCATCCAGGCGTTCGAGCCCCAGCTCGTCGAGGGCAAGGCCATCCAGATCCACCCGCTCGTCTGCTCGGCGTTCAACGCCGACTTCGACGGTGACCAGATGGCCGTCCACGTGCCGCTGTCGGCGGAGGCGCAGGCCGAGGCCCGCATCCTCATGCTGTCGAGCAACAACATCCTGAAGCCGGCCGACGGTCGCCCCGTGACCATGCCGACCCAGGACATGATCACCGGCATCTACCACCTCACCGACGCCGTCGACGGCGGCGGTCCGGGTGCAGGTCGCGCGTTCTCGTCCCCGTCGGAGGCCCGCATGGCCTTCGACCGTGGCGAGATCCTGCTCGGTTCGGCGATCAAGCTGCGCCTGACCGACTCGGTGCCCCCGGCCGGCTACGTGCTGCCCGAGGGTGTCGAGGCCGGCGAGGACGGCATCGTCGCGAGCCTCACGCTCGAGACGACGCTCGGCCGCGCGATCTTCAACGACACGCTGCCGCTCGACTACCCGTTCGAGAACGGTGCGGTCGACCGCAAGCGCCTGTCGGCGATCGTCAACGACCTCGCGGAGCGCTACTCCAAGGTCCAGGTCGCCGCGTCGCTCGACGCCCTCAAGGAGGCCGGTTTCCACTGGTCGACCCGCTCGGGCTGCACCGTCTCGATCGCCGACGTCATCACGCCGGACAACAAGTCGGTCATCCTCGAGGGCTACGAGACGAAGGCCGCCAAGGTCCAGACGCAGTACGAGCGTGGCCTCATCACCGACGACGAGCGCCGCCAGGAGCTCGTCGAGATCTGGACGCAGGCCTCCAACCAGGTCGCCAAGGAGATGGAGACCAACTTCCCGCGCACGAACCCCATCTACCGGATGGTGTCCTCGGGTGCTGGTGGAAACTGGTTCCAGATCCGTCAGATCGCCGGCATGCGAGGCCTGATGGCCAACCCGAAGGGCGAGATCATCCCGCGCCCGATCAAGGCGAACTTCCGTGAGGGCCTCACGGTGCTCGAGTTCTTCATCTCGACGCACGGTGCCCGTAAGGGTCTGGCCGACACGGCGCTCCGTACCGCCGACTCGGGCTACCTGACGCGTCGTCTCGTCGACGTGTCGCAGGACGTCATCATCCGTGAGGACGACTGCGGCACCGAGCGTGGCCTCAAACTGCCGATCGCCCAGGTCAACGAGACCACGGGCACGCGTGCGCCGAGCGAGGTCGTCGAGGCCTCGGTCTACGCCCGCACGCTGGCCGAGGACGTCGTCGTCGACGGCGAGACCCTCGCCGTCGCCGGCATCGACCTCGGTGACGTCGTCATCGACGCGCTCTACGCGGCCGGTGTCGACGAGGTGCGGATCCGTTCGGTCCTCACCTGCGACAGCAAGGTCGGCACCTGCGCGGCCTGCTACGGCCGCTCGCTCGCGACGGGCAAGCTCGTCGACATCGGCGAGGCCGTCGGCATCATCGCGGCCCAGTCGATCGGTGAGCCCGGCACGCAGCTGACGATGCGTACCTTCCACACCGGTGGTGCGGCTGCGGCCGACGACATCACCCAGGGTCTGCCGCGTGTCGTCGAGCTGTTCGAGGCCCGCACCCCCAAGGGTGTGGCCCCGATCGCCGAGGCCACCGGCCGCATCGAGATCGAGGACACCGACAAGGCGCGTCGCATCCTGCTCACGCCGGACGACGGCTCCGAGCAGCACGCGTACCCGGTCAGCAAGCGCTCGCGCCTGCTCGTCGGTGACGGCGACCACGTCGAGGTCGGCACCAAGCTGGTCCAGGGCGCGATCGACCCCAAGCAGGTCCTTCGCATCCTCGGCCCGCGCGCTGCGCAGAAGCACCTGGTGGACGAGGTCCAGCGCGTGTACCGCCAGCAGGGTGTATCGATCCACGACAAGCACATCGAGGTCATCGTGCGCCAGATGCTGCGTCGCGTGACGATCATCGAGGCCGGCGACGCCGACCTGCTGCCCGGCGAGCTCGCCGAGCGCGGTCGCTTCGAGGACGAGAACCGTCGCGTCATGGCCGAGGGTGGCCGTCCGGCCGCCGGTCGTCCCGAGCTCATGGGCATCACCAAGGCCTCGCTCGCGACCGAGTCGTGGCTCTCGGCTGCGTCCTTCCAGGAGACGACCCGCGTGCTCACGCAGGCCGCCATGGAGGCCAAGTCGGACCCGCTCCTCGGGCTCAAGGAGAACGTCATCCTCGGAAAGCTCATCCCTGCCGGCACGGGCCTGCCCCGCTACCGGAACGTCAAGGTGGAGCCGACCGAAGAGGCCAAGGCCGCGATGTACTCCCTGCCCAACTACGACGCCTACGACTACGCAGGCTTCGGCACGGGCAGCGGCGAGGCGATCCGCCTCGACGACGAGGCGCTCGGACTCGACCAGTTCTGACCGGCACCGGTCACCCACGGGTGACCTGAGCCGACGGACCGCGGACCGGCCCGGTTCCCCCTCGGGGGAGCCGGGCCGGTTCGTCGTCCCGTCCCGTCGATAGGGTGGTGCCATGACCGAGCCCACCGCCGAGGTGCCCCCCGCGCCCGAACCCGCCGACGGCCCCACGCCGACGATCATCGTGCTCACCGAGGAGGCGCTGCGCCCGGTCGACGTCGACAAGATCGTCGGCCTGCACGAGGACGAGGCCGCCACCTACCGGGTGCTCGTCCCGGCCGACACCGACCGCAACCTGCTCAGCTCCTTCCTCAACCACCTCAGCCTCCTCGAGATGCGTGAGGCCCTCGAGACCCTGCGCCCCGTCGACCGCGCCGAGGCGCGCACCGACGCCGACACCGCCCTCGCGCGCACCCTCGCCGAGTTCGAGCGCCACGAGGTCGTCGTCACGGGTGAGATCACCGCCGACGACCCGATGCCCACGCTCGTGGAGGAGGTGGGCCGGCTCGACGCGCGCGAGGTCGTCGTCGTCACCGAGCCGCACGCGGTCGAGGACACCTTCCACACCGACTGGGCCTCGCGGGCCCGCGAGGCGCTCGGCGTGCCGGTGCTGCACATGTATGCCGGCGACTGGCGCCTCGGCTGAGCGACGGCGTCCCGCGTCGGCCCAGCGACGGCATACCGCATCGGCCCTCGACAGCGTGCGCTATCCGATTTGGTCGGCGTGCCGCGCCCCGGTACGCTTGAACACTGTGTCTGAGACATGCGCTCAGGCATGTGCGACGACGGCCCCGGTGCCCTGTCTGCCCGCTCGCGCGGGACGGCATCACTGCGGTCCACGAGCAGCCCTCCCGCCGGGCACCCCTTCCCTCCGACCGCCCTCCGGGCGCCGGGACGGCAGGGGAGTGCAGGGGGGAGAACCGGATCCGACACACCCGACCTCGGGGGTCAAGGGTCCGAACAGCCAAGGAGCCGACTCCGGTCGGCCGACAACGAGCAACGTTATGGAGTAACCAGGTTGCCTACCATCAACCAGCTGGTCCGCAAGGGCCGCCAGGACAAGGCCAGCAAGGCCAAGACCCCGGCGCTCAAGGGCTCGCCCCAGCGCCGCGGCGTGTGCACCCGCGTGTACACGACCACCCCCAAGAAGCCGAACTCGGCCCTGCGCAAGGTCGCCCGTGTGCGCCTCAGCTCCGGCATCGAGGTCACGGCCTACATCCCGGGCGTCGGCCACAACCTGCAGGAGCACTCGATCGTGCTCGTGCGCGGTGGTCGTGTGAAGGACCTCCCCGGTGTGCGCTACAAGATCGTCCGCGGCACGCTCGACACCCAGGGTGTCAAGAACCGCAAGCAGGCTCGTAGCCGTTACGGCGCGAAGAAGGAGAAGAGCTGATGCCTCGTAAGGGACCCGCTCCGAAGCGTCCGCTCGTCGTCGACCCGGTCTACGCCAGCCCGCTCGTCACGCAGCTCGTCAACAAGATCCTCCTCGACGGCAAGAAGTCGATCGCCGAGACGATCGTCTACGGCGCCCTCGAGGGCGTCCGCGTCAAGACCGGCACCGACCCCGTGCCCACGCTCAAGCGTGCGCTCGACAACGTCAAGCCGGCCATGGAGGTCAAGAGCCGCCGCGTCGGTGGCGCCACCTACCAGGTGCCGATCGAGGTCAAGCCGGGCCGCAGCACGACGCTCGCCCTGCGCTGGCTCGTCGGCTACTCCCGTCAGCGTCGCGAGAAGACGATGACCGAGCGCCTGATGAACGAGATCCTCGACGCGAGCAACGGCCTCGGTGCCGCTGTCAAGCGCCGCGAGGACACCCACAAGATGGCCGAGTCGAACAAGGCCTTCGCGCACTACCGCTGGTGACCAGCGGCCCGGTCGGTGTGCCGGGGCACCCCTCACGGCACACCGACCGGGCACGCGCCCACCCGTCGCACGACGGGCACACGGCGCCCACGATTTTCACTCCACGACGAATGAGACGAGAAACCTGACGTGGCACTCGACGTCCTGACGGACCTCAAGAAGGTCCGCAACATCGGCATCATGGCGCACATCGACGCTGGCAAGACCACGGTGACGGAGCGCATCCTCTTCTACACCGGTGTCAACCACAAGATCGGTGAGACCCACGACGGTGCGTCGACGACCGACTGGATGGAGCAGGAGAAGGAGCGCGGCATCACGATCACGTCTGCCGCCGTGACCTCCTTCTGGGAAGGCACCCAGGTCAACATCATCGACACCCCCGGACACGTGGACTTCACGGTCGAGGTCGAGCGCTCGCTGCGCGTCCTCGACGGTGCCGTCGCGGTGTTCGACGGCAAGGAGGGTGTCGAGCCCCAGTCCGAGACGGTGTGGCGCCAGGCCGACAAGTACGACGTGCCGCGCATCTGCTTCGTCAACAAGATGGACAAGCTCGGCGCCGACTTCTACTTCACCGTGCAGACGATCAAGGACCGCCTCGGCGCGGAGCCGCTCGTCATGCAGCTCCCGATCGGTGCCGAGAACGACTTCCTCGGTGTCATCGACCTCGTCTACATGCGTGCCCTCGTGTGGCCCGGCGACGCCAAGGGCGACGTGACCATGGGTGCGAAGTACGAGATCGCCGAGATCCCTGCCGACCTGCAGGCGAAGGCCGAGGAGTACCGCACGGCCCTCGTCGAGCGCGTGGCCGAGGCCGACGACGAGCTCATGGAGAAGTACCTCGGTGGCGAGGAGCTGACCCCGGAGGAGATCAAGGGCGGCATCCGCAAGCTCACGGTCAACTCCGAGCTCTACCCCGTCTTCTGCGGCTCCGCGTTCAAGAACCGCGGCGTCCAGCCGATGCTCGACGCGGTCGTCGACTACCTCCCGTCGCCGCTCGACGTGCCCCCGATGATCGGCCACAAGCCCGGCGACGAGACCGTCGAGCTGACGCGTGCGCCCAGCAAGGACGAGCCGTTCTCGGCCCTCGCCTTCAAGGTCGCCACGCACCCGTTCTTCGGCACGCTGACCTTCATCCGCGTCTACTCGGGCCACATCAGCTCGGGCACGAGCGTCATCAACTCGACCAAGGGTCGCAAGGAGCGCATCGGGAAGCTCTTCCAGATGCACGCCAACAAGGAGAACCCCGTCGAGGAGGCCATGGCCGGCCACATCTACGCGGCCATCGGCCTCAAGGACACGACGACCGGTGACACCCTGTCGGACCTCAACGAGCAGATCGTGCTCGAGTCGATGACCTTCCCGGACCCCGTGATCCAGGTCGCCATCGAGCCCAAGACGAAGGGCGACCAGGAGAAGCTCGGCACGGCCATCCAGAAGCTCTCGGCCGAGGACCCGACCTTCCAGGTCCACCACGACGAGGACACCGGCCAGACGATCATCGCCGGCATGGGCGAGCTGCACCTCGACATCCTGGTCGACCGCATGAAGCGGGAGTTCAAGGTCGAGGCCAACGTCGGCAAGCCGCAGGTGGCCTACCGCGAGACGATCCGTCGCGCCGTGCTCAAGTACGACTACACGCACAAGAAGCAGACGGGTGGCTCCGGCCAGTTCGCCAAGGTGCAGGTCACCTTCGAGCCGCTGGGCGAGACCGAGGACGGCTCGATGTACGAGTTCGTCAACGGTGTCACCGGTGGCCGCGTGCCGCGTGAGTACATCCCGTCGGTCGACGCCGGCATCCAGGACGCCATGCAGTACGGCGTGCTCGCCGGCTACCCCCTCGTGGGCATCAAGGCGACCCTGAACGACGGCGCCTACCACGACGTCGACTCCTCGGAGATGGCGTTCAAGATCGCCGGCTCGATGGTCCTCAAGGAGGCCGTCCGCAAGGCCGACCCGGTCCTGCTCGAGCCGATGATGGCCGTCGAGGTGCGCACGCCCGAGGACTACATGGGCGAGGTCATCGGCGACATCAACTCCCGCCGTGGCCAGATCCAGGGCATGGAGGACATCAGCGGCGCCAAGGTCGTTAAGGGCCTCGTCCCGCTGTCCGAGATGTTCGGCTACGTCGGCGACCTGCGTTCCAAGACGCAGGGTCGCGCGAGCTTCTCCATGGAGTTCGACTCCTACGCAGAGGTCCCCAAGGCTGTCGCCGAGGAGATCATCAAGAAGACCCGCGGGGAGTGACTGCGGGACATCCCGTAGTCTCTTCCATCGGAAACCACCCCATCGCGCCACGTCCTGCCCTGGTCGTACGGCGTAACACACAAAGTCCTGAGGAGGACCACAGTGGCGAAGGCAAAGTTCGAGCGGACCAAGCCGCACGTCAACATCGGCACCATCGGTCACATTGACCACGGCAAGACGACGCTGACGGCTGCGATTTCCAAGGTTCTGCACGACAAGTACCCCGACCTGAACCCCCAGTTCGCGTTCGAGGACATCGACAAGGCTCCCGAGGAGCGCCAGCGCGGCATCACGATCTCGATCGCGCACATCGAGTACCAGACGGAGGGTCGTCACTACGCCCACGTCGACTGCCCGGGTCACGCTGACTACGTCAAGAACATGATCACCGGTGCGGCCCAGATGGACGGCGCGATCCTCGTGGTCGCCGCCACCGACGGCCCGATGCCGCAGACGAAGGAGCACGTCCTGCTCGCCAAGCAGGTCGGCGTCCCCTACATCGTCGTGGCGCTCAACAAGGCCGACATGGTCGACGACGAGGAGATCCTCGAGCTCGTCGAGATGGAGGTCCGTGAGCTCCTCTCGGGCTACGAGTTCCCCGGCGACGACCTCCCCGTCGTCAAGGTGTCGGCGCTCAAGGCCCTCGAGGGCGACGCGGAGTGGGGCCAGTCGGTCCTCGACCTCATGGACGCCGTGGACACCTACATCCCGGAGCCCGAGCGCGACATCGACAAGCCGTTCCTCATGCCCGTCGAGGACGTCTTCACGATCACCGGTCGTGGCACGGTCGTCACCGGCCGCATCGAGCGCGGTGTCCTCAAGGTCAACGAGGAGATCGAGATCGTCGGCATCCACACCGGCCCGGCCACGAAGACCACGGTCACCGGCGTCGAGATGTTCCGCAAGCTGCTCGACGAGGGTCGCGCCGGTGAGAACGTCGGCCTGCTCCTTCGTGGTGTCAAGCGCGAGGACGTCGAGCGCGGCCAGGTCGTCGTCAAGCCCGGCTCGATCACGCCCCACACCAACTTCGAGGCCCAGGTCTACATCCTGGGCAAGGACGAGGGTGGCCGTCACACGCCGTTCTACGACAACTACCGCCCGCAGTTCTACTTCCGCACCACGGACGTGACCGGCGTCGTGCACCTCCCCGAGGGCACCGAGATGGTCATGCCCGGCGACAACACCGACATGTCGGTCGAGCTCATCCAGCCGATCGCCATGGAGGAGGGCCTGAACTTCGCCATCCGCGAGGGTGGCCGCACGGTCGGCGCCGGCAAGGTCACCAAGATCGTCAAGTGACCTGACGCTGCACCGCAGCACCAGCTCCAACGGCAGGGCCCGTTCCGCTTCGGCGGGGCGGGCCCTTCCGCGTGCCCGGCTGCGGCGCCGCCCGTCGGCGGGGAGCGGCCCGTGGGCGGGGAAGCGGCCCGTCAGCGGGGGAGCGGCGCCCAGAACCAGGGCGTGACCTCCGCCAGCACCGCGGCCACCTCGGTGCGGACGAGGGCGGCGTGCTCGACGGGGACCGGTTCGCCGCTGCGCAGCACCTGCTCGCCGAGCGCGACGTGCAGCGAGCGCAGCGTCCGCATCGTGTTGCTCGCCTCGGCCGGCACCGCCCCGGGTGCCCCGGTGGCGAAGAGGGCCCGCACCGGCCCGAGCCAGCCGGTCGCCGCGTCGGCCCCGAGGCCGGGGCGCGCCAGCACGAGGGCGAGGGCGCACGCGAGGCGGTCGTCCTCCTGGTCGCGCCACACGAACGGCGTCGGGGCGACGAGGCGCTGCGCGAGGGCGTCGAGCAGGGGCTCGGCCTCGCCCACGCCCGCGCTGCCGCACGCGCCGAAGAAGTCGGCCCCGTGGGCGACGGCGTGCAGCCAGCCGAGCTGCGGGTCGTGGCCGCGCAGGTCGGCCTCGCCGACGTACCACCGCGCCACGGCCGGCACCCAGTCGCGGGCCACCTCGGCGGGGTCGACCCCGTTCGCGTCGCCGGCCTCGACGAGCGCGGCCAGCACGAGCGGCGCGAAGGTGCGCACCTCGGTGCGCTCGTCGCCGAGCCGCTCGAGCATCGTGGAGACGAGCCACGGGAGGTCGCCCGGGCCGACCGCGCCCGCGCGCACGAGGCGCGTCAGGGCGGCATACGCGTGCTCGTCGCGCACCGCGGGGTCGGGGGAGGCGAGGTCGTCGACGAGGGCCGCCAGCGTGGTGTCGGGCATCCCACGATCCTGCCACCCCGGTCGTGCCCGGCGGGCACTCGTGCCGGCGCGGCGGATAGGGTCGCGCCATGGCGCACTCCTTCGACACCGACACCGAGGCCCAGGGCCTGATCGACTACGTCGACGCGAGCCCGACCCCGTTCCACGCCTGCGAGCAGGCCGCGTCCCGCCTCCGCGAGGCGGGCTTCACCGAGGTCGTCGAGACGGCGCCGTGGCCGACCGACCCGGGCCGGCGTTACCTCGTGCGCGGCGGCTCGCTCATCGCGTGGGACACGACGGGGGCGCACGGCTCGGGCGCCGGGCCCGCCGCCGGCTTCCGCGTCGTCGGCGCCCACACCGACAGCCCCAACCTGCGGATCAAGCCCCACCCGGACCATGCACGGGCGGGCTGGCAGCTGCTCGGCGTCGAGCCCTACGGCGGCCTCCTCCTCAGCTCGTGGCTCGACCGCGACCTCGGCCTCGCCGGCCGGGTGGCCGTGCGGGGCGCGCAGGGCGTCGAGTCGCGCACCTTCCACGGCCGTGACGCCCTGCTGCGGGTGGCCCAGCTCGCGATCCACCTCGACCGCACCCAGAACGAGGCGCTGAGCCTCAACAAGCAGTCGCACATGGAGCCGCTGTGGGGCGTCGGCGACGAGCCGGGGGACTTCGTCGGCTACCTCGCCGAGCAGGTCGGGGTCGACCTCGGCGACGTGCTGTCGTGGGACGTCATGACCCACCCCGTGCAGCCCTCGACGCGCCTCGGCCGCTCCCGCGAGCTCATCGCCGCGCCGCGCCTCGACAACCTCGCCACCTCGTACGCCGGCGTGCGCGCGCTGCTCGACGCCGTGGCCACCGAGCCCGCCCACGTGCCGGTGCTCGTGCTCTTCGACCACGAGGAGATCGGCAGTACCTCGGAGCGGGGCGCCACCTCGACCCTGCTGCCCTCGGTGCTCGAGCGCATCGTGACGGCCGGGGGAGGCGGCCGCGACGACTACTGGCGCGCACTGGCCGCCACGGTCATCGCCTCGGGGGACATGGGCCACGCCACCCACCCCAACTACGCCGACCGCCACGAGCCGATGCACCAGATCACCGTCAACGGCGGCCCGGTGCTCAAGGTCAACACCAACCTGCGCTACGCCACCGACTCGGTCGGCGCCGCGGCGTTCCGCCTCGCCTGCGAGCAGGCCGGGGTGCCGATGCAGACCTTCGTGACGCGCAGCGACCTGCCGTGCGGTTCGACCGTCGGCCCGGTCACCTCCTCGCTCACCGGCGCGACCACGGTCGACTTCGGCGCCGCGGCCCTGTCGATGCACAGCACGCGTGAGCTGATGGGCGCCGAGGACCCGGCGATGTATGCCGGGGCGCTGAGCGCGTTCCTCGCGCCGGCCTGAGAGGATGGTGGCGTGGAGACGACGCTGCACGTGCCGGTGAGGCCGACGCTGGTCTACGACGCCGACTGCGGGTTCTGCACCCGCAGCGTGCAGCTCGTGCGCCGCGTCGTCGACCGCCGCGAGCGCTTCGAGATCCGCCCCTGGCAGGAGCTCGACCTCGCTGCGGTCGGGCTGACCGAGGAGGCGTGCGACGAGGCCGCGCAGTTCGTCGGGGCCGACGGCCGCGTCAGCTCGGGCCACCGCGCCATCGCCCACGCGGTGCTGCACGGGGCCCTCCCCTGGCGCCCCGTCGGCCTGCTCCTGCTCGCCCCCGGCATCTCGCCGCTCGCGGCGCGGGTCTACCGCTGGGTCGCCACGCACCGCCACCAGCTGCCGGGCGGCACCGCCGCGTGCGCGCGAACCCAGCCCTGACGGCCGCAGCCCCGACGGCGCGCCACGTCCGCGGACCTGCGCGCCCGCCCCGCCTCGATTTGATAGTGCCCCGCACGCTCTGGCACACTGTTCAGGTTGCTTGACGCGCGTCGCTGACCCATGTCGGTGCCGCCGCCCCTCGAGAGCCTCCTGACGGGGACTCGCTCGGACTCCTCTCGGAGGCCCGAGGGAAGCGCAAGTTACCCGGTTCGGCCGGGTCATCACGACGAGAGTGGCACTTCGGTGCGGGACTTTCACCGCGGAGCGGGCGCGACACGCCCGACCGCGGGGGTCGGATGCCAAGGGAACCGGTAGTCAGAAGCGAGAGAGAGACGTTCATCAGATGGCGGGACAGAAGATCCGCATCCGGCTGAAGTCGTACGACCACGAGGTCATCGACAACTCGGCCCGGAAGATCGTTGACACAGTGACGCGCGCCGGCGCGACCGTGGTGGGCCCGGTCCCGCTGCCGACGGAGAAGAACGTCTTCGTCGTCATCCGGTCGCCGCACAAGTACAAGGACAGCCGCGAGCACTTCGAGATGCGCACGCACAAGCGCCTCATCGACATCATCGACCCGACGCCCAAGGCCGTCGACTCGCTGATGCGTCTCGACCTGCCGGCGGACGTCAACATCGAGATCAAGCTCTGAGGCGGTGGTTGAGATGACTGTTGCTCAGAAGAACGTCAAGGGCGTGCTCGGCGAGAAGCTCGGCATGACCCAGGTGTGGGACGCCGACAACAAGCTCGTCCCCGTGACCGTGGTCCAGGCCGGCCCCTGCGTCGTGACGCAGGTTCGTGCCGACGCGACCGACGGCTACTCCGCGGTCCAGATCGCCTTCGGTGCGATCGACCCGCGCAAGGTGAACAAGCCGATGACTGGCCACTTCGAGAAGGCCGGCGTCACGCCGCGCCGTCACCTCGTCGAGCTGCGCACCGCCGACGCCGGCGACTACGAGCTCGGCCAGGAGATCACGGCCGAGTCCTTCGAGGCCGGCCAGCGCGTCGACGCGACGGGCACGACCAAGGGCAAGGGCTTCGCGGGTGTCATGAAGCGCCACGGCTTCGCCGGCGTCTCGTCCTCGCACGGTGCGCACCGCAACCACCGCAAGCCGGGTTCCATCGGCGGCTGCTCGACCCCGGGCCGTGTCTTCAAGGGCATGCGCATGGCTGGTCGCATGGGTGGCGTTCGCCAGACGACCCAGAACCTCCAGATCCACGCCGTTGACGCCGAGAAGGGCCTGCTGCTCATCAAGGGTGCCGTCCCCGGCCCCCGCGGTGGCATCGTCCTGATCCGCACGGCTGCGAAGGGCTGAACGACATGACGAACCTTCCTGCTGACATCTTCGATGTCCAGACCAACGTCCCGCTGATCCACCAGGTCGTGGTGGCCCAGCTCGCCGCTGCTCGTCAGGGCACGCACTCGACCAAGACGCGCGGCGAGGTCCGCGGCGGTGGGCGCAAGCCGTACCGCCAGAAGGGCACCGGCCGGGCGCGTCAGGGCTCGACCCGCGCCCCGCAGTTCGCCGGCGGTGGCGTCGTCCACGGCCCGCAGCCGCGTGACTACAGCCAGCGCACCCCCAAGAAGATGAAGGCCGCCGCCCTGCGCGGTGCCCTCTCCGACCGGGCGCGCTTCGACCGCATCCACGTCGTCGACTCCGTCGTCACGGGCGAGCTGCCCTCGGCGAAGGACGCCGCGGCGCTGCTCGCGGGCCTCACCGAGCGTCCGAACCTGCTCGTCGTGCTGACGCGCGACGACGAGGTCTCGTTCAAGTCGGTCCGCAACCTGCAGAACGTGCACGTCCTGGTCGCCGACCAGCTCAACACGTACGACGTGCTGTGCGCCGACGACATCGTCTTCACCCAGGCCGCCCTCGACGCGTTCGTCGCCGGTCCGGTCAAGGCCGACAAGGAGGCCACCAAGTGAGCATCCACACCAAGGACCCCCGCGACATCCTCATCGCGCCGGTCGTCTCCGAGAAGTCGTACGGCCTGCTCGACGAGGGGAAGTACACCTTCATCGTCGACCCCCGCGCGAACAAGACGGAGATCAAGATCGCCATCGAGGCGATCTTCAACGTCAAGGTCGACAAGGTGCACACCCTGAACCGTCAGGGCAAGACCCGTCGCACCCGTTTCGGCATCGGCAAGCGCAAGGACACCAAGCGTGCGATCGTCTCCCTCCGCGAGGGCACGATCGACATCTTCGGTGCGGGCGCCTGAGACCGACGAAGAATAAGGACACACGAACATGGGTATCCGTAAGTACAAGCCGACCACGCCGGGCCGTCGTGGCTCGTCGGTCGCCGACTTCGTCGAGATCACGCGTTCCACCCCGGAGAAGTCGCTCGTCCGCCCCCTGTCGAAGACGGGTGGCCGCAACAACGCCGGTCGCATCACGACCCGCCACATCGGTGGCGGTCACAAGCGTGCCTACCGCGTCATCGACTTCCGTCGCCACGACAAGGACGGCGTGCCGGCCAAGGTCGCTCACATCGAGTACGACCCGAACCGCACCGCGCGCATCGCGCTCGTCCAGTACAAGGACGGCGAGAAGCGTTACATCCTGGCCCCGAACAAGCTGAAGCAGGGCGACCCGATCGAGAACGGCCCCGCGGCCGACATCAAGCCGGGCAACAGCCTCCCGCTCCGCAACATCCCGGTGGGTACGGTCGTGCACGCGATCGAGCTCAAGCCCGGTGGTGGCGCGAAGATCGCCCGCTCCGCGGGTGCTCGCGTGCAGCTCGTCGCCAAGGACGGCCCCTACGCCCAGCTGCGTATGCCGTCCGGTGAGATCCGCAACGTCGACGCGCGCTGCCGCGCGACCGTCGGCGAGGTCGGCAACGCCGAGCAGAGCAACATCAACTGGGGCAAGGCCGGCCGCATGCGCTGGAAGGGCAAGCGCCCGACCGTCCGTGGTGTGGCCATGAACCCGGTCGACCACCCGCACGGTGGTGGCGAGGGCAAGACGTCCGGTGGACGTCACCCCGTCAGCCCGTGGGGTCAGGCCGAGGGCCGGACCCGCAAGGGACACAAGGAAAGCGACAAGCTCATCGTTCGTCGCCGCCGTACTGGCAAGAAGCGCTGATAAGGAGCCTTTGGAATGCCTCGTAGCCTGAAGAAGGGCCCCTTCATCGACGACCACCTTCAGAAGAAGGTGGACGCCCAGAACGAAGCGGGCACGAAGAACGTCATCAAGACCTGGTCGCGTCGTTCGGTCATCAGCCCGGACATGCTCAGCCACACCTTCGCCGTCCACGACGGCCGCAAGCACGTCCCGGTGTTCGTCACCGAGTCGATGGTCGGCCACAAGCTCGGCGAGTTCGCACCGACCCGCACGTTCAAGGGTCACGTGAAGGACGACAAGAAGGGTCGTCGTCGCTGATGGCCATCGAATCCAAGGAAGAAGTCATGGAAGCCAAGGCTTCGGCGCGGCACGTCCGTGTCAGCCCCCAGAAGGCACGCCGTGTCGTGGACCTGATCCGCGGCAAGGCCGCCACCGACGCCGTCACGGTGCTCACCTTCGCCCCGCAGTCGGCCTCCGACCCGGTCAAGAAGGTGCTCGAGAGCGCCATCGCCAACGCCCGCGTCAAGGCCGACCGTGAGTCGGTCGCCTTCGACGAGCGCAACCTCGTCATCTCGGCCGCGTTCGTGGACGAGGGCCCGACGATGAAGCGTTTCCGTCCGCGGGCCCAGGGCCGCGCCGGTCGCATCAACAAGCGCACGAGCCACATCACCGTGGTCGTCACGCAGCCGGAGAACAAGAAGGGAGCCCGCTGATGGGTCAGAAGGTCAACCCCCATGGCTTCCGTCTCGGCATCACGACGGACCACAAGAGCCGCTGGTTCGCCGACTCGACGAAGTCGGGTCAGCGCTACCGCGACTACGTCAAGGAAGATGTCGCCATCCGTCGCCTGATGGAGAAAGGCATGGAGCGCGCGGGCATCGCCTCGGTCGACATCGAGCGCACCCGTGACCGCGTCCGCGTCGACATCCACACCGCCCGCCCCGGCATCGTCATCGGTCGCCGCGGCGCCGAGGCCGACCGCATCCGCGGCGAGCTCGAGAAACTCACGGGCAAGCAGGTCCAGCTCAACATCCTCGAGGTCAAGAACCCCGAGATCGTCTCGCAGCTGGTCGCCCAGGGCATCGCCGAGCAGCTCTCGGCCCGCGTCGCCTTCCGTCGCGCCATGCGCAAGGGCATGCAGTCCGCCCAGCGCGCCGGCGCCAAGGGCATCCGCGTGCAGGTCTCGGGCCGCCTCAACGGCGCCGAGATGAGCCGCACGGAGTTCTACCGCGAGGGTCGCGTCCCGCTGCACACGCTGCGTGCGCAGATCGACTACGGCTTCTACGAGGCCCGCACGACCTTCGGGCGCATCGGCGTCAAGGTCTGGATCTACAAGGGCGACATGACGGCCAAGGAGCTCGCGGCCCAGCAGGCCGCCGCCCCGCGCCCGTCGCGTGGCCCGCGTCGTGACGGCGGCGACCGCCCGAACCGCGCCCGTCGTGGTGACCGCAACGAGACCGCCGCTGCTCCGGCAGTGAACGAGACCGCTGCTGCCGAGGCCCCCGCCGCGGCCAGCACCGAGAATGAGCAGGCCTGACCATGTTGATTCCCCGTCGAGTCAAGCACCGCAAGCAGCACCACCCGAACCGCCACGGCGCGGCCAAGGGTGGCACGGCGATCGCGTTCGGTGACTTCGGCCTCCAGGCTCTCGAGCCGGCCTACGTCACCAACCGTCAGATCGAGTCCGCGCGTATCGCGATGACCCGCTACATGAAGCGTGGCGGAAAGGTGTGGATCAACATCTACCCGGACCGTCCGCTCACCAAGAAGCCGGCCGAGACCCGCATGGGTTCCGGTAAGGGTTCCCCGGAGTGGTGGATCGCCAACGTCAAGCCCGGTCGCGTCATGTTCGAGATCTCGGGCGTGGCGGAGCCGGTGGCCCGCGAGGCCATGCGTCTGGCGATGCACAAGCTCCCCATGAAGTGCCGCTTCGTTCAGCGTGAGGGTGGTGACATCTGATGGCAGTCGGAACCAAGGACCTGGCTCCCGAGCAGCTGCGTGGTCTGGACGACACGAAGCTCGCCGACGAGCTGAAGAAGGCCAAGGAAGAGCTGTTCAACCTGCGTTTCCAGTCGGCCACCGGCCAGCTGGACAACCACGGCCGGCTCCGCGCCGTCAAGAAGGACATCGCGCGGATCTACACCGAGATGCGCGAGCGCGAGCTCGGCATCGGCTCGGCCCCCGCCGCCCCCCAGGCGCCGGCGAAGGACGAGAAGAAGGCGGAGAAGAAGACCGCCGCCAAGGCCGACAAGGCCGACAAGGTCGAGAAGGCTGACAAGCCCGAGAAGGCTGACAAGGCCGAGAAGAAGGCCAAGAAGGCTGACAAGGCGCAGGAGGCTGACGCATGAGCGAGCAGGAGAAGGTCGTGAGCGACCAGGCGAGCGATCGCAACTACCGCAAGACCCGTCAGGGCTACGTGGTGAGCGACAAGATGGACAAGACCGTCGTCGTCGAGGTCGAGGACCGCGTCAAGCACGCGCTCTACAGCAAGGTCATCCGCCGTACGAGCAAGGTCAAGGCGCACGACGAGGCCAACACGGCCGGTGTCGGCGACCGCGTCCTGATCATGGAGACGCGTCCGCTCTCCGCGACGAAGCGCTGGCGCATCGTCGAGATCCTCGAGAAGGCCAAGTAAGCACCGCCGGGGGACCGTCGTCCCCCGGCCGCCCTCCGGAGGCCCGCGAGCCGCGGGCCTCCGGGAGGGCACAGACCACAGTCCAGTTCGGCAAGGCTTCGCCCCGCGCGAAGAACCAGCACGACGACAGGAGTTAGACAGTGATTCAGCAGGAGTCGCGGCTTCGCGTCGCCGACAACACCGGTGCCAAGGAAATCCTGTGCATCCGTGTTCTCGGTGGCTCGGGCCGTCGGTACGCCGGCATCGGCGACACCATCGTCGCCACCGTCAAGGACGCGATCCCGGGCGGCAACGTGAAGAAGGGTGACGTCGTCAAGGCCGTCATCGTCCGCACCGTCAAGGAGCGCCGCCGCGCCGACGGGTCCTACATCAAGTTCGACGAGAACGCAGCGGTCATCCTCAAGACCGACGGCGACCCGCGCGGGACCCGTATCTTCGGCCCGGTCGGTCGCGAGCTGCGCGAGAAGAAGTTCATGAAGATCATCTCGCTCGCGCCGGAGGTGCTGTGAACATGGCGAAGACCACCAGCAAGATGAAGATCAAGAAGGGTGACCTCGTCCAGGTCATCTCGGGCCGCAGCCAGAAGAACGGCGGCGACCGGGGCAAGCAGGGCAAGGTCATCGCGGTCTACCCCGAGACGCAGCGCGTGCTCGTCGAGGGCATCAACCGCGTCACCAAGCACGTCAAGGCCGGCGCCACCGCTCGTGGCACCCGCACCGGTGGCCTGACCCACACCGAGGCCGCGATCCACGTGAGCAACGTCGCGATCGTCGACCCCGAGTCGAAGAAGCCCACCCGCATCAAGACGCGCGTCGAGACCGTCGAGCGGAACGGGCGCCAGAAGGCCTCCCGCGTCCGGGTCGCCGTCTCGTCGGACAAGGACCTCTGAGATGACCGAGAACACCATCACCGCGGCCAAGCCCCGTCTGCAGCAGCGCTACCAGGACGAGATCAAGGGCGCGATGCTCGAGCAGTTCGGCTACGCGAACGTCATGCAGGTGCCCGGCGTCGTCAAGGTCGTCGTCAACATGGGTGTCGGCGACGCGGCCAAGGACAGCAAGCTCATCGAGGGTGCCGTCCGTGACCTCACCGCCATCACCGGCCAGAAGCCGGTCGTGACGAAGGCCCGCAAGTCGATCGCCCAGTTCAAGCTGCGTGAGGGCATGCCGATCGGCGCGCACACCACGCTGCGTGGCGACCGCATGTGGGAGTTCCTCGATCGCCTCGTCTCGATCGCGCTCCCGCGCATCCGTGACTTCCGCGGCCTGTCGCCGAAGCAGTTCGACGGCAACGGCAACTACACGTTCGGTCTGACCGAGCAGTCGATGTTCCACGAGATCGACCAGGACCGGATCGATCGCGTGCGAGGCATGGACATCACCGTGGTCACCACGGCGACCAACGATGACGAGGGTCGCGCGCTGCTCAAGCAGCTCGGCTTCCCCTTCAAGGAGAACTGACATGGCCAAGACCGCGCTCGTTAACAAGGCGAACCGGAAGCCGAAGTTCAAGGTCCGTGCGTACACCCGCTGCCAGAAGTGCGGTCGCCCGCACTCGGTGTACCGCAAGTTCGGCCTCTGCCGCATCTGCCTTCGCGAGATGGCGCACGCGGGCGAGCTGCCGGGCGTGACCAAGAGCTCCTGGTAACCGGCTCCCGAGCCTCAGCACCACCAGACCACACACACCTCTGACACCGTAGGTCGGCCACGGCGGCACGAGCCGCAGGGCGAATGCCCAGTCGAAACCCCGGTGAGGAAGGGCGGAGAGCCCACATGACCATGACTGACCCGATTGCGGACATGCTGACCCGCGTCCGGAACGCCAACTCGGCGCACCACGACGTCGTCTCCATGCCGTACTCGAAGCTGAAGAAGAACATCGCCGAGATCCTCCAGTCCGAGGGCTACATCGCCTCGTGGAAGATCGAGGAGGCCGAGGTCGGCCAGACGCTGACCATCGACCTCAAGTACGGCCCCAACCGCGAGCGCTCCATCGCCGGCGTGCGTCGCGTGAGCAAGCCCGGACTGCGCGTCTACGCCAAGTCGACGAACCTGCCCAAGGTTCTCGGTGGCCTCGGCGTCGCGATCCTGTCCACCTCGAGCGGACTCCTGACGGACCGTCAGGCACACGAGAAGGGCGTGGGTGGGGAAGTCCTCGCCTACGTCTGGTAAGGAGACACTGACATGTCGCGAATCGGACGACTCCCGGTCTCCATCCCCTCGGGTGTGGACGTCAAGGTCGAAGGCCAGGACGTCTTCGTCAAGGGCCCGAAGGGTGAGCTGTCGCTCACCGTCGTGCAGCCCATCACGGTCGAGCTCGGCGAGGGCAACCTCGAGGTCAAGCGCCCCGACGACGAGCGCGACTCGCGCTCGCGCCACGGCCTGACCCGCTCGCTCATCAACAACATGGTCCTCGGTGTCACCGAGGGCTACGAGAAGAAGCTGGAGATCCACGGCACGGGTTACCGTGTCGCCGCGAAGGGCTCGAACCTCGAGTTCTCGCTCGGATACTCGCACCCCATCGTCATCGAGGCTCCCGCCGGCATCAGCTTCGCCGTCGAGAACCCGACGCGCTTCTCGGTGCAGGGCATCGACAAGCAGCTCGTTGGCGAGGTCGCGGCGAACATCCGCAAGCTGCGCAAGCCCGACCCGTACAAGGGCAAGGGTGTTCGCTACGCGGGCGAGCAGATCCGTCGCAAGGTTGGAAAGGCCGGTAAGTAAGCCATGGCAATGATCATCAAGCGCGGCAAGTCCAAGGCTGCCGCCCGCATCCGTCGCCAGGTGCGCGGTCGCAAGAAGATCGCCGGCACCGCGGCCCGCCCCCGCCTCGTCGTGTCGCGGTCGAGCCGTCACCTGTTCGTCCAGGTCGTCGACGACACGGTCGGCAAGACCGTCGCCTCGGCCTCGACGATGGAGGCCGACCTGCGCGCCTTCGACGGTGACAAGACGGCCAAGGCCAAGAAGGTCGGCGAGCTCGTGGCCGCCCGTGCCAAGGACGCCGGCATCGAGGCCGTCGTGTTCGACCGTGGTGGCAACAAGTACCACGGCCGTGTCGCGGCGATCGCCGAGGGCGCCCGTGAAGGTGGGCTGGCCCTGTGACCCAGCACTTCGTGACCGCAAATGTTGAGATGAGGAACATCTGATGCCCGGACAGCAGCGTCGAGGCACCGGCCCCGCCGGTGGCGGCGAGCGCACCGAGCGCGGA
This sequence comes from Terrabacter aeriphilus, assembly GCF_039542985.1. Lineage (NCBI taxonomy): Bacteria > Bacillati > Actinomycetota > Actinomycetes > Micrococcales > Intrasporangiaceae > Terrabacter > Terrabacter aeriphilus. The sequence continues at coordinate 197,304 of NZ_BAABIW010000014.1, forward strand.
GACCGCCGTGACAACCGCGGCGGCCGCGACAACCGCGACAGCCGTGACGACAAGAACCAGTACGTCGAGCGCGTCGTGACCATCAACCGTGTCTCCAAGGTCGTCAAGGGTGGTCGTCGCTTCAGCTTCACCGCCCTCGTCGTCGTCGGTGACGGTGACGGCACCGTGGGTGTCGGCTACGGCAAGGCCAAGGAAGTTCCCGCGGCCATCGCCAAGGGTGTCGAGGAGGCCAAGAAGAACTTCTTCAAGGTCCCGCGCATCCAGGGCACCATCCCGCACCCCGTCCAGGGTGAGGCGGCGGCCGGTGTCGTCATCCTCCGCCCCGCCGCCCCCGGTACCGGTGTCATCGCCGGTGGCGCGGTGCGTGCGGTGCTCGAGTGCGCCGGCATCCACGACGTGCTCAGCAAGTCGCTGGGCTCCGACAACGCCATCAACGTCGTGCACGCCACGGCCCAGGCGCTGCGCGAGCTCGAGCGCCCCGAGTCGGTCGCTGCCCGTCGTGGCAAGACCCTCGAGGAGGTCGCTCCGGCGGCCATGCTCAAGGCCCGTGCCGCCGGCCTCGCCGACGCCCAGGCTGCGAAGGCTGGTGCGTGATGGCTCGTCTCAAGGTGACCCAGACCCGTTCGGAGATCGGCGGCAAGCAGAACCAGCGTGACACGCTGCGCAGCCTCGGTCTGAAGCGCATTGGCGACGTCGTCGTCAAGGAGGACCGTCCCGAGATCCGCGGGATGGTCAAGACGGTCACGCACCTCGTGTCCGTCGAGGAGGTTGACTGACCATGGCCGAGAACGCCAAGAAGACGGGCGAGTCCGCCCTCAAGGTCCACCACCTGCGTCCGGCCCCCGGAGCCAAGACCGCCAAGACCCGTGTCGGTCGTGGTGAGGGCTCCAAGGGCAAGACCGCCGGTCGTGGCACCAAGGGCACCAAGGCCCGCTACCAGGTCCCGGAGCGTTTCGAGGGCGGCTCGATGCCGATGCACATGCGCCTTCCGAAGCTCCGTGGCTTCAAGAACCCGTTCCGCACGGAGTACCAGGTCGTGAACCTGGACCGCCTGCAGCTGCTCTTCCCGGAGGGTGGTCAGGTCTCCGTCGCCGACCTCGTCGCCAAGGGTGCCGTCCGTGACGGCTTCCCGGTGAAGGTCCTCGGCACGGGCGAGATCACGGTCAAGGTGCAGGTCGAGGCGCACAAGTTCTCGACCTCCGCCAAGGACAAGATCGAGGCCGCCGGCGGCTCGGTCACGGCCCTCGCGGGCTGATCGACCGGTCGACGAGCGCGTCTCGACGACCACCACACCCTGAGTGTGAGCAGCGCCCCGGACGCCGATCCGCGGTCCGACGTGACGTCGGACACCGCGGACGGTGACCGGGGCGCTGTGCTTTTGCGTTAACCTTCCACGGATCGCATGAATGACGCCGCGCCACCCGCGCGGCCCCCCAGGAGGACCCAGTGCTCGCCGCTTTCGCACGCGCGTTCCGTACCCCGGACCTGCGCAAGAAGCTGCTCTTCACGCTCGGCATCATCGTGCTGTTCCGTCTCGGGTCGCACGTGCCGACCCCGGGCATCAACTACACGCTGGTGCAGAACTGCCTGACCGCGGCCAAGGGCCAGTCCGGAGACCAGAGCGGGTTCCTCAACCTCGCGAACCTCTTCAGCGGCGGTGCGCTGCTGCAGCTGTCGGTCTTCGCGCTGGGGATCATGCCGTACATCACGGCGAGCATCATCATCCAGCTGCTGACCGTGGTCATCCCGCGCTTCGAGGCGCTCAAGGAGGAGGGCCAGTCCGGGCAGAGCAAGCTGACGCAGTACACCCGCTACCTGACGATCGGCCTCGCGATCCTCCAGTCGGCGACCCTCGTCACCTTCGCGCGCAACCCCACGAGCCTCTTCGGCACGTCGTGCGACACGATCATGACCGACCAGTCCATGGTCACGATCCTCATCATGGTGCTCACCATGACGGCCGGCACCGGCCTCATCATGTGGTTCGGCGAGCTCATCACCGACAAGGGCGTCGGCAACGGCATGTCGCTCATGATCTTCACCTCGATCGCCGCCGGCTTCCCGGCCTCCCTCTGGGGCATCAAGGAGAACAAGGGCTGGGGCACCTTCCTCGGCATCATCGTGCTCGGCATGTTCGTCATCGCCGCGGTGGTCTTCGTCGAGCAGTCGCAGCGGCGCATCCCCGTGCAGTACGCCAAGCGCATGGTCGGTCGCCGCATGTACGGCGGCACCTCGACCTACATCCCGCTCAAGGTCAACATGGCCGGCGTCATCCCCGTCATCTTCGCGAGCTCGCTGCTCGCCCTGCCGGGCCTCATCGCGCAGTTCAACACCCGACCCGACGGCACGAATGCGGCGTGGGTCCAGTGGGTCCAGGACAACCTCGTCAAGGGTGACCACCCCATCTACATGGCGACCTACGTCGCGCTCATCCTCTTCTTCACCTTCTTCTACGTCTCGATCACGTTCAACCCGACCGAGGTCGCGGAGAACATGAAGAAGTACGGCGGCTTCATCCCCGGTATCCGGGCCGGGCGACCCACGGCCGAGTACCTCAACTACGTGCTGACCCGAATCACCGTCCCGGGAGCCATCTACCTCGCGATCGTCTCGCTCATCCCGCTCGTCGCCCTCGTGCTCGTCGGCGCCAACCAGAACTTCCCGTTCGGTGGCACCTCGATCCTCATCGTCGTCGGCGTGGGGCTCGAGACGGTCAAGCAGATCGAGGCGCAGCTGCAGCAGCGTCACTACGAAGGGTTCCTCCGTTGATGCGACTCATCATCCTCGGCCCGCCCGGGGCCGGTAAGGGCACCCAGGCGGCCCGCATCGCCGACCGCCTCGGCATCCCGGCCATCTCGACCGGCGACATCTTCCGCGCCAACATCAAGGACCAGACCGAGCTGGGCCAGCGCGTGCAGGGCATCCTCGCCTCCGGTGGCTACGTGCCCGACGAGGTCACGAACGAGATCGTCGCCGACCGCCTCACGTGGGACGACGCGACCGACGGCTTCCTGCTCGACGGCTACCCGCGCACGGCCGGTCAGGTCGACGCGCTCGACGCGATGCTCGCGCAGCACGGCCACGCCCTCGACGCCGTCCTCGAGCTCGAGGTCGACGAGGACGCCATCGTCGAGCGCCTGCTGAAGCGCGCCGAGACCGAGGGTCGCGCCGACGACACCGAGGAGGTCATCCGCGAGCGCCAGGCGATCTACCGCAAGGAGACCGCCCCCCTCGCCGAGCACTACGGCCTCGTCGGCCTGCTCGTCAAGGTCGACGGCATGGGCGCGGTCGACGCCGTCACCGACCGCGTCATCGCGGCGCTGCCGCAGCACGGCTGATGTTCGGACGCCGCACCAGGCTCCACGGCCGCACCGACGAGCAGCTCCTCCTCATGCGTGAGGCGGGGCTGCTCGTGGGCCGCACCCTCGAGATGCTCGCGACGCAGGTGCGCCCCGGCGTGACGACGCTCGAGCTCGACCGTCTGGCGGAGGCCTTCATCCGCGACCACGGGGGAGTGCCCAACTTCCAGCTCGTCCCGGGCTACCGGCACACCCTCTGCACGAGCGTCAACGACGAGGTCGTCCACGGCATCCCCGGTCCGCGGGTGCTCGAGGCCGGCGACATCGTCTCGATCGACTGCGGCGCGGAGGTCAAGGGCTGGAACGGCGACGCCGCGTTCACCGCGGTCGTCGGCGGCCGCGAGGCCGGCCGTCCCGAGGACCTCGACCTCATCGACGCCACCGAGGCGAGCCTCTACGCCGGCATCGCCGCGATGGAGGTCGGCGGGCGGCTCTACGCCGTCGGCGACGCCGTCGAGGCGAGCATCGAGGCGGCTGCCACCCGTGACGGGCGCACCTACGGCGTCGTCGACGAGTACGTCGGCCACGGCATCGGCACCGAGATGCACATGGACCCGCAGATCCCCAACTACGCGGTGCGCGAGGCCGGGCCCAAGCTCGTCGACGGCTTCACCGGCGCCATCGAGCCCATGGTCACCCTCGGCGGCATCGACACCACGGTGCAGGCCGACGACTGGACGGTCGTCACGGCCGACGGCTCCCGCGCCGCGCACTGGGAGCACTCGGTCGCCGTGCGCGAGGGCGGGCTCTGGATCCTCACCGCCGTCGACGGCGGCAAGGCTGCCCTCGCGGCGGTCGGGGCGGCATACGCCCCCCTCGACGCCATCGGCTGACACCGCGCCCGCACGTGCGCGCACGCGGGCCGCGCGACCGCGTAACGTCGCGCTCGTGACTCTTCCCCGCAGCACCCCGTCCGCCCAGGGCGTCGACGCCGCCGGCCTGCTCGCGTTCGTCGACGCGATCGAGCGCGCCGGGCTCGACCCGCACAGCCTCATGGTGGTCCGGCACGGCCACGTCGTCGCCGAGGGGTGGTGGCGGCCGTATGCCGCTGACCGCGTCCACCTCGCGTACTCCCTCAGCAAGACGGTGACGGCCACGGCCGTCGGCTTCCTCGTCGACGAGGGTCGGCTCTCGCTCGACGACCGCGTGCTCGAGCACTTCCCCGAGCTCGACCGGGCGCGCGTGGCGCCCGGCTGGGAGGACGTGCGCGTGCGCCACTGCCTGTCGATGACGGTGGGGCACGAGGAGGACGCGTGGGGCCAGGTCTTCGACCGGATGAGCGGCAGCGACTTCGGCAGCGACAGCGACTGGGTGGCGCGGGTCTTCGCGACGACGCCGACGCGCGAGCCCGGCACCGTCTTCGCCTACAACCAGGTCGCTACCTACCTGCTCTCGCTGATCGTGCGCCGGGTCAGCGGCGAGGGCGTCGCCGAGATGCTGCGTCCCCGTCTGCTCGACCCGCTCGGGCTGCCCGACATCCCGTGGCACCGCGACCCGCTCGGCCGTGAGCTCGGCTTCACGGGCTCGCACCTGACGACCGAGGCCATCGCCTCCCTCGCGCAGCTCTACCTCGACGGGGGCCGGTGGCAGGGGCGCCGGCTCCTCCCGGAGGCCTGGGTGGAGGAGGCGACGCGCGCCTTCGGGCCGCTCAACGAGGACCCCGGCGCCGACGAGGACTGGCGTCGCGGCTACGGCTACTCGTTCTGGATGCAGCGCGTCGGCTACCGCGGCGACGGCGCCTACGGGCAGTTCCTCGTCGTGCTGCCCGAGCACGACACCGTCGTCGCGATCACCTCGGAGCAGGAGCGCATGCAGTCGACGCTCGAGGCCATGTGGGAGCACCTCGTGCCCGCGCTCGGGGGAGCGGGGGCCGCTCCCGACGGTGGCGGGGCCGAGCAGGCCCTGGCCGCCCGGCTGGACGCCCTCGAGATCCCGGCGCTGGGCGGCGGCGGCCTCGGGCCCGGCGCCGCAGAGCTCACCCGCTCGGCGGCGTCCGACCTGGCCCGGGACTACACCGCCGTGTCGGTGACGCGCGACGGCGCCGACCACGTGCTCGGCCTGCAGCGCGCGGGGGAGTGGATCCGGCTGCCCGTCGGCTCCGGTGCCTGGCGCGAGGGTGAGCTCGTCGCCGCCGGCGCGACCCTCCCGGTCGTCGCCAGCGGCGGCTGGGTCGACGCGGAGACGTTCCGCGCCGAGGTCATCGTCATCGAGTCGCCGCACCGCTTCCGCGTCGAGGCCCGGCTCGGCGCCGGCGAGGCCGACCTGACGTGGCGCCTGGTGCCGCTCACCGGCCGCGACCCCCTCTGGCTCGCCACCCGCTGGTCCTGACCCCGCCCCAGCTGCGGGGTGCGTCGTGTCCCGGCGGAACCGGACCGGGCCCTCGCAGGTATCACCGGTGACAGCATCCGGACAGGGGGACGACCATGGGACGCGCGCCGGCGTGGGAGCACGATTACTGCACGTACTACGCGGCGCGACGCCGCGCGTTCGTGCGCACCGCCTACGCGATCCTCGGCAGCTGGGCCGCTGCGGAGGACGTCACGCAGTCCACGTTCACCCAGCTCTACGTCCACTGGCCGCGGATCCACGACGAGACGCGTGACGCGTACGCCCGTCGCGCCCTCGTCAACGCGTGCTACACGGCCGGCCGCAAGGCCGCGCGGGAGCCCTCCCTCGCGGAGGTCCCGGACCGGGAGGCGGTCGCGCCCGAGAGCGTCGACCCCGAGCTGATGGCCGCCCTCGGGCAGCTGTCGGCCAAGCACCGGGCCGTCGTCGTCCTGCGCTACCTCGACGACCTCTCCGTCGCCGAGGTCGCGCGGGTGCTCGACCTGCCCGAGGGGACGGTCAAGAGCCAGGCCGCCCGGGCGCTGTCACGACTGGAGACCGTTCTGACGAGCAGCGAAGGAGCACGCGCATGAGCCTGCCGACCCCCCTCGAGGACCAGCTGAGGTCCCGGCTCGACCGGGCCACGCACGAGGTGCCCGGCCTCGGTGACCTGGACGACGCGGTGACCCGCGGCCGCCGCCGGCGCGCCGTGCGGGCCGCCGCCACCGTCACCTCGGCGGTGGCGGGCGTGGCGGTCGTCGCGACGGGCGTCGCCCTCGCCCTCGGCGCCGGGCAGCGCCCGGTGCCGAGAGCCGCCGTGCCCGCCGCCGCGCCGGCGGCGCCGGCAGCTGCGACGTCGGACCACGTGCCGGGGTCCGACGTCGACGAGACGATGGCCGCCGTCGTCGCCGACCACGTCGCGCGTGCCGGCACGGCCACGAGCGTCTACCCGAGCGACTGGACGCGCTCGAACCCCCTCCCCGTCGCCCGGTTCGCGAGCGCGACGGAGTGGCAGGCGCACTACCGCGTCGGCAGCGGGGAGGACCTCACCGTGCTGATGTCGCAGCGACCGACGGATGCCCCGGCCGGGGCCGCGGTGTGCGACGACTCCGGCCGGGTGGTCGACGGGCGCGGTGCCCGCATCAGGCTCGGCGACATCGGGCCCGGTGGTTCGGTGGTCGTCGTCCCCGGCGGCGCCGCCCAGGGCGAGTCGCCGTGCGTGGCCCGGACGCTGCCGGGTGGGGTGCTCGTGCTCGTGCACGGTGGTGCCCGCACGACGGCGACCTTCTGGCGCACCTCGGACGCGACCGTGGTGACGGTCTCGTCGACCCTCACGACCACCGCTGCGGGTGACCGGCAGGTCACCGACGCCGAGCTGGAAGGGGTCGCCACCGACCCGCGGCTCGCGTTCGCCCACACGAGCGACCCGCCGGCGTGGCCCGCGGCCAACGGTCCGGGCTGGCCCGCGGGGCTCTGACGCGCCCCGCTCCGCGGACCGTGCGTCGGGCAGGGGAGGGTCAGCGGCCGAGCGCACCCGGGGTGCCGCCGGCGTGGACGACCATCCGCTCGGCGACGACGCGCGCGTTGGCCTGCAGCACCGGCAGGGGCACCCGCGGCAGGTTCTCCTCCCAGTCGATGAGGGGTGAGCCGCGCAGCTGGAGCATCCGGGCCGGACGGCCGAGGAAGAACAGGTGCAGGTGCGCGCCGCCGTCGCCGTACTTGGCCAGCTGCACGCGGCCGACGCTCGGCACGTGCTCGACGGCGTCGGCCACGGCGACGACGAGCTGGCCCATCTCGGCGGCGAGCTGGGTCGGCAGCGAGGGCAGGTCGTGGTGCTCGACCGGGCCGAGCGAGACCATGACGGGCAGGCCGGTCTCCGCGACGAGCGACAGCCTCCAGCGCTCGTTGCTCCAGACGGTCGTGCCGTCGTCGGGGCGCTGCGGCCCGCGGCACCAGCAGTCGGAGGGGTCCTCCCCGCGGCGCGGCGGCTCCTCGTCCGCGGGCGGCTGCAGCGGCTTGAGCCGCAGGCTCTCGGTCTCGTAGGGGTAGATGTCCCAGCCGGGCATCTCCTCCACGGCGACGGGCAGGCGGCCCTCGTCGTCGGCGGCCGCGCGGATCCGGGCGTAGTACGCCTCGACGTCCTCGGCCTGCGGAGCGACCACCCCGTCCCGGTGGTCCGCGGGGGCGGCGTGTGCGGTGGCGTCCTCGCCGTGCTCGCTCATCGGTTCAGTATGCCGGGTGCACCCCGCCGTGGCCCCTCGACCCGAGCAGCGGACGAGCAGCACCCGAGCAGCGCGCGGGCGTGCGGCCCGGCGCACCCGGCATACGGCTGCGGGGCAGCGGACGACGTGGGAACCTCGACGCGTGGGGACCGTCGAGGACTACCTGAGCGGACTGCCTCCGGAGCAGGCGCAGGCCCTGCGGCGGGTCGTCGAGCTCTCCCACGCCCTCGCGCCCGACGCGGAGGAGGGCACGAGCTACGGGATGCCCGCGCTGCTCGTGGGCGGCCGGCCCCTCGTCGGGATCACGGCCGCGGTGCGGCACCTCTCGCTCTTCCCGTTCAGCTCCGCCGTCGTGGCCGCGGTCGCGCCCGACCTCGAGGGCTACTCGCTGAGCAAGGGCACGATCCGGTTCACGGTCGAGCAGCCGCTGCCCGACGCCGTGGTCGAGCAGGTGGTGCGGCTGCGCCGCGCCGAGCTCGGCGTCTGAACTCCGGCGCGAGGACGGGGGAGTGCCGGGAGGCCCCCTGAGGACTCCGGCACCGATTTCGGGAACGCGGGGATCTGGCGTAGTCTTGTGCGTTGGGTGTCGTGTGCCTCGGCGCCCTGATCACGCGCGCGCCCCGAGCGCGTGCAACCAGGCACGTCCCAAGGCCGGCTCAGTCCGGGTCGGCCAGCAACAGATAGACGGAGGATATGGCCAAGAAGGACGGTGTCATCGAGATCGAGGGCACGATCGTCGAGGCTCTCCCGAACGCGATGTTCCGGGTCGAGCTCTCCAACGGTCACAAGGTGCTCGCCCACATCTCGGGAAAGATGCGACAGCACTACATCCGGATCCTCCCCGAGGACCGTGTCGTGGTGGAGCTCTCGCCCTATGACCTGACCCGCGGTCGGATCGTCTTCCGCTACCGCTGAGCACCAGGTCCGGTCGACCGGTTCGCGTGAGCGGACGGGCCCGGCCGGGACGAGTGCGAAGCAGCAACCCGATTACCCAACCAAGCACCTGTTCGTCCCACGCCCGCCCGGGTGTGGAGCGGGTGGGCGCGCGATCTGAAGACAGCAGGCAGATGAAGGTTCAGCCGAGCGTCAAGAAGATCTGCGACAAGTGCAAGGTGATCCGCCGTAACGGTCGGGTCATGGTGATCTGCGAGAACCTGCGCCACAAGCAGCGCCAGGGCTGAGCAGAGCCACCACCCTCGCCGTCGACAGACTTTCGACAGCACGCGTAAGACAAGCATGAAAGCAGCACCCGGCCCCTGATGACCGACCGTCGTGTCGGCGCAGGACGTCACCCCCGGCACGGAGGCCGGGGACCGGTGGTCCGTCCTTCTGAGTGGCGGACCGAGACCCCGGACTGGTGGCTGCTCCAGACCTCCGCGAAACAGAAAACAGGAGACACCCCAACATGGCTCGTCTTGTTGGCGTCGACCTTCCGCGCGAGAAGCGCGTCGAGGTCGCTCTGACCTACATCTTCGGTGTGGGTCGTACCCGTTCCAAGCAGGCGCTGGTTGCCACCGGCGTCGACCCCAACACCCGCGTCAAGGACCTCGGTGAGACCGAGCTCGTTGCGCTTCGTGACTTCCTCGAGGGCAACTACCGCCTCGAGGGTGACCTTCGCCGTGAGGTGCAGGCCGACATCCGCCGCAAGGTCGAGATCGGCTCCTACGAAGGTCTCCGTCACCGTCGTGGTCTTCCCGTGCGCGGCCAGCGCACCAAGACCAACGCGCGCACCCGCAAGGGCCCGAAGCGCACCGTGGCCGGCAAGAAGAAGGCCAAGTGACGCTGATCGCCTCGCGATCAGGTCTCACCGACATTCAGTTCTGACGTAGGAGAAACATGCCTCCCAAGGCTCGCGTGACGAAGGTTCGTCGCAAGGAGAAGAAGAACGTCGCCCACGGGCACGCTCACATCAAGAGCACGTTCAACAACACGATCATCTCGATCACGGACCCCACGGGCGCCGTGATCGCGTGGGCGTCGGCCGGCCAGGTCGGCTTCAAGGGCTCGCGCAAGTCCACGCCGTTCGCGGCCCAGATGGCGGCCGAGGCCGCTGCCCGCCGTGCCATGGAGCACGGCATGCGCAAGGTCGACGTCTTCGTCAAGGGTCCTGGTTCGGGCCGCGAGACGGCGATCCGCTCGCTCACCGCCACCGGCCTCGAGGTCGGCGCGATCAGCGACGTCACGCCCACGCCGCACAACGGTGTCCGCCCGCCCAAGCGCCGTCGCGTCTGATCCGGCACTGAGCGAGAGAGAGAACTAGGAACATGGCTCGTTACACCGGCCCGATCACCAAGAAGTCCCGCCGCCTGAAGATGGACCTCGTCGGCGGCGACAAGAACTTCGAGCTCCGCCCGTTCCCGCCCGGCCAGCACGGCCGTCGCCGGATCCAGGAGAAGGAGTACCTGACCCAGCTCCAGGAGAAGCAGCGCGCCCGCTTCCAGTACGGCGTCATGGAGAAGCAGTTCGTCCGCTACTACAAGGAAGCGGCGAAGCGCCCCGGCAAGACCGGTGAGAACCTCCTGCAGATCCTCGAGTCGCGCCTCGACAACGTGGTCTACCGCGCGGGCCTGGCCCGCACGCGTCGTCACGCCCGTCAGCTCGTGACGCACGGCCACTTCGAGGTCAACGGCGTGCGCGTCGACGTCCCGAGCTACCGCGTCGAGCAGTACGACATCATCACGGTCCGCAAGCAGTCCGTCGAGAGCTTCCCGATCGAGCTGGCCCGCCAGACGTTCGGCGAGCGTCCCGTGCCGGCCTGGATGCAGGTCGTCGAGGGCTCGCTGCAGATCCTCATCCACCAGCTCCCGGTGCGCGCGCAGATCGACTCGCAGCTCACCGAGCAGCTCATCGTCGAGCTCTACTCGAAGAACTGACCCAGGACGTGCGCCGCGGGGCCCCGGCCCCGCGGCGCACGACCCCTGGTGCTCGGGGCCGCGTTCGCAGACAGAGGCGAGCGTGGCCCGCCCGGATCACGACCGGGCAGTTTCACGAGGCGTCATATGGCGGTCGCCCGTGGGAAGGAAATGAACAGTGCTCATCGCACAGCGTCCCGTGCTCTCCGAAGAGGTCGTCGCGGGCAACCGCAGCCGCTTCACCATCGAGCCGCTCGAGCCCGGCTTCGGCTACACGCTCGGCAACTCCCTCCGTCGCACCCTGCTCTCGAGCATCCCGGGCGCGGCGGTCACCTCCATCCGCATCGACGGCGTGCTCCACGAGTTCACGACCGTTCCGGGCGTGAAGGAGGACGTCACCGAGATGATCCTCAACATCAAGGGCCTCGTCGTCTCCTCGGAGCACGACGAGCCGGTCGTCATGTACCTGCGCAAGCAGGGCCCGGGTGCGGTCACCGCCGCCGACATCACGCCGCCCGCGGGCGTCGAGGTGCACAACCCCGACCTGCAGATCGCGACCCTGAACGACAAGGGCAAGCTCGAGATGGAGCTGACCGTCGAGCGTGGCCGCGGCTACGTCTCGGCGCAGCAGAACAAGTCCGGTGACCAGGAGATCGGCCGCATCCCGGTCGACTCGATCTACAGCCCGGTGCTCACCGTGACCTACAAGGTCGAGGCGACCCGAGTCGAGCAGCGCACCGACTTCGACAAGCTCATCGTCGACGTCGAGACGAAGAACTCGATGACCCCGCGTGACGCCATGGCCTCGGCCGGCAAGACGCTGGTGGAGCTCTTCGGCCTGGCCCGCGAGCTCAACGTCGAGGCCGAGGGCATCGACATGGGCCCGTCGCCGACGGACGCCGCGCTCGCCGCGGACCTCGCCCTGCCGATCGAGGACCTGGACCTCACCGTTCGTTCCTACAACTGCCTCAAGCGCGAGGGCATCCACACCGTGGGTGAGCTCGTGGGCCGCAGCGAGGCCGACCTGCTCGACATCCGCAACTTCGGTGCGAAGTCGATCGACGAGGTCAAGGCCAAGCTCGTCGGCATGGGTCTGGCCCTCAAGGACAGCCCGCCCGGGTTCGACCCCTCGGCCCTCGTCGACGGTTACGGCGAGGACGACTACAGCGACGACGACGACCAGTCGTTCGTCGAGGACGAGCGTCTCTGACCACTTGCTTGTGACCGAGTCGCGCCCGCCGTCACGGCAGCAGCGGCCAGGTCGGACTTCCTAGGAGAAACGAAATGCCCACCCCCACCAAGGGTCCCCGCGTCGGTGGCGGCCCCGCCCACGAGCGGCTGATCCTGGCCAACCTCGCGACGTCGCTCTTCGAGCACGACCGCATCACGACGACCGAGGCCAAGGCCAAGCGCCTGCGCCCGCTCGCCGAGCGGATGATCACGTTCGCGAAGCGTGGCGACCTGCACGCCCGTCGTCGCGTCCTCACGGTCGTGCGCGACAAGGGTGTCGTCCACCGCCTCTTCGCCGAGATCGCCCCTGACATGGCGGCTCGCGAGGGCGGGTACACCCGCATCACGAAGATCGGCGCCCGCAAGGGTGACAACGCCCCCATGGTCGTCATCGAGCTCGTCCGCGAGCCGCTGTCGGCCAAGAAGGCGACCGTCCGTGAGGCCGAGGCCGCCACGAAGCGCGCCGCGAAGCCCGCTGCTGCCGAGCCGGCCGCCGAGCCGGCCGCCGAGGTCGAGACGACCGAGGCCCCCGCCGCCGAGGTGCCCGAGGGCGCCGTCGCCGCGACCGAGGACGGCGCCGCCCCCGAGGGCTACACCGTCAAGGGCAACGCGGACTCGGGTCTCTACCACGAGCCCGACGGCCAGTGGTACGAGCAGACCGTCGCGGAGTTCTGGTTCAAGTCGGCCGAGGACGCCGAGGCCGCCGGCTACAAGAAGGCCGGCGCCTGAGCCTCACCCGCTTGCGCGAGAGAGCAGTCCGTCCCCTCGGGGGCGGGCTGCTCTCTCGTTTCCGCCGGCTCGTGCGGGGCGGGGGCCCGTGGCGCCGCTGCCTCCCGGCCGGGTGCCCCGCCCGGGCGGGTGCCTACCAGCGGTGCGCGACGTCGACGACGAGCCGGCGCCCACCGTCGGCGTCGGCCAGCACGAAGGCGCGCATCGGCAGCCGGGCTCGCACGCCGAGGCCGTAGTCGGTGTAGCCCTCGAAGCTCGCCACGAACTTCAGCTGGCGGAAGGTGCGCCACCCGGGGTAGTTCGTCGTGCTCGGCGCAAGCCGCGACGGCGCGCCGATGGTGACCTGGATCCTCGCCCCGCCGGCGACGGGCACGGGCAGGCCGCTGCCGGGTCCGGTCACCTGGTCGACGTAGCGCACGGAGTAGCCGAGCCGTCCGCTGCCGCGCGCGACGTCGAAGACGACGCGGTCGTAGCAGGCGTGCTGCCCGGAGCGTGCCCCCGTGACGGTGCCGGTCCAGAGCAGGGCCGGGTTCGTGGCCTTGGGCAGCGAGCCCCAGGTGATGCCGCAGTACGGCGCTGCCGCGGTGCGCGCCGCCGACGCGCCGGCGCTCGGGGCGAGCGAGAGTGCGACCGGTGCGGCCAGGGCCGCGACGATGCCGACGGCCGCCAGGCGGCGTCGGGTGGTGGGAAACATGGGCTACCCCCTTCGTGACGTGACGCCGGGCACCGTGCACGGCATCCACTGGTAGGACGTGCCGGGGCGGCGACCGGTTGACGGGGGCGGCTAGGCTCGGGCGCCGTGAGCGACACGAGCCGCCCGATCGGCGACGCCCCGGGCCACGCCCCCAGCGACGCACCGGGCGACGCACCCGCCCCGCCGGACGCCTCCGTGCTGCGGGTGCGGCTCGACCTCGCCTACGACGGCACGGACTTCTCGGGCTGGGCCGTCCAGCCGGGCCTGCGCACCGTGCAGGGCGAGCTGACCGCGGCCCTCGCGACGGTGCTGCGCCAGACCGACCCGGTGCGCCTCACCGTCGCGGGGCGCACCGACGCGGGTGTGCACGCCCGTGGTCAGGTCGTGCACGTCGACGTCGAGCACTCCGCCTGGGCGGCGCTGCCGGGCCGCTCCGACCGTGACCCCGGCGCCTCGCTCGTCAGCCGGCTCGGCGGCATCCTCCCCGCCGACGTCGTCGTGCACCGGGCCGCTCCCGTGGCCGCCGCCTTCGACGCGCGCTTCGCCGCCCTCGAGCGCCGCTACCTCTACCGGATCGCCGACGCGGCAGCCACCCGCGACCCGCTGCGCCGGCACGACACCGTCTGGTGGCGCCGGCCGCTCGACGTCGAGGCGATGGACGCCGCGGCGCGCTCGCTCGTCGGCCTGCGCGACTTCGCGGCCTTCTGCAAGCAGCGCGAGGGGGCCACGACGATCCGAACGCTCCTCGACTTCTCGTGGTCGCGCGGGCCCGACGGCGTGCTCGCCGGCACCGTGCGCGCCGACGCCTTCTGCCACTCGATGGTGCGCTCGCTCGTCGGCGCCGTCGTGCCGGTGGGGGAGGGGCGCCGCGCCCCGGACTGGCCGCGGCTGCTGCAGGACCGGGCCGCGCGGGCGCCCGAGATCCACGTCATGCCCGCCCAAGGGCTCAGCCTCGAGGAGGTCGTCTACCCCGACGACGCCGACGTCGCGGCCCGCTCCCTCGTCACCCGGGCCCGTCGCACCGCCGGCTGACGCACGGATGCCGTGTGGTTGGATCGAGCGCATGACGGCCCTCCCCACGCGCGTCCTGTCGGTCGGTGCCCTGACCTGCGCCCTCGTGCTGACGGGCTGCTCGAAGGGCACGACGGAGACCGCGGCGCCGCCCGCCGCCTCCTCCACGACCGCTTCCGCCGCGCCCTCCACGACGCCCTCCACGACGGGCACGGGGGGCGCCACGGCCGACGGTGACGAGGTCCGCGGTCGTGCCGGCAGCTACACGGTCGTGCCGCCGGAGGGCTGGGCCGAGGCCACGAGCAAGGCCGACGGGGTCGCCGACATCGACCTCGTGCTGCTCTCCTCGAAGAAGGTCGACGGCTTCGCCAACAACCTCGTCGTGCTCAAGACGGCGGGCGACCGGTCGGTGCTCGACGGCGAGCTCGCCAAGGGCAAGGAGCAGATGAGCGCCGCCGGGCGCACCGTGGCGCCGGCCCCGGCCGTCACGGTCGGTGGCGTGGCCGCCGAGGGCTTCACGACCACGTTCGAGCAGCAGGGCGTCAAGGTGACCGCGCGCTCGTTCGGCGTCCAGCGCGACGGCTCGATCTACCTGCTCACCCTCAGCTCGTCGCAGGGCGACGCCGACCACGCGATGGACGAGCTCGAGGAGCTGCTGTCGTCGTGGACGTGGAGCTGACCCCGCGCCCGGGCGGGGCCGGCGTTAACGACGTGACGCGGCGACCCGGCATACGACAGGCTTGACCCTCGTGGGCCACATCGACGTCAACTCCGTCTCCTTCAGCCTGCCTGACGGCAGGCCGCTGCTCGGCGACGTCTCGCTGCGGGTCGGGGAGGGCGCCAAGGTGGCCCTCATCGGCCCCAACGGCACGGGCAAGACGACGCTGACCCGGATCATCGCGGGCGACCTGGCCGCCCACGAGGGCGCCGTGACGCGGACGGGCGGCCTCGGGGTGATGCGCCAGTTCATCGGCAAGGTGCGCGACGACACGACGGTGCGCGACCTGCTCGTCTCCGTCGCGCCCGAGCGCATCCGCACGGCCGCCGAGGAGATCGACCGCACCGAGACGCTGATGATGGAGCGCGACTCCGAGGCCGACCAGATGGCCTACGCGCACGCCCTCGTCGAGTGGGGCGAGGCGCGGGGCTACGAGCAGGAGACCCTCTGGGACCAGTGCACGACGGCCGCCCTCGGCGTGCCCTACGAGCAGGCCCAGTGGCGCACGGTGCGCACCCTCTCGGGCGGGGAGCAGAAGCGGCTCGTGCTCGAGGCGCTGCTCCGCGGCCCCGAGGAGGTGCTCCTGCTCGACGAGCCGGACAACTACCTCGACGTGCCGACGAAGCGCTGGCTCGAGGACGCCCTCGTCGAGTCGCCCAAGACGGTGCTCTTCATCAGCCACGACCGCGAGCTGCTCGACCGGGTCGCCACCCGCATCGCCACGCTCGAGCCGGGCGGCGCGGGCGCCACCCTCTGGGTGCATCCGGGCCGCTTCGCGACCTACGCCGACGCGCGCGCCGACCGCAACGCCCGGCTCGAGGGGCTGCGGCGGCGCTGGGACGAGGAGCACGTCAAGCTCAAGACCCTCGTGCAGACCCTCAAGGTCAAGGCCAAGTACAACGACGGCATGTCGTCGCGCTACCAGGCCGCGCAGACCCGCCTCGCGAAGTTCGAGCAGGCCGGTCCGCCGGAGGAGACGCCGATGACGCAGTCGGTGAAGATGCGCCTCACCGGTGGGCGCACGGCCAAGCGCGCCGTCGTCGCCACGGGTCTCGAGCTGACCGGCCTGATGAAGCCCTTCGACCTCGAGGTCTGGTACGGCGAGCGTGTCGCGGTGCTCGGCAGCAACGGGTCGGGCAAGTCGCACTTCCTGCGCCTGCTCGCCTCGGGCGGCACCGACCCGGAGCGCGAGCACCAGCCGGTCGGCGACGTGCAACCGAACCCCGTCGAGCACTCCGGCGTCGTCCGGCTCGGCTCGCGGGTGCGGCCGGGATGGTTCGCCCAGACGCACGAGCACCCGTCGCTGCTCGGGCGCACGCTCCTCGAGATCCTGCACCGGGGCGACGAGCACCGGGCGGGCAAGCCCCGTGAGGAGGCGGCTCGTGCGCTCGACCGCTACGGGCTCGCGCGCTCGGGCGAGCAGCGCTTCGAGTCGCTCTCGGGCGGCCAGCAGGCGCGCTTCCAGATCCTGCTGCTCGAGCTGTCGGGCGCCACGATGCTGCTGCTCGACGAGCCGACCGACAACCTCGACCTCCAGTCGGCCGAGGCCCTCGAGGAGGGGCTCGACCGGTTCGAGGGCACCGTGCTCGCGGTGACGCACGACCGCTGGTTCGCGCGCGGGTTCGACCGCTTCCTCGTCTTCGGGGCCGACGGCCGCGTCTACGAGTCGGCCGAGCCGGTGTGGGACGAGGGCCGGGTCGTCCGGCCCCGCTGAGACCCACCCCGCCGAGCCCCTCGCCGGGGCACGGGGCCATGACGGGCCGCGCCGACCGGAGTAGCGTCGGCGCCATGCTGCTGCGCTCGATCGAGACCGGTGTCGTCGGCGCCCCGATGGCCGGCGGGCCCACGACGCCGGAGCTCGTGGCGGCGGTCGGTGAGGCCGGTGGCCTCGGCTTCCTCGCGGCCGGCTACCTCACGGCTCCCCAGCTCGCCGCCGCGATCGCCGAGGTGTGGGACGCGTCGTCGCGCCCCTTCGGCGTCAACCTCTTCGTGCCGGCGCAGGCCACGACGTATGCCGCGGGCGCGGGCGGGCTCGCCGGCGCCGACCGTGCCGACGCCGTCGCCGCCTACCGCGACGCCCTGCTCGCCGACGCGGCCGGCGTCGGGGTCGAGCCCGGCGAGGCCCGGCCCGGTGACGACGACGACTGGGAGCGCAAGCTCGACCTCGTCGTGCGCGAGCGCGTGCCCGTCGTGTCGTTCACCTTCGGGCTGCCGAGCACCGCGGTGCTCGGTGAGCTGCGGAGAGCCGGCATCGAGACGGTCGCGACGGTCACCGACGTCGCCGAGGCCCGCGCGGCGCTCGACGCGGGCGTCGACGCGCTGTGCGTGCAGGCCGCGGCAGCCGGCGGTCACCGGGGCACCCTCGACGAGGCGAAGGAGCCCTCGAACCTCGACCTCGTCGACCTCGTGACGCTCGTCCGGGCCGAGACCGACGTGCCCCTCGCGGCTGCGGGCGGGGTCGCGACCGCCGACGACGCCGCCCGGGTGCGCCGAGCCGGGGCCGACGCCGTGCAGGTCGGCACGGCCCTGCTGCTGACGCCCGAGGCCGGCACGGGTCTGGCCTACCGACGCGCCCTCGCCGATCCCGCCCTCGGGCGCACCGTGGTGACGCGGGCCTACTCCGGCCGGCTGGCGCGCGCGCTCGAGAGCGACTTCGTGCGCCGCCACGACGGGCGTGCGCCGGCCGCCTATCCCGAGGTGCACCACCTGACCGTGCCGCTGCGCCGGGCGAGCGCCCGCGCCGACCGGGCCGACCTGCTCGCCCTCTGGGCCGGCACGGGCTGGCGCTCGGCGCGGGCCGTGCCGGCCGCGACCGTCGTCGCCGAGCTCGCGCGCTGACGCGGCGCCCCCGACCGCACGCCGGGCGCGGTGGGCGTGGTGGGCGTGGGCCGGCCCGGCCCGGTGCGCGGTCGCCGTTCGAGTTGCGGCGGGGTCGGAGCGGCTGTTGACTGCCGCAAGTTCTTGCAGCACCACGCAGGAACTTCCACGAGGTGACGGCCGTGCCGTCACACCCACCGTCTCGACGAGGAGATGCCGCATGCGCCCGACCCCCCGGTCCACCCCACCCCGACCCGGTCCACGACCTCGGCGCCGCGGCCGGCCCGAACGTCGCGGACGTCTCGTCGCCGGCGCCCTCGCGGCCGTGGCCGCGCTCGGCTGGTCGGTGGCCGGCCCGTCGTCCGGTCCGGTCGCCGTGGTCGAGCGGGCCTCCGCCACGCCGCCGGGGGGCAAGGACGTCACGGCCACCCTCTTCGAGTGGCGCTACGACGCGGTCGCCCGCGAGTGCACGAACGTGCTGGGCCCCAAGGGCTACGGCTTCGTCGAGGTGTCGCCCGCGGCCGAGCACATCCAGGGCTCCCAGTGGTGGACGTCGTACCAGCCGGTCAGCTACCGGATCGGGGGCCGGCTCGGTGACCAGACCGCCTTCCGGAACATGGTCTCGACCTGCCATGCCGCCGGGGTCAAGGTCGTCGCCGACGTCATCGTCAACCACATGAGCGCGGGCTCCGGCACCGGAACCGCCGGGAGCAGCTACACGAAGTACGCCTACCCCAGCGTCTACTCCGACCGCGACTTCCACACCTGCCGGCAGAACATCAGCAACTACGCCGACCGCACCAACGTCCAGACGTGCGAGCTCGTCGGGCTCGCCGACCTCGACACCGGTAGCGACTACGTGCGCGGCGCGATCGCCGGCTACCTCAACACCCTGCTCGGCCTCGGCGTCGACGGCTTCCGCGTCGACGGCGCCAAGCACGTGCCCGCCGCCGACCTCGCCGCGATCAAGGCGAAGCTGACCAACCCCGGCGTCTTCTGGGTGCACGAGGTCATCTACGGCGCCGGCGAGGCCGTCCAGCCCACCGAGTACACGGGGTCGGGTGACGTCGACGAGTTCCGGGCGGCATACGACCTCAAGCGGGTCTTCACGAGCGAGAAGCTCAGCTACCTCGGCAACTGGGGCGCGTCGTGGGGCTACCTGCCGAGCGGCAACGCCCGCACGTTCGTCGACAACTGGGACACCGAGCGCAACGGCTCGACCCTCAGCTACAAGGCGGGGGCGACCTACACACTCGCCAACGTCTTCATGCTGGCCTGGCCCTACGGCTCGCCGAACGTCTTCTCCGGCTACGAGTGGAGCGACCCCGACGCCGGCCCGCCGCTCGGCGGGGCCGTCAACAGCTGCTACGCCGACGGCTGGAAGTGCCAGCACGCGTGGAGCCAGATCGCCGGCATGGTCGGCTTCCGCAACGCCGTCACCGGCACCGCCGTCACGAACTGGTGGAGCAACGGCAACAACGCCATCGCGTTCGGCCGGGGCGCCAAGGGCTACGTCGTCGTCAACCACGAGACCGGTCCGGTCACCTCGACGTTCCAGACGTCGCTGCCGGCCGGCACGTACTGCGACGTCACCCACGGCACCGTCACCGGGGGCACCTGCTCGGGCGCGACGTACGCCGTCGGCGCGGCGGGCACGTTCACCGCGACGGTCGGCGCGAACGAGACGATCGCCCTGCACGTCGCCGCCACGACGGGTGCCGTGCCGGCGACGGCCTCGGTCGGCTTCGGCGTCACCGCGACGACGAGCACCGGGCAGGACGTCTACGTCGCCGGCGACCACGCGGCGCTCGGGGGGTGGGCGCCGGCGTCCGCGCTCAAGCTGGATCCGGCCGCCTACCCGGTCTGGCGCCGCACCGTCGCGCTCGCCCCGGGAACGGTCGTGCAGTACAAGTACCTCCGCAAGGACGCGGCGGGCACCGTGACGTGGGAGTCCGGCGCCAACCGGAGCGTCACCGTCCCGGCGTCGGGCACGCTGACGCTCAACGACACCTGGCGGCCCTGACGGGCCGACGTCCCCGACGTCCCCGACGTGCCGCCGAGCCCGGATGCCGTCCGGCGGGCTCGGCGGCACGGCTGCGTGACGGGGGAGGGGGCCGGCGGCATACGCTCTCGGCATGCCCAGCGCCGAAGGAAACCTCTCGTGGACGGCCGCGTCGGAGCGGCCCGACCTGCTCGCAGACCCGGTGGCGGCCGCGCTCGCGCAGGTGCCCGGCGCGCGCGTCGCGCCCATCGACGCGACGCTCGCCGACACGGCCGCGTTCTGCGCGGCCTACGACGTCGACCCGGCCGCCTCGGCCAACTGCGTGGTCGTCGAGGCGCGGCGCGGGGACGTCGTGACGCTCGCCGCCGTCATGGTGCTCGCGACCGACCGTGCCGACGTCAACGGCACCGTGCGACGCCACCTCGGCGCCCGGAAGATCTCGTTCGCCGACCAGGCCAAGGCGGAGGGGCTGACGGGGATGCAGCAGGGTGGGATCACCCCGGTGGGCCTGCCGGAGGGCTGGCCGCTGCTCGTCGACGAGGGCGTCGCCGCGGCGGGGCCGGTCGTCATCGGTGCCGGCGTGCGCGGGGCGAAGCTGCTCGTCGACGGCGCGGCGCTGGCCGCGATGCCCGGCGCGACCGTGCTGGGGCTCGCCCAGCGCTGAGCCGCGCCTGCTCGGGACGGTGGCCGGCGATCAGCCCGCGACGTCCCAGAGCATGTGCGCGCGCTCGGTCGGGGTCGTGCCGCCCCAGATGCCGAAGGTCTCGGGCACCCGGAGGGCGTGCTCGAGGCACTGCTGGCGCACGGGGCAGGCGCCGCACACCATGCGGGCGGCCTCGGTCTGCTCCCGGCGCTCGCGCTGGTCGAGCTCCTGGTCGTCGGCGAAGAACTGCTCGACCGCCTTGGTGCGGCAGCGGCCCTGCTCCTGCCACTCGTACGAGGAGTACGTGGGACGCGGAAGGCGGGTGATCGTCATGGCTTCCTCCGAGAGACTGGCGCTGACCGAGCGGCAGCGATCTGATGCAGAACTTACGCAGAACTTCTGCATTGCACAAGTGCTCTGCATAAGTTTAGGATGGGCGAGCCCAGTCGGTGCGGGAGTGGTTCCTCGACGGGAATCCGGGACCGCTCCCCACCGCCAGGGCGCCACTCGTGAACGGACGTCTTCGACATGAACCACCGGCCGGCAGGCACCCCCGACCACCCGCAGCCCCTCCCCGCTCCGACGGGCACCGGCCGCACCGATCGAGTTGATCGGGCCGCCGGCGACCGTCGGGCGCAGGGGGCGGCCGGGGCGGGATCCGGTTCGACCGGTTCGACCGGTTCGGTGCCGGAGCTCGGCTGGCCGGTCGGCGCGGTCTCGGAGCGGCTCGGCATCGCGGCCCCGACCCTGCGCTCGTGGGACCGGCGGCACGGCGTGGGCCCGAGCGTGCGGACCGGGGGCAACCATCGGCGCTACACCGAGCTCGACATCCGGCGTGTGGCGCTGATGGGGCGCCTGACGGGCCAAGGGGTGCCGGCCGCGAGCGCGGCCGACTCCGTGCTCGCCATGGACGCCGCGTCGATCGCCGCGCAGATCGACGCGTTCGAGGCGGGCACCGCGGACGTCGAGGTCGATCAGATGGAGGACGGGGCCGGCGGCGGGCTCGCGGGCGGCGCTGACGGCGCTCCCGACGACCCCGGCGTCGTCGTCGAGGCCATCGTCGCGGCGGCCCGGGCGCTCGACACCCGTACCCTCGCCGAGCTCTACCGGCGCACGATGCGCCGCCGTGAGGTGGGGCAGGCCTGGGTCGAGGTCTTCGCGCCCGCCCTGCGCCGGGTCGGCGACCTGTGGAGCGAGGGGCGCCTCGGTGTGCAGTCCGAGCACCTGACGAGTGAGCTGCTCCAGTCCGAGCTGCGCGCCGTCGTGCGGAGCAACCGGCTGCGCGTCGCGGGCTCGCCGGTCGTGCTCGCGAGCGCCGACGACGAGCAGCACCACCTGCCGCTGCTCGCCCTCGAGGCCGAGCTGGCCCGCAACGGGGTCGCGGGACTCTTCCTCGGGCCGCGGGTGCCGGTCGACGCCCTCCTCTCGGCCCTGCGCGAGACGCAGGCCCGCGCGGTGTTCCTCTGGGCCTCGCTCGCGCGCCCGGCCGACGAGCCGTTGTGGCGCGACCTCGAGGACGTCGACTGGCCGCTGGAGGTCGTCATCGGAGGCCCCGGGTGGCCCGCCGGCATCTCGGTGCCCGAGGGGCCGGTCGTGCTGACGCGCGTCGCGGACTTCACGACGGCCGTGCGCACGCTGACGAGCCCGGGCGGGCTGGCGCGCTGACCGCTGTCGCCCTGCGCCGTCGGCCCACGGCCGCAGCGGCGATGGCTGGGGCGGCCAGATTCCCGCAAGATCCGAAAAATCGATGCAAATAGTTGCAGCGGGGGTCTGGCGCGGTGTCGGAGGGCGCCGCTAGGTTC
Source organism: Terrabacter aeriphilus (assembly GCF_039542985.1). NCBI lineage: Bacteria > Bacillati > Actinomycetota > Actinomycetes > Micrococcales > Intrasporangiaceae > Terrabacter > Terrabacter aeriphilus. The sequence goes on from NZ_BAABIW010000014.1 coordinate 219,708, forward strand.
TGCCGTGGCCGGACGTCCAGACACGGGCGTGAGCGGCTGAGCCCACGAAGGAGTGCGCATGCGCCGTCCCGCCCTGTCCGTCGCCACGATCTCGGCCCTCGTGCTGGCGGGGCTGTCGGTCCCCCTGGCCGCGGCGCCGAGCGCCCGAGCCGAGACGCCCCGCACGGCCACGCTCGTCGGCTCGCTGCAGAGCGAGCTCGGCTGCAGCGACGACTGGCAGCCCGACTGCGCCGCGACCGACCTCGCGCCCGTGCCCGGCACGACGAGCTACGCCGCGCAGTTCCGGGTGCCGGCGGGCAGCTACGAGCTCAAGGTCGCGATCGACCACGCGTGGGACGAGAGCTACGGCGACGGCAGCGGCAACGTGCCCCTCGTGCTGGCCGGGCCGGCCACCCTGCGCGTCACCTACGACGACACGACGCACGCGATCGCCGTGGCCCCCACCGACCTCCCGCGCGGCACGACGAAGGCCGACGCGGCGCTCGCCGGCTCCTCCCTGCGCCGCCTCGCGACGAAGGAGCGGTTCTACTTCGTCATGGCCGACCGCTTCGCGAACGGCAGCACGGCCAACGACCGCGGCGGGCTGACCGGAGGGCCGCTCCAGACCGGCTTCGACCCGGCGAACGAGGGGTTCTACCACGGTGGTGACCTCAAGGGCCTGACCGGCAAGCTCGACTACATCAAGGGCCTCGGCACGACCGCCCTGTGGCTCACGCCGTCGTTCAAGAACCGGGCGGTCCAGGGCAGCGGCTCCGACGCGAGCGCGGGCTACCACGGCTACTGGATCACCGACTTCACGACGATCGACCCGCACCTCGGCACCAACGCCGACATGAAGGCGCTCGTCGCGGCCGCCCACCGCAAGGGCATGAAGGTCTACTTCGACATCATCACCAACCACACCGCCGACGTCATCTCGCACGACGGCGGCACGTCGAGCTACGTCAGCAAGGGCACGACGCCCTATCGCGACGCCGCCGGGCGCGAGTTCGACGACGCCGCCGTCGCGGGCAAGCCGGTCTGCACCGGTGGGGCGACCGCGCCGGACTGCTTCCCGGCCCTGTCCGCCGAGACGTCCTTCCCGTACGCGCCGAAGGTGGCCGCCGGCGACGAGGACGTCAAGGTGCCGGCCTGGCTCAACGACCCGACGCTCTACCACAACCGCGGCGACTCGACGTATGCCGGTGAGTCCGCGACGTACGGCGACTTCTCCGGTCTCGACGACCTCTTCACCGAGCACCCGACGGTCGTCTCCGGCATGGAGGCCATCTACAAGTCCTGGGTGGACTTCGGGGTCGACGGCTTCCGCATCGACACCGTCAAGCACGTCGACATGCCCTTCTGGCAGTCGTTCTCGCCGGCGATCCTCGACCACGCGAAGAAGGTCGGCAACCCCGACTTCTTCATGTTCGGTGAGGTGTACGACGGCAACCCGGCCGTGATGAGCCAGTACACGACGACCGGCACGCTGCCGGCGACCCTCGACTTCGGCTTCCAGGGCGCCGCGCTCGGCTTCGCGCAGAGCAAGGCCACGACCGGCCTGCGCGACCTCTTCGCCGGCGACGACTACTACACCGACACCGACTCCAACGCCTACGAGCTGCCCACCTTCCTCGGCAACCACGACATGGGCCGCGTCGGGGCGATGCTGCTCGCCGGCGGCGCCACCGGGGACGACCTGCTCGCGCGCGACCGGCTCGCCACGTCGCTGATGTTCCTCACCCGCGGCCAGCCCGTCGTCTACTACGGCGACGAGCAGGGCTTCACCGGCCCGACGAGCGACTTCGGCGACAAGCGCGCCCGGCAGGACATGTTCGCGACGAAGACCCCGATCTACCAGGACGACGTGATCGTCGGCAGCGGCCGGCCGGCCGGCTCACGCGACCGCTTCGACACCTCGGCCCCGCTCTACCGCCAGATCGCCGAGCTCTCCCGCCTCCGCGCCGCACACCCGGCGCTCGCGGACGGCGCACAGGTGCACCGCTACGCCTCCGACGCGGCCGGCATCTACGCCATGAGCCGCATCGACAAGGCCGCGCGGCGCGAGTACGTCGTCGTGGCGAACAACGCGACGACCGCCCGCACGGCGACCTTCGCCACCTACACGCCGCGCTCGAGCTTCGCGCCGCTGCTCGGCTCCCGGACCGCGCTGCGCACCGGCGCCGACGGCCGCCTCACGGTGACCGTCCCGCCGCTGTCGGTGGCCGTCTACCGCGCCGGCTCGCCGATGGCGCGGCCCGCCGCCGCACCGACGATCCGCCCGGTCGCACCCGCACCGGGTGGCGTCGTCGGGGGCCGCGCCGAGGTCCGCGCCGCCCTGCCCAACCACACGTTCGCCGAGGTCACCTTCCTCCAGCGCCCGGTCGGCACGACGGCCTGGACGCGTCTCGGCACCGACGACAACGGGCCCTACCGCGTCTTCCACGACGTCTCGGGTCTGGCCAAGGGCACCCTCGTGGAGTACCGCATGGTCGCCAAGGACCTCGCGGGCCACGTCTCCGCGACCTCGACCTACGGCGTCGTCGGCGATCCCGCCCCGACGGGTGGGACGGGTGGTGGTGGCGGTGGCACCGGCCCCGTCGTCCAGCCGGGCAACGTCAGCATCCCCGGCAGCTTCGACTCCGAGCTGGGCTGCCCCGGTGACTGGCAGCCGGACTGCGACCAGGCGCAGCTGACCCGCGGCGCCGACGACGACGTGTGGACGCGCACCGTCACGGTGCCCGCCGGCGACTACGAGTACAAGGCCGCGATCGACAAGAAGTGGGACGAGAACTACGGGGTCGGGGGAGCGCCCAACGGCGGCAACATCCCGTTCACCTCCGACGGCACGCCCACGACCTTCTACTACGACCACCGCACGCACTGGGTGACCAACAGCAGCGACGGGCCGATCGTCAGCGCCCCCGGCAGCTTCCAGAGCGAGCTCGGCTGCCCGGGCGACTGGGCACCCGACTGCCTCCGCTCGTGGCTGCAGGACCCGGACGGCGACGGCACCTACGTCTTCAGCACCGACCGCATCCCGGCCGGGGCCTACGAGTTCAAGGTGGCCGTCGGCCAGACGTGGGACGAGGCCTATCCCGCCGACAACGTGGCCTTCTCGGTGCCGGCCGACGGCGTGCTGACGACCATCACCTACGTCGCCGCGACGCACGCGGTCAGCGTGAAGACCTCGCGGGCGGGCGCGGCGCCCGACCTCACCAAGGCCAAGGCCTACGTCGTCGGACCGAACCTCGTGGCCTGGCCTGCCTCCGCCGTGCCCGAGGGCGCCGACCCGGCGACCCTCGAGTGGCGCCTGCACTGGGCGCGCTCCGGTGGCCTCGGCGTCGACGCGGAGGCCGTGACCGGTGGCGAGGTCGCCACCCTCACCCGTGACCCTGCCGGCCTTCCGGCGGCGGTGGTCAAGGCGCACCCCGAGCTCGCGGGGGCGCTGGCGCTGCGCGTCGACCGCCGCACGGCCGCGCGGATGTCCGAGATCCTGCAGGGTCAGGTGGCCGTCGCCCTCTACGACGTCGACGGGGTGCTCCTCGACGCGACGGGTACGCAGGCAGCGATCGCGCTCGACGCGATGTACGCCTCGTCGGCGTCACGTCGCGCGTACGGCGTCGAGGTGGGCAACGGCCGCACGACGTTCCGGCTGTGGGCCCCGACGGCCCAGCAGGTCACCCTGCTCAGCTGGCCGAAGGGCACCGCCGACCGGCCGCTCGACACGGCCCGTCGCAACCGCCTCACGCGGTCGGCCGACGGCACGTGGAGCGGCGCGCTGCGCGGCATCGAGCAGGGCTCGCGCTACCTCTACGAGGTGAAGGTCTGGGCGCCGACGACCGGCAAGGTCGAGACCAACGCGGTGACCGACCCGAGCTCGGTGGCCCTGACGCTCAACTCGACCCGGTCGGTCGTCGTCGACCTGGCGAGCCGTGACTGGATGCCGACGCTGTGGCGCACGACGCCGTCGCCGCGGCTCGCCCAGGACGTCGACTCGACGATCTACGAGCTGCACGTGCGTGACTACTCGATGTCCGACGCGAAGGTCCCCGCCGCACTCCGTGGCAGCTACCTCGCCTTCGCCGCGAACGGCGACGGCCGGGCGCACCTCAAGGCGCTCGCCAGGGCCGGCCTCAACACGGTGCACCTGCTGCCGAGCTTCGACATCGCCTCGATCGAGGAGGACCCCGCCAAGCAGCAGCGACCGGCGTGCGACCTCGGGTCCTACGCGCCCGACAGCGAGGAGCAGCAGAAGTGCGTCGGGGCCGTCGCCTCCACCGACGCCTTCAACTGGGGCTACGACCCGTTCCACTACAGCGTGCCGGACGGCTCGTACGCCTCGAGCGCCAAGGCGGCCGACGGTGGCGCCCGGGTGGCGGAGTTCCGCACCATGGTCGGGGCGCTGCACCAGGACGGCCTGCGGGTCGTGCTCGACCAGGTCTTCAACCACACGGCGCAGTCGGGGCAGGGGGAGAAGTCGGTGCTCGACAAGGTGGTGCCCGGCTACTACCACCGGCTGAACGCCACCGGCGCCGTCGAGACCTCGACGTGCTGCCAGAACGTCGCGACCGAGCACGCCATGGGCCAGAAGCTCATGGTCGACTCCGTCGTGTCGTGGGCGCGCAACTACCGCGTCGACGGCTTCCGCTTCGACCTCATGGGCCACCACAGCAAGGCCAACATGCTCGCGGTGCGCTCGGCCCTCGACGCGCTCACCCTGCGCAAGGACGGCGTCGACGGCAAGGCGGTCTACCTCTACGGCGAGGGCTGGAACTTCGGCGAGGTCGCCGACAACAAGCTCTTCGTCCAGGCCACGCAGGGCCAGCTCGGCGGCACCGGCATCGGCACCTTCTCGGACCGCCTCCGTGACGCCGTGCGTGGTGGCGGCCCCTTCGACGAGGACCCGCGTCGCCAGGGCTTCGGCTCCGGCGAGGCGACCGACTCGAACGGCGCGGCGATCAACGCCGACGCGACCGCGCGCCTCGCGAGCGACACCGACCTCGTGCAGCTCGGCCTCGCCGGCAACCTCCGGTCGTTCAGCTTCCGGAGCCAGCGCAGCGGCGAGGTCGTCAAGGGGTCGCAGGTCGACTACAACGGCGCGCCGGCGGGCTACGCCGACCAGCCGGACGAGGTCGTCAGCTACGTCGACGCGCACGACAACGAGACCCTCTTCGACTCGCTCACCTACAAGCTGCCGGTGGCGACGTCGATGCAGGACCGGGTGCGGATGAACACCCTCTCGCTCGCGACGACGGCGCTCGCGCAGACGCCCTCGTTCTGGCACGCCGGTGCCGACCTGCTCCGCAGCAAGTCGCTGAACCGCGACTCCTACGACAGCGGCGACTGGTTCAACCGGCTCGACTGGACGGGCGCCGACAACGGCTTCGGTCACGGGCTGCCCCCTCAGGAGCAGAACGCCGCGAAGTGGCCCTTCATGAAGCCGCTGCTCGCCGACCGGGCCCTCAAGCCGTCGGCGGCCGACGTGCGCCGGGCCGACGCGATGGCACAGGACCTGCTGCGCCTGCGCTTCAGCACGAAGCTCTTCCGGCTCGGCACGGCCGCGGCCATCGACGCCAAGGTCACCTTCCCGGTGTCGGGCACGGCCGACGCCCGGCAGGGCGTGATCGTCATGCGCATCGACGACACCGTGGGCGCCGACGCCGACCCGAAGCTGCGCGGCGCCGTCGTGGTGTTCAACGCGACGCCGGATGCCGTGGCGCAGAAGGTGCCCGGTCTGTCGGGCACGGTGCGGCTCAGCCCGGTGCAGGCCGGGGGCTCCGACAGCGTCGTCAAGCAGTCGGCCTACGACGCCGGCAGCAGCACCCTCACGGTGCCTGCGCGTACCGTGGCGGTCTTCGTCCAGCCGAACTGAGTGCTCGCCCCGCGAGCGGGGGAGTCGGAGCCGGGGCGCGCGTGGCGCACCCCGGCTCCGGCCCTGCGGGCACCCCTGGCGCGAGCGGCGATCGCGGTTAGGTTGGAGGGGTGACGACGACTCCTGACATGACCTACCGCCAGCTCGGCGACAGCGGCCTCACCGTCTCGACCGTGGGACTCGGCTGCAACAACTTCGGTCGGCGCCTCGACCAGGACGGCACCAACGCCGTGGTCCGCCAGGCCCTCGACAGCGGCATCACCCTCTTCGACACGGCCGACATCTACGGCGGTCAGGGCGCGAGCGAGGAGATGCTCGGCCTCGCCCTGGGCTCCGAGCGCGAGAACGTCGTCCTCGCGACGAAGTTCGGCATGGACATGCAGGGCGCGAACGGCCCCGACTGGGGCGTGCGCGGGTCGCGGCGCTACATCCGCAAAGCCGTCGAGGCGAGCCTGCGCCGCCTCGGCACCGACTGGATCGACCTCTACCAGCTGCACCGACCCGACCCGCGGACGCCGATCGACGAGACCCTCGCCGCACTGGACGAGCTCGTGCGGGAGGGCAAGGTCCGCTACCTCGGGAGCAGCAACTTCACCGGGTGGCAGGTCGTCGACGCGGACTGGACGGCCCGGGCGGCGGGCACGGCCCGGTTCGTCTCGGCCCAGAACGAGTACTCCCTGCTCGAGCGCGACGTCGAGGACGAGCTCGTGCCGGCCTGCGAGCACGTCGGGGTCGGCCTCCTGCCGTTCTTCCCGCTCGCGTCGGGGCTGCTGACGGGCAAGTACCGACGCGGCGAGGCGGCTCCGGAGGGCACCCGGCTGGCCGGCATGGCCGACCGGCTGGCCGCGGCGGACTGGGACACGATCGAGCGGCTCGAGGCGTATGCCGCCCAGCGCGACCTGCGACCGATCGACGTCGCGATCGGTGGTCTGGCCGCGCAGCCGGCCGTGGCGTCCGTCATCGCCGGGGCGACCCGCCCCGAGCAGGTCGTCGACAACGTCCGCGCCGGGCTCTGGGAGCCGACCGCGGACGACCTCGCCGAGCTCGACGACGTCACGACGCCGGGCGGCTGACGACGCCGGGGGCGTCACGTTCTGCACGACGGGCGGGCTCGTCGCCCGCTGCGTCACGCACGTCTGGCTGGGTGCGCTCGGTGCGCTCGGTGCGCTGGGTGCGCTGCGCGCGCTCGGCGCGTGCGGCGTGCCGGTAGAACCAGGCGCCGAAGACGCTGACGGCGCCCGCGGCCACCATCGCCACCTGCGTCGACGTGCGCTCGGCGAGCAGGCCCAGGAGCGGGGCGGCCACGCCGAACGCGGCGCTCGCGACCATGGAGTTCATCGACAGCACGGTGGCGCGGTTGCGCGCCTCGGCCTGCCGGTGGAGCAGCGCGGCGTGCGCGGGTCCGCCCGAGCCGTGCAGCAGGTAGGTCACGCCGTACGCGGCGACGAGCGCGGCCGGCCCGGCCACGAGGCCCATGACGACGGCTCCGAGCCCGTTGAGCACGCGCGCCGCGATGGCGGTGCGGGCCACCCCGATGCGCCGGCTCGACCAGCCCGAGAGCGCGGCGCCGAGCGCGAAGACCGCCCAGCCGGCGGCCGCGACCGGGCCCATGATGGCGCCGGCCCGCTCCTCGCTGCCGACGAGCTCGGCGAGCCGGATCGGTTGGAAGGTCTCGAAGACGATCATCGCGACCGACCAGAAGATCTCGACCGTGACGATGCCGCGCAGCACCGCGTTGCCGCGCAGCGTCACGAGGCCGTCGCGCACGACGGCCGGGGCCTCGCGGGCCGAGGCGAGGGCCCGGCGCGCTCCCGTCGCGTCGACGTGCTCGGCACGGTGTGGCTCGCGCAGCAGCACGAGGACCGCGAGCAGGTGCAGCACGTTGAGCGCGACGAAGGCGACGACGGGCAGCACGAGGGCCGAGGCCCCCGCGAAGGGGTGCCACCAGATCAGCCCGCCGCTGACGAGCGCGCCGACCGCGATGCCGCCGCCGAGCACCGTGCCCTGGGCGGAGAGCGACTGGTCGACGTCCGCGCCGGGCGTGGTCGCGTGCACGGTGTCGACGAACCACGCCTCGAGCGGGCCGGAGTCGAGCGCCCGGAAGACGCCCGTCAGCACGGCGGAGGCGAAGAAGGCCCAGAACGAGTGCGCCACGAGCAGCAGGGCGCTCGCGAGCACGTTGACCACGGCCGACACGACGAAGACCGGGCGCCGCCCGAAGGCGTCGGCGAACCCGCTCGTCGGCAGCTCCAGCGCGAAGATCGTCAGGCCCGCGGCCGACGAGATCGTCATGGCCTGGGCGACGGTGAGGCCGCGCTCGAGCTGCCAGAGCGTCAGCAGCCCGACGACCAGCCCGACCGGGAACCACCGGGTGAAGCTGAGCACGAGGAAGACGCGCCGCGCCGCGGCGGGGGAGAGCAGGCCGTTCGGGGTGGGGCTCATCGGGGGCTCTCCTTCGCGGGGGTCGTGGGCGGGCGGTCGAGGTCGAGCGGGTAGGCGAACGCGTAGACCGCGATGCGGCGGGCCTGCGGGTTGCCCTGCCCCACGCGGCGGTAGCGCTCGATGAGGTCCCACATCTCCTCCCGCATGGCCTCGAGGGCCTCGGCGGTGACGAGCACGGCGGTGTCGCTCGAGCCGCACGCGTCCTGCCAGGCAGGGGGCCACGTCGTCGACACGTCGAGCCACTTGTCGTACTGCTCGCCGAAGTGCCGGGCGTAGTCGCGGCTCAGCCAGTTCAGGGCGGTCTCGGAGTCCTCGTCGCCCTCGAAGTCGCTCGGGTGCCACGAGTGGTACTCCGAGCTCGCCCGCCAGACCCGACGCTTGCCCTCGCCCTCCTCGGTGTCCTGCACGAGCCCGACCGACTCGAGCTTGCGCAGGTGGTAGCTCGTGGCCCCGGAGTTGGTGCCGAGGGTGTTGGCGAGGTCGGTGGCGGTCGCCGGGCCACCACGGCGCAGGGCGCCGAGCAGGCGGGAGCGCAACGGGTGGGCGAGGACCCGGACGCTCTCCGGGGTGAGCCACACGTTCTCGGCGTCGGTCGAGGGGGCTCCGGCAGTGCCGGGGAGTGGGGAGTCCTGGGGGTCGCGTGCAGCCATAGTGTGCACAATACCTTTGCACACTATGGCTGCACAATAGTTGTGCATGCGGTGGTCGACGGCGTGTCCGTGCAGGTCAGAGGCCGTTTCGAGGGGTCAGCGGCGTGATTTGGGTCCGGGTGCCGGACCCCGTACCATGGATCAGGTTGTGCACCGGGCCGTCAGGCGAACCGGTCACGGGAGCTGCGGGCCACCGGTCGGGCAGCGTCCTGGGACGGCGACGCGGACCGGGCCCGTCACATCAGTGGCTCCACCATTTCAGAAGCGAAGGCAGACTCCATTGCGCACGTACACCCCGAAGCCCGGCGAGGTCACTCGCACGTGGCACGTCATCGACGCGACCGACGTCGTGCTCGGCCGTCTCGCGAGCCAGGCCGCTGTCCTGCTCCGGGGCAAGCACAAGCCGCAGTTCGCGCCGCACGTCGACACCGGTGACTTCGTCATCATCATCAACGCCGACAAGGTCGCGCTCACGGGCGCCAAGCTCGAGCAGAAGAAGGCCTACCGCCACTCCGGCTTCCCGGGTGGCCTGCGGTCCACCTCCTACACCGAGCTGCTCGCCAAGAGCCCCGAGAAGGCTGTCGAGAAGGCCATCCGCGGCATGCTCCCGAAGAACTCGCTGGCCCGCCAGCAGCTCTCCAAGCTCAAGGTCTACCGCGGCACCGAGCACCCGCACTCGGCACAGAAGCCCGTCCCCTTCGAGATCACCCAGGTTGCGCAGTAAGCCTCGGCTGCTGCGGAGAAAGCGACAAGACACGTGACTGACATCGTGAACGAGGACGTCCTCGACACCGACGAGCCCGAGCTGACCGAGTACACCTCGGAGTCGGACGGCACCGTCGCCGGCGAGCCGAAGCGCGCCCGCCAGGTCTCGACCCCCGGCGCCGCCACCGGTCGTCGCAAGCAGGCCATCGCCCGCGTGCGCATCGTCCCCGGCACCGGAGAGTGGAAGATCAACGGCCGCACGCTCGACGCCTACTTCCCCAACAAGGTCCACCAGCAGATCGTCAAGGAGCCGCTGACGCTCCTCGAGCTCGACGGCTCGTACGACGTGCTCGTGCGCGTGCACGGCGGTGGCCCCTCCGGCCAGGCCGGCGCGGTGCGCCTCGGTGTCGCCCGTTCGCTGAACGGCGTCGACGAGGAGCTCAACCGTCCCGCGCTCAAGAAGGCCGGCTTCCTCACCCGTGACCCCCGCGTCCCGGAGCGCAAGAAGGCCGGTCTCAAGAAGGCCCGCAAGGCCCCCCAGTACTCCAAGCGCTGATGCTTCGGCTGGCGCCGAGCACCACCGCCTGGCTCCAGTCGCGCTGAGCAGAGCTGGCGGCGAGCACCACCGCTTGGCTCCAGTCGCGCTGAGGTTCTACGAGGAAGGCCCCCGAGCGGTGCTCGGGGGCCTTCCTCGTGCCCGAGGGCGGATGCCGCCCTCCCCACCGTCGCGGACGGCAGGAGCGCCCCATCCACCCGCTCGAGTTCGACGCGGCGGCGCGACGGGCGCTCCCGCCCGGGGGCGGTATCGTCGACCGAGCACATCTTCCGGCCCTCGGGCCGACCATCGGGAAGGCACATGAGCGTGGCTCGACTCTTCGGCACGGACGGCGTCCGTGGACTCGCGAACCAGGACATCACGGCAGAGCTCGCGCTCGACCTCTCGGTCGCGGCGGCGCACGTGCTCGCCGAGGTGGGCGCGTTCAACGGTCACCGTCCCGTGGCCGTCGTCGGTCGCGACCCCCGTGCGTCCGGTGAGTTCCTCGCCGCCGCCACGATGGCCGGGCTGGCCTCGGCCGGCGTGGACGTGCGTGACGCCGGCGTGCTCCCGACCCCGGCGATCGCCTACCTCGTGGCGGAGCAGGACGCCGACCTCGGCGCCATGCTCTCCGCGTCGCACAACCCGATGCCCGACAACGGCATCAAGTTCTTCGCCCGCGGCGGGCACAAGCTGGCCGACGAGCTGGAGGACCGCATCGAGGGCCGCCTGCGTGACGACTGGCAGCGCCCGACGGGCGCCGGTGTCGGGCGCATCACGCCCTTCCTCGACGGGGCGGACCGCTACGTCGCGCACCTGCTGAGCGTGCTCCCGCACCGCCTCGACGGGCTCCACGTCGTCATCGACGCGGCCCACGGGGCGGCGTCGGACGTCGCGCCGCGGGCCTTCCGCGAGGCGGGCGCCGAGGTGACGCTCATCGGCGGCGAGCCGGACGGCCTCAACATCAACGACGGCTACGGCTCGACCCACACCGGTCGCCTCAAGGAGGCCGTCGTCGCGGCCGGAGCCGACTTCGGCATCGCGCTCGACGGCGACGCCGACCGCTGCCTAGCGGTCGACGCCGCGGGCGGCGAGGTCGACGGCGACCAGATCATGGCGATCCTCGCCCTCGCGATGAAGGAGCAGGGAGTGCTCCGCGGCGACACCCTCGTCGCCACCGTCATGAGCAACCTCGGGATGATCCAGGCCCTCGGGAGCGAGGGCATCAAGGTGCTCCAGACCGCCGTCGGCGACCGCTACGTCCTCGAAGGCATGCGCGAGGGTGGCTACACGCTCGGCGGCGAGCAGTCGGGCCACGTCGTCATGCTCGACCACGGCACGACCGGTGACGGCACGCTGACCGGCCTCATGCTCGCCTCACGCGTCGCGGCCACGGGCCGCACCCTCGCCGACCTCGCGGGCATCATGAGTCACTTCCCCCAGGTGCTCGTCAACGTCAAGGACGTCGACAAGGCGGCCCTCGAGGCGAACTCCGCAGTGGCCGACGCCGTCCGCGCGGCCGAGGGCGAGCTGGGCGCGAACGGCCGCGTGCTGCTGCGCAAGTCCGGCACCGAGCCCGTCGTCCGGGTCATGGTCGAGGCGGCCGACGGCGACCAGGCCCGCGACCTCGCCGACCGTCTCGTCGGTGTCGTCAGGGCCGAGCTCGCCCTCTGACCCGACCGGTCAGCACCCGGCACGCCCCCTCGGGCGGTCGCGGCACGCGTCCCGGCGCGCCAGCGTGCGCTGCTGGCAGACTGGGACCGTGAGCCACGCCAACGTCGTGCCGCTGTCGCGACGCATGCAGCCCCGGGACCCCCACGAGGCGCACCGGGTCGCGACGCCCCTCGAGCTGTTCTTCGACCTCGTCTTCGTCGTCGCCATCGCGAGCGCCGCCGCGCAGTGGCACCACGGGCTGGCGGAGGGTCACCTCGGCGACCTCGTCAACCTCGTCATGGTCTTCTTCGCCATCTGGTGGGCGTGGATGAACTACACGTGGTTCGCGTCGTCCTACGACTGCGACGACGTGCCCTACCGACTGCTCACCTTCACCATCATGGCCGGCTCGCTCATGCTCGCGGCCGGCATCCCCGACCTCTTCCTCTACGGGCAGTCGGGCCTCGTCGTCGGCGGCTACGCCGTGATGCGGGTCGCCATGGTCGTGATGTGGCTGCGCGCGGCCCGCAGCCACCCGGAGGGCAGGCGGACCGCGCTCACGTATGCCGCCGGCATCGCGATCGTGCAGGTGCTGTGGATCGCGCGGCTGCTGCTCACCGGCCACACGGCGCTGCTCGTGTCGTTCTTCTCGCTCGTCGTGCTCGAGCTGCTCGTGCCGCTCGTTGCCGAGCGCAGGGGCATCACGCCCTTCCACCCGCACCACATCGCCGAGCGCTACGCGCTCCTGACCATCATCGTGCTGGGCGAGGTCATCCTCGCCTCGGTGCAGGCCGTCCAGGGGGCGCTCGTCGCCGGCGCGGAGTCCGGGCTGCTCGCGCTCGTCGTCGGTGGGCTGCTCATCGTCTTCTCGATGTGGTGGCTCTACTTCACGCGCGACCACGCGGACCTCTTCGACCGCGGCGTTCGCAACACGTTCGTCGCCGGCTACGGCCACTACCTCGTCTTCGTCTCGGTCGCGGCGACCGGTGCCGGCCTCGCGGCCGCCGTCGACCTCGTGCAGGGCGAGGCGCACGCTTCGACGCGCACGGTGGGCCTCGCGCTCGCCGGCGCCGTCGCGGTCTACGTCTGGTGCCTGACCGCCATGCACGCCATGGCCGGTGCGCCGGCGACGGAGCTGCGGGTCGGGGTGGCGGTCGGCGTCCTCGTGCTCGTGGTGGCGGCGGTCGTCCCGGCCATCGGCGTCACGGTGCTCGCCGTCGGGGTCGTCCTCACGGCCGCCGTGGTCCACCACGTGTGGACGACGCGCGACCCCGCTCCTGCCGCGGGCTGACCGCCCGAGCTCCCCGCGTCCGGCCGGCGCACCCGACGCGGGGGAGGTGCGCGACTCAGTCGACGGGCTGGAGCAGGCCGCTGTCGACGTCGTAGACGAACCCGGCGACCTGGGTGCCCTCGGCGATGAGCGGGTGGCTGCGCACCCGCGCCACGTCGGCCCGGAGCGTGCGGACCTGGTCCTCGATGACCCCGAAGCTCATCCACGAGGCGTCCTTGTTGGCGCTGGCTCCGACCTTCTGGCGCAGCTCGTCCTCGGAGTTCGAGGCGACCGCGCACCGGGTGTGCGGCACGACGAGCACACGCTCGACGTTCAGCAGGTGGGTGCCCAGCACGAGGGCCTCGAGCGCGGCGTCCGTGACGCGGCCGCCGGGGTTGCGGAAGATCTTCGCGTCCCCGGGCTTCAGCCCGAGCATGCGGAGGGGGTCGATGCGGGAGTCCATGCAGGTGACGATGGCGACGCCGGCGTGCGCGACGCCGTCGAAGCCGCTCATGCCGAAGTCCTCGGCCCACTCGCGGTTGGCTGCGAGCAGGTCGTCGAATCCATTGCTGCCAGAAGCGTTCTCACTCATCAAGGTGCCTTTCGGTCAGTCGAGCCCGGGTCGCTTGGAGATCGTGAAGGCCATCGGCTTGCTCACGTCGGCGAAGAAGTCGTTGCCCTTGTCGTCGACGACGATGAACGCGGGGAAGTCCTCGACCTCGATCTTCCACACCGCCTCCATGCCGAGCTCCTCGTACTCGAGCACCTCGACGTGCTTGATGCAGTCCTGCGCGAGCCGGGCGGCCGGGCCGCCGATGGAGCCGAGGTAGAACCCGCCGTGGGTGTCGCACGCGTCGGTGACCTGCTTGCTGCGGTTGCCCTTGGCGAGCATCACCTTCGACCCGCCGGCGGCCTGGAACTGGTCGACGTAGGAGTCCATGCGCCCGGCCGTCGTCGGGCCGAACGAGCCGGACGGCATCCCCTCGGGCGTCTTGGCGGGCCCGGCGTAGTAGACGGGGTGGTCCTTGAGGTACTGCGGCATCTCCTCGCCGGCGTCGAGCCGCTCCTTGATCTTCGCGTGGGCGATGTCGCGGGCGACGACGAGAGGGCCGCTGAGCGACAGGCGCGTCTTGACCGGGTGCTTCGAGAGCTCGGCGAGGATGTCGTCCATCGGCTGGGTCAGGTCGACCTTGACGACGACGTTGCGGCTGATCGAGCTGACGCCGACGGCGTCGTCCTCGTGCTCGCCGAGGTCGACCGCGCCGGCGTCCGGCAGGAAGCGGGCCGGGTCGGTCTCGAGCTGCTCGATGAAGACGCCGTCCGCGGTGATCTTGCCGAGCACCTGCCGGTCGGCCGAGCACGAGACGGCGATCGCCACCGGCAGCGAGGCGCCGTGCCGGGGGAGGCGCACGACGCGCACGTCGTGGCAGAAGTACTTCCCGCCGAACTGGGCGCCGATGCCGAACTGCCGGGTCAGCTCGAGCACCTTCTCCTCGAGCTCGGTGTCGCGGAAGCCGTGCGCCGTCATCGAGCCGGACTTCGGCAGCGAGTCGAGGTACTTCGCCGACGCGTACTTGGCCGTCTTGAGGGCGAACTCGGCGCTCGTGCCGCCGACGACGATGGCGAGGTGGTAGGGCGGGCAGGCCGCCGTGCCGAGCGAGCGCAGCTTCTCGTCGAGGAAGCGCATCATCGCCTCCTCGTTGAGGATCGCCTTCGTCTCCTGGTAGAGGTAGCTCTTGTTCGCCGAGCCGCCGCCCTTGGCCATGAAGAGGAACTTGTACTGCGCCTCGTGGCCCGGGAGCGTGTCGGCGTAGAGCTCGACCTGCGCGGGCAGGTTGGAGCCGGTGTTCTTCTCGTCCCACGTGGTCAGCGGGGCCATCTGCGAGTAGCGCAGGTTGAGGCGGGTGTACGCGTCGTAGACGCCCTCGCTGATGGCCCGCTCGTCGGTGCCCTCGGTCAGCACGTGCTGGCCGCGCTTGCCCATGACGATCGCGGTGCCGGTGTCCTGGCACATCGGCAGCACGCCCCCGGCCGCGATGTTGGCGTTCTTGAGCAGGTCGAGCGCGACGAACTTGTCGTTGTTGCTCGCCTCCTCGTCGTCGAGGATGTTGCGCAGCTGCTGCAGGTGGCCGGGCCGCAGGTAGTGCGCGATGTCGTGCATCGCCGTCTCGGTGAGCAGCCGCAGCGCCTCTGGGTCGACCTCGAGGAAGGTGCGCCCCCCCGGTCCGTCGACGGCGCGCACGCCCTCGGTCGTCAGCAGCCGGTAGGGCGTCTCGTCGGCGCCGATCGGCAGCAGGTCCTCGTAGGCGAAGTCGGCCACGACGTGCTCCTTGCGATCCGTGGCGGGCGCGGGCACCCGCCGCACTGGCGTATGCCGGCAACCACCCGGCATACGAAAGTCCCCTCCCAGCCTAGTGAACGGCGGGGAGGGGACTGACGCGAGGTGCCCCTGTGGGCTCAGCCCTTGACGGCGCCGCTCGTCATGCCACGGACCATGAAGCGCTGCAGCGCGAAGAAGACGATCATCGGGACGACGATCGAGATGAACGCGCCTGCCGTCAGCAGCTCCTGGCCCTGGCCCTGCGTGCCGAGCAGCTGCTGGAGCTTGACGATGACGGTCGTGTTCTCGCTCTTGAGGAAGAGCTTGGCGATGAGCAGGTCGTTCCAGACCCAGAGGAACTGCAGGGTCGCGAAAGCCGCGATGGCCGGGACGGACATCGGGGCGACGAGGCGCCAGAAGGTCTGGAAGTGGCTGCAGCCGTCGATCTTCGCCGACTCGACGACGCTGCGGGGGAGGGTGCTCATGTAGTTGCGCAGCGTGTAGATGCACAGCGGCATGCCGAAGCCGGTGTGCAGCAGCCAGACCGCGATGTACTGCCCGCTGATGCCGAGGCCGCGCGGCCCGAGGATGTTGAGCATCGGCTGGAAGGCCACCTGGATGGGCACCACCATGACGGCGATGATGAGCAGGAAGAAGAACTCCTTGAACGGGAAGTCCATGAAGGTGAAGGCGTAGGCGGCGAAGGCCGCGAACATGATCGGGATGATCGTCGCCGGGATGGCGACGACGATGCTGTTGATGAAGCCCGAGCTGAGGTCGGACCCCGTCCAGGCCCCGCTGTAGTTGCTCGTCGTCCAGTCGGCGCCGAACGGGTTGAACAGGGCGCTCCACCAGCCGGAGCCGGCGGCGTCGTCCCTCGTGCGGAACGAGGTGACGAGCAGGCCGATCGTCGGGATCGTCCAGAGGACCGTCAGGATCGTCATGGTGACGATCGAGAACGGGCTGCGGGGCCGCCCGTCCTTCATCAGCGAGCGGCTCATCGCCCTGCCTCCTCGTCGCGGAAGTGCTTGATCTGGTACCAGATGAGCGGGATCACGGCGATGAGCAGGACGACGACGATGGCGGTCGCCTGGCCGGCCTCGCTCGCCGCGAAGAGCTTGTTGAAGAACAGGTTCGCGATGACGTTGGTGCCATAGGCGCCGTTCGTCGTGACGTAGACGATGTCGAACACCTTGAGCACGGTGATGAAGACCGTGACGAACACCGTGATGATCGTGCCGCGGATCTGCGGGATGATCACCTGCCAGAAGATCTGGAACTCGCCCGCCCCGTCGATGCGCGCGGCCTCGAGGGTGTCCTCGGGCACGCCCTTGATGGCCGAGCTGAGCAGGACCATCGAGAAGCCGACCTGCAGCCAGATGAGGATCACCATGAGCAGGATCGAGTTGAGCTTGACCGTGTCGATGGCGAGCCACGTCTGCGGGTCGCCGCCGAGGCCGACGACGATGGCGTTGAGCAGGCCGGTCTGCGCCTGCCCCGGGTTGTTGTACGCGTAGACGAGGCCCCAGATCGCCGAGGCGCCGACGAACGAGATCGCCATCGGCAGGAAGATCAGGCTCTTGGCGACCTTCTCACCCATGGCCGAGAGCTTGTCGGCGAGCACGGCGACGATGACGCCGAAGCTGACGACGATGGCCGGCACGATGAGCAGCCACAGGACGTTGTTGACGATCGAGGACCAGAACTCGCTGTCCCCGAAGATCGTCCGGTAGTTCTGCAGCCCGACGTAGGCCGTGCTGTCGGCGTTGGCGAACGAGTAGTTGATCGTCTGGAACGTCGGGTAGATGAGCATGAGCGCCACGAGGAGCAGCCCCGGCAGCAGGAACGCGTACGGGATCAGCCCCTCCGACAACCGCCGTGGCAGCCCCTCGACGAACATGTTGAGGAAGTAGAAGAGCAGGGCGGCCCCGCCGACCCCGCCGATGATCGCGAGGACGCCGATGATGAACTTGTTGCCGAACCACTGCGGGTAGTAGCCGAACGCGAGGAAGAGGTTCGCGAGCGCCCACACGACGAGGATCATCCCCACGAGACCGAGGACGATCCGCAGGGGGTTGGCCCGCAGCGGCGCGTCAGGGTCGTCCTGGCTGCGCAGCTGCGAGCGCGACGCGGTGCTGGTGTCGGCGGTCATGACTTCGGCCACGCTGCTTCGATGTTGTCAGCCGTCTGCTGTGAGCTCTGCCCGCCCTCCCACTTGACCATCTCCTTCCAGAACACGTCCGAGCCGATCGACTTGGGCATGAGGTCGGAGCCGTCGAAGCGCAGCACGCTGGCCTTGTTGGCGATGTCGGCGATCTTCTTCGTCGTCTCGTTGGGGTAGTTGTTGACGTCGAACGTCTTGTGCGGCGAGAGCCAGCCGCCGGCCTTGGCCCACGGGCCACCGAACTTGTCGGAGGTCAGGAACTCCATGACCTTCTTGGCGTCGGGGTCGTTGCCGTTGAAGAGGCCGGCGAGGTCGCCGCCGCCGAGGATGGCCTGACCGTCGTAGCCGCCGTCGAACTTCGGGAAGACGTAGATGCCGACCTGGTTGTCGAGGTCCGCCTGCACGTTCTTCGGGTAGAAGGTCGTGGCGAAGTTGCCCTGGCGGTGGAGCATGCACTTCGGCGGCTTGGCGAAGGCCGGCGTCATCGCGTCACCGAAGGCGGTGTTGAGCACGCCCTTCGTTCCGCCGAGCACCATCTTCGGGTCCTTGTTGAACTTGGCGGCCTCGTCGAGGGCCTTGACGACGCGCTCGTCGTTGAAGGGGATGCGGTGCGAGGTCCAGTCGTCGTAGACGCTCGGACCCCACATGCGCAGCATGAGCTCCTCGACCCAGTCGGTGCCGACCCAGCCGGTGGCCTGGTCGGACTCCCAGCCGATGCACCAGGGGGTGATGCCGGTGGCGGCGATCTTGTCGGCGACGTTGGTCTGGAGGTCCTGGATCGACGAGGGCTCCTTCGACCAGCCACCCTGGTCGTAGGCGGCCTTCGGGTACCAGACGATGCTCTTGACCGCGTTGCGCATCGGCGCGCCGTAGACCCGGCCCTTGTAACGGCCCGCGTCGAGGAAGCCCGGGAGCAGCGTGCCCTGGATCTTGTCGTAGTCCAGGAAGGTGTCGATCGGCTCGACCTTCTTCTGCGCTGCCATCTCGAGCAGTCCACCCGGCTGCGGGAAGAGGCCGATGTCCGGCGCGTCACCCGCTCCGACCTTCTGCTTGATGGTCGTCGTGAAGTCCTGGTCGGACGTGTACTGCACGTCGATCCCGCTGCTCTTCTCGAACTCAGCGAGGGAGGCGTTGAAGTTCTTCTCCTCGTCACCGCCGAAGGCGCCGAGGATCGTGACCTTCTTGTCGCCGTCGGCGCTGCCGCCGTCGACCACCGTGCCGGCGCCGCCGGCACCACCGCCACCGGATGCGTTGGGGTTCTGCAGGCACCCGGTCAGCACCAACGCTGCCGCTGCGACCACCCCGCCTGTCTGCAGTGCCCGTCTGGGAATTCCCGTCATGGTCGCTCCTCGTCGTTGAGTTGTGCGCGTCGATCCCACCGATCAACGTGATGACCGTCACGTGAAGTAGACCATTCCTACCGCGTCGTAGGTGGGTGGTCCAGTGTCAGTGACCTCCCCGTGACCTACCCGCTGCGGACAGAACGGGCGAACCGGTGGCGAGGGCGGGGACGTCCGGCGTCGGTGCTGACCGATGGGACGGGTGGGACGGGCGCGACGGGAGTGGCACCGTGGAGGGGTCGGGGCCGGGGGGCCGGGGGGCCGGTCAGGCGAGGTCGGCGCGCCCGGGGGCGTGGGCCCCGGCCCGGCGCACGGTGAGCGCGCCCGTGGCGAGGGCCCGCTCGACGGCGGGGCGCACGTCGTCCAGGTCGGCGCCGCGCAGGCGCTCGCGGGCCTCGGCGCCGCCGAGCAGCCCGGCGTCGAGCAGCCCGGAGACGAGCCCGGCCATGAAGGAGTCGCCGGCGCCCACGGTGTCGACGACGTCGACGACGGGAGCCGGCAGGGCGACCTGCTCGCCGGTGCGGGTGACCCGCACGACGGCGCCCTCGCCGCCCCGGGTGACGACGACGACCGCCGGGCCGAGCTCGCCCCACGCGCGCAGCACGTCGTCGAGCGACTCGCCCGGGCAGAGCCAGTCGACGTCCTCGTCGCTCAGCTTGACGACGTCGGCGAGCCGGATCGACTGCTCGATGAGCGCGCGCGCCTGCGCGGGGTGACCCATCAGCGACGGTCGCGCGTTGGGGTCGTAGGACACCGTCGCGCCGTGCGCGCGCGCCGTCGCGAGGATGCTGCGCACCTGGCTGCCCCCGGGCTCGAGCACGGCGGCGATGCTGCCCGTGTGCACGTGGCCGTATGCCGTCAGGTCGGGGACCGGTGCCACCTGCCACTCGAGGTCGAAGACGTAGGTCGCGGCGCCGGTGTCGTCGAGGGTCGCGTGGGCCACCGAGGTGAACGGCGCCCCCTGCGAGCCGGGGGTGAGGCGCACGCCCCGCTGCCGGCACACGGCCTCGATGCGGGCGCCCCGCTCGTCGGTCGCGATCCACGTCGCGAGGTCGGCGGGGTGGTCGAGGGCCGCGAGGCCGAAGGCGACGTTGGCCGGGCTGCCGCCGACGTGCTCGGCCGTGCCGCCGTCGGCCGTGGTGACGGCGTCGACGAGGGCCTCACCGACGACGAGGGTGCGGACCGGGGTGGGGGCGCTGGTCATCGGAGCGCCTCAGGCGTCGATCATGTCGGTGCTGCCGAACCAGCCGGGACGGTCGAAGCGGTGCTCGCTGTCGATGGTGCGGATCGTGCCGCTGCGCGAGCGCATGACGAGCGAGTTGGTGCGGGCCGACTTGGCGCCGTAGCGCACGCCGCGGAGCAGCTCGCCGTCGGTGATGCCGGTGGCGACGAAGAAGCACTCACCGACGACGAGGTCGTCGGTGGAGAGCACGCGGTCGAGGTCGTGGCCCGCGTCCAGGGCGCGCTGGCGCTCGTCGTCGTCCTTGGGCCAGAGCTTGCCCTGGATCACGCCGCCGGTGCACTTGATGGCGCACGCGGCGATGATGCCCTCGGGCGTGCCGCCGATGCCGAGGAGCAGGTCGACGCCGGTGCCGGGGCGGGCGGCCATGACGGCGCCCGCGACGTCGCCGTCGACGATGTAGCGGATGCGGGCGCCCGTGTCGCGGATCTCCTGCGCGAGACCCTCGTGGCGCGGCCGGTCGAGCATGACGACGGTGACGTCGGCGGGCGTCTCCTTCTTCGCCTTGGCGATGCGGCGGATGTTCTCCGCGACGGGCAGCCGGATGTCGACGACGTCGGCGGCGTCGGGACCGGTCGCGAGCTTGTCCATGTAGAACACGGCGGAGGGGTCGTACATCGCGCCGCGGTTCGCCACGGCCATGACGGCCACGGCGTTGTTCATCCCCTTGGCGGTCAGCGTCGTGCCGTCGATCGGGTCGACGGCGACGTCGACCTCGGGGCCGCTGCCGTCGCCGACCTGCTCGCCGTTGAAGAGCATCGGGGCGTTGTCCTTCTCGCCCTCGCCGATGACGACGACGCCGCGCATGCTGACGGTCGAGATCATCGCGCGCATCGCCTCGACGGCGGCGCCGTCGGCCTTGTTCTTCTCGCCGCGGCCGACCCACCGGCCGCCGGCCATGGCGGCGGCCTCGGTCACACGGACCAGCTCGAGGGCGAGGTTGCGATCGGGCTGGCTGTGCTTCATCAAAGGTCCTCCGTCGGCGCAGAACGAGTCGGCGCCAGCCTATCGGTGGGCGGGGCCCGGTTTGGACGCCGTCCGGTGGTCGGGGACGATGGGGGCATGAGCACCCCGTCGACCCCGTCGACACCCGCGAGCGACCAGCACCCGACCGAGCCGACGGTTCCGGACGGGCCGACGGTGCCGGACGCGGCTGCCGCGCCTGCCGCGCCTGCCGCGCCTGCTGACGCACCTGCCGCGGGCGGGGCGCCGGCGGGTCCACCGAAGAGCCGCTACTCGATGGGCACGCTGCCCAACATGCTCCGCTCGATGCTCGTCATCGGCCTCTTCGTGCTCGCCCTCGTCGCCATCGTGCCGCGGATCACGCACGTCGAGCGACCGGCCGTCGACGCCGCGGCCAAGGCGAGCCAGGTGGCCGCGCAGACCCGCTGGCCGGTGCAGCTGCCGAAGGGTCTCGGCGACGGCTGGGTGCCGACCGTGGCGACCTACGCGCCCGGCACCGAGGGCGTCGCGACCTTCACCACCGTCTGGATGACCCCCAGTGGCGCCGACATCGCCCTCAAGCAGGCCACCAGGGTGACGAACGGCTGGGTGGCCCGCTCCGTCGACGACGGCGAGGCCTCGGGCACCGTGCAGGTCGGCGGGCGCTCGCTCCAGCGCTACGTCTCCTCGAACGGCGGCCAGGTCGGCTACGTCGAGCGCGGCGCCGGCGCGACCGGCCTCACCCTCGTCGCGAGCGGCACGGCGCCGGAGGACGAGCTCAAGGCGTTCGTCGCCGCGCTCGCCCCGGTCGCGGCCGGTCCCGCCGCGTCGACCCCGACCGGCTCACCGACCGACTCACCGACCGACTCACCGACCGACTCGAACGGCACGGCGACGCCGGGGAGCTGACCGGCCGCCGCGCCGGCCACCATCGATGAACCTGCTGATGGTGCTGCGCCGGACGGGGTGCTCACCCCAGCTGGTGCAGGTTCATCCGCCGCACCATCGGCAGCGCCATCCGGATGGCGCCGGCGGCTCAGGCGTCGTCGTCGTCGAAGACGGCGTCGTCGGCGTGCACCTCGCCGGCCGGCCGGGCCGCCTGGGCCGCCGCCTGGGGACGCGTGGCCTGCTCGATCTCGGCCTGCGCGCCGTCGAGCCACGTCGCGCAGTGCGCGGCGAGCGCCTCGCCCCGGCGCCAGAGGTGCATCGAGTCCTCGAGCGGGGCCTGACCCGCCTCGAGCTTGGCGACGATGGCGATGAGCTCCTCGCGGGCGTGCTCGTAGCGGAGCCCGGCGATGTCGGGGAACGATCCGTCGGTCGTCGTCGCGTCAGCCATGGCCGACACCCTATGACGTCGGGGCGTCGGGCCCCGACGCCGGCGACGTCCTCGCGCGCGAGCGACGGGCGGTCGGCGGTGGCGGGTCCTCCGCCCCGGCGGTCACCGGGCGCACGCCGAAGTCGCCGCGGGCCACGCGGACGCGGAGCAGCTCGCCGACACCGACGTCGTCCTGGTCCATGACGATGCGTCCGTCGCGGTGCTGCACGACGGCATACCCCCGCTCGAGCGTCGACTGCGGGGAGAGCGCGACGACCTGGCGTCGCAGGTGCTCGGCCTCGTCGGCCGCCCGGTGCAGGCGGCCCTCGATGCGGGTGGCGGCGCGGGACCGCAGGGCGGTGAGCTCCTGGCGGCGCGCCCGCACGAGGGCGACCGGGTCGGCCATGACGGGTCGGGAGACGAGCGCGCGCAGGCCCGACCGCTCGGCCTCGACCCGGCGCACGAGCGCACGCCGGATGCGGTCGCGGGCCGTCTCGGCGAGGGCGCGCTCGTGCGCGGCGTCCGGCACCACCTTCTTGCCGGCATCGGTCGGGGTCGAGGCGCGCCAGTCGGCGACGAGGTCGAGCAGCGGCTGGTCGACGTCGTGGCCGATGGCGCTGATGACCGGGGTGCGGGCCTGCGCGACGGCGCGGATCATCGCCTCGTTCGAGAAGGGCAGCAGCTCCTCGAGGGCCCCGCCGCCGCGGGCGATGACGATGACGTCGACGCTGGGCATCGCGTCGAGCTCACGCAGCGCCTCGACGACCTCGGTGACGGCGGAGGTGCCCTGCACCGCCACCTCCCGGATCTCGAAGACCACGGCGGGCCAGCGCCGGCGGGCGTTCTCGACGACGTCCTTCTCGGCGGCCGAGCTGCGGCCGGTGATGAGGCCGACCCGGTGCGGCAGGAAGGGGATCGGCCGCTTGCGACCGGCGTCGAAGACCCCCTCCGCGGCGAGGGTGCGCTTGAGGATCTCGACGCGGGCGAGCAGGTCGCCGATGCCCACGGGCCGGATCTGGCGGGCCTCGAGCTGCAGCGTGCCGCGCTTGGTCCAGAAGGTCGGCTTGGCCTGGAGCACGACGCGGGCGCCCTGAGCGAGCGGGATCGGCATCGCGTTGACCGCGTTCATCGGCACCGAGACCGACAGCGACATGTCGACGTCCGGGTCGCGCAGCGTGAGGAAGGCCATGCCGCCGCGCGGGTTGAACTGCACGACCTGGCCCTCGACCCAGAGCTGGCTCATCCGGTCGACGTAGTCGGAGATCTTGAGGCTGAGCACCCGCACCGGCCACGGCATCTCGGCCGTGGTGTCGGCGGCCTTGTCGGGCAGCGGGCTCGTCATGCTCACCCGGGCAACGATAGGGCCGAGCCGGCGCGAGGAGGATGCGGCCCCGCGCGGCGGTCCCCGTACGATGGGGCCATGAGCGAGCCAGTTGACCAGTCGTCCGACAAGAAGGTCCTCCTCGCCGCCCCGCGTGGCTACTGCGCCGGCGTCGACCGTGCCGTCGTCACGGTGGAGAAGGCCCTCGAGCTCTACGGCCCGCCGGTCTACGTGCGCAAGCAGATCGTGCACAACAAGCACGTCGTCACCACGCTCGAGAAGCGTGGCGCGATCTTCGTCGACGAGACCGACGAGGTGCCCGAGGGCGCGACCGTCATCTTCTCGGCGCACGGCGTCGCCCCGGTCGTGCACGAGGAGGCCAAGGCGCGCAGCCTCAAGACGATCGACGCGACCTGCCCGCTCGTGACGAAGGTGCACCGCGAGGCGGTCCGCTTCGCCGACGACGACTTCGACATCCTGCTCATCGGCCACGAGGGCCACGAGGAGGTCGTCGGCACCTCGGGCGAGGCTCCCGAGCACATCACCCTCGTCGACGGCCCCGACGACGTCGAGAACGTGACGGTGCGCGACCCGGAGAAGGTCGTGTGGCTCTCGCAGACCACGCTCTCGGTCGACGAGACGATGGAGACGGTGGCGCGGCTCAAGGAGAAGTTCCCCGCGCTGCAGAGCCCGCCGTCGGACGACATCTGCTACGCCACCCAGAACCGTCAGCTGGCCGTCAAGCAGATGGCCAAGGACACCGACCTCATGATCGTCGTCGGCTCGCGCAACTCGTCGAACTCGGTGCGACTCGTCGAGGTCGCGCTCGAGCACGGCGCCCGGGCGGGCCACCTCGTCGACTACGCCGACGAGATCGAGGAGGCCTGGCTCGAGGGTGTCACGACGGTCGGCGTCACCTCCGGGGCCAGCGTGCCCGAGGTGCTGGTGCGCGACGTGCTCACCTGGCTGGCCGAGCGTGGCTACGGCGAGGTCGAGGCCGTCGTGGCCGCCGAGGAGTCGCTGCTCTTCTCGCTGCCGAACGAGCTGCGCCGTGACCTCAAGGCCCGCAAGGGCGAGACCGCGGGCACCATGCGTCACGACGCCGCCTTCGAGGACGCCGGCTCGCTCCACTGACGAGCCCGGCCCAGGTCGACGGTCGTGGAATGTCGGCGTTCGGGCCTGCTGCTCAGGCGGTGGCCTGGTCGGCTTCGCCCCGGGCCTCTCGACGGCGCGACTCGTGCTCGAGCCAGGCCTCGTCGCGGGCGTCGCGGCCGAGGTCGTCGGTCAGCTCGGCCGCGCTGACTGACCGGGGCGCCGCTTCGAGCGGCTCGAGGCTCGGCGGCCGCTCGGTCGTCAGGTGCAGCTCGTGCATGCGCCGGGCCGTGACGAGCACGCGCGACTCGAGGGTGCCGACGAACTTGTTGTACTGCTCGACCGAGCGGGACAGCGACTGGCCCATCGTCGTGACGTGCCCGCCGAGCGTGGTCAGCCGGGCGTAGAGGTCCTGGCCGATCACGAGCAGCTCGCGGGCGTTCTGCTCGAGCGCGTCCTGCTGCCAGATGGCCCCGATGGTGCGCAGCACGGCGAAGAGCGTGCCGGGGGAGGCGAGCACGACCTTGCGCGAGAGGGCGTGCTCGTAGAGGCCGGGGTCGTCGGCGAGCGCCGTCGCGAGGATCGCCTCGCCCGGCACGAAGCAGATGACGACCTCGGGGGAGCGGGTGAACGCCGTCCAGTAAGCCTTGGCCGCGAGCCCCTCGACGTGTCGGCGCAGCGACGTGGCGTGCGCCGCGAGCAGCTCGGCCCGCTCGACCTCGGAGACCGTCTCGCCGTGCGCCTGGAGGAAGTGGGCCATCGGCGCCTTGGAGTCGACGACGACGTGGCGCCCGCCCGGCAGGTTGACGACGGCGTCGGGACGCACGCCGGCGCCGTGTCGGCTCACCCCGCTCACCTGCTCGTCGAAGTCGCAGCGCGCGAGCAGCCCGGAGAGCTCGAGCACGCGCCGCAGCTGCACCTCGCCCCACGCGCCGCGCACCGTCGAGGCGTTGAGGGCCGTCGCGAGCGTCGCCGTCTCGGAGCGGAGCGACTCGGTGGAGCGGCTCACCTCGGTGAGGCGCTCGCCGAGCTGGCCGAACTGCTGGGACCGGTCGCGCTCGAGCGCGCCGACCTGTCGCTCGACGCGGCCGATGGTGTCGCGCAGCGGAGCGAGCAGGCTCGCCGTCGTGTCGTCGACCTCGCGGGCCGCCTCGAGGTCGAGCACGCGCTCGCGCAACACGTCGCGCTCCGCCTCGGCACCGGCCGAGCGGGCGAGCAGGGCCGAGCGTGCCGAGAGCCACGCGAGCAGGCCGCCCACCACGGCTCCGACGACGAGCCCGACGACCAGCGCTGTGAAGTCCATGGCTGCACGCTCCCAGACACCGCCGACACCGCCCGGCTCCGACACCCCGCCGACCCCAGCCACCCCCGACACCCCCCAGTCCGCCGCGACGTGGCGCACGGCATACGGCCGCGGTGCACGGCGGGGGAGCGACGTCTGTTAGACCTTGCTCGTGAGCGAGTACGACGACGCGATCCGGCTCGAGGCCGGAGACGACCCCTCCCGCCGGAGCGGCACCTTCCACGAGGAGTGGATGATCGGCAACGCCGTCAACGGCGGGCTCGTCATGAGCACCGCGCTGACGGCGCTCGGTCAGCACCTCGCGGCCGACCCGACGGAGACGACGCAGCACGTCGACCCCGTCGTGCTCTCCGCCTACTTCATGACCGCCTCGCAGCCGGGCCCGTTCACGGTGACGACCGAGGTCATGCGCTGCGGACGCAAGCTCTCGACCGGGCAGGTCACCATCCACCAGGCGGGCGACGACGGCGTGCCCGTCGAGCGGATGCGCGCCATCGGCTCGTTCGGCAACCTCACCGACGTCGACGTGCAGCGCCAGGCGAGCCCGCCGGACATGCCGCCGCCGGAGCAGTGCGTGTCGGCCGACCAGGCGCCGCCCGACTTCCTCGCGAACGCGAAGTTCCTCGAGCGTCTCGACCTGCGGCTCGACCCGAGCACGGCCGGCTGGGCGCTCGGGATGCCGTCGATGCGCGGGGTCATGCGCGGCTGGCTGCGGCTGCGCGACGGCCGCGAGCCCGACACGACACTGCTGATGATGGCGCTCGACGCGCTGCCGCCGGTCGCCTTCGACCTCGGGCTCTTCGGCTGGACGCCGACGCTCGAGTTCACCGGGCACATCCGTCGCCGGCCCGGGCCCGGCTGGCTGCAGGTCGTGCTCGGCAGCCAGACGCTCGGCGGCGGGATGATGGAGGAGGACGCCGCGATCTGGGACTCCGCCGGCAACCTCGTGGCCCAGTCGCGCCAGCTGTGCGGCGTGCGCGTGCCGCGCTGACCACCGTGCGGAGGGCCGCGCCGTGACGCTCGAGCTCGTCTACGAGACCCACTCGATCACGGAGGACAACGAGGCGGGCCTCGCCACGGGCTGGTTGCCCGGGCGCCTCTCCGCGCAGGGGCGGGCGCTCGCCGCCGAGCTCGGGCGGCGCCGCCCGTCCTCCGGGTTCGCTGCCCTCCACGCCTCCGACCTCGCCCGCGCGGTCGAGACGGCGACGATCGCGTATGCCGGCAGCGACGTGCCGCTGCACCTCGACGCCCGCCTGCGCGAGTGCGACTACGGCACGCTCAACGGTGCCCCCGTGGCCGAGCTCGCGCGGGTGCGGCGTGACCACCTCGACGAGCCGTTCCCCGGCGGCGGGCAGAGCTACCGCCAGGTCGTCGAGGCGACGGCGGCCTTCCTCGACGACCTGCGGCGGCACCACGACGGCCAGCGGGTGCTCGTCATCGCCCACTCGGCCAACCGGTGGGCCCTGCAGCACCTGCTCGAGGGCGTGCCGCTCGAGCACCTCGTCGACGCGCCGTTCGACTGGCAGCCCCGGCTGGGAGTGGACGATCAGGTGACCCGCGGCGGCCGGCATACGGCCTCGTGGTCGGAAGCGGGGCCGAACGCCACTAAACTCTTGTCCTCGTGGCACTCACCATCGGAATCGTCGGTCTCCCCAACGTCGGAAAGTCGACGCTGTTCAACGCGTTGACGAAGAACAACGTGCTCGCGGCGAACTACCCGTTCGCGACGATCGAGCCCAACGTCGGCGTCGTGCCGCTGCCCGACCCGCGGCTCGCGGCGCTCGCCGAGATCTTCTCCTCGGAGAGGATCCTGCCCGCGACGGTGAGCTTCGTCGACATCGCCGGCATCGTGCGCGGCGCGTCGGAGGGGGAGGGGCTCGGCAACAAGTTCCTCGCGAACATCCGCGAGGCCGACGCGATCTGCCAGGTCGTGCGGGCGTTCGAGGACGGCGACGTCGTGCACGTCGACGGCAAGGTGAGCCCCGCCAGCGACATCGAGACGATCCACACCGAGCTCATCCTCGCCGACCTGCAGACCCTCGAGAAGGCCGTGCCGCGCCTCGAGAAGGAGGCGCGGATCAACAAGGACAAGAAGGCGTCGCTCGAGCTCGCGCAGGCCGCGCAGAAGGTGCTCGAGGAGGGCCACACCCTGTATGCCGCCGGGCCGGGTGCCGGGATCGACCTCGCCGAGGCCAAGCAGCTCGGCCTGCTGACGACCAAGCCCTTCATCTACGTCTTCAACCTCGACGAGGACCAGCTCGCCGACGCCGAGCTGCAGGCCTCGCTGCGCGAGCTCGCCGCGCCGGCCGACGCGGTCTTCCTCAACGCCAAGCTCGAGATGGACCTCATGGAGATGGAGCCCGACGAGGCCCTCGAGCTGCTCCAGAGCTTCGGTGCCGAGGAGTCGGGCATGGACCAGCTCGCCCGCACCGGCTTCCACACCCTCGGCCTGCAGACCTACCTGACGGCCGGGCCCAAGGAGTCGCGCGCCTGGACCATCGGCAAGGGCTGGACCGCCCCGCAGGCCGCGGGCGTGATCCACACCGACTTCCAGCGCGGCTTCATCAAGGCCGAGGTCGTCGGCTTCGACGACCTCGTCGCCGCCGGCTCGATGAACGCGGCCAAGGCCGCCGGCAAGGTGCGCATCGAGGGCAAGGAGTACGTCATGGCCGACGGCGACGTCGTGGAGTTCCGCTTCAACGTGTGAAGCCGCAGGTCAGGGCCTGCTGAGGCGTCATCCGCCTCCACCGTGCCCTCACCGGGACCGAGGAGCCGGGAGCTGCGGGAGCGGGCGCGAAATCCGGTCGAGGCGGACGGAGTGAACGGCTAGCTTGGCCGGCATGCAGGTGAGATTCGAGCGAACGGGGCAGCGCCGCTATGCCGTGGCCGTGCTCCGCAGTCTGCATGGTGACCTCCGCATGGACCCGGCACCCGGCTACTCCGATCTGATTCCCCACGACCTCGTGCACTGGGTGGTCGAGGACGAGTTCGGCCTGCGGGACGGGATCTTCGGCCAGCTCGCTGCAGGCGGCAACGCCGGGACCTTCGTCCCGACCGAGGAGCTGCGCACCAAGGCCTGGGCTCGTCAGGTCGAGCGGCGCAACCGGACCACCGGAACCGACATGGGTCGATCCGAGGCCCTGGCTGCCCAGGTGTATCCGCGCTGGCTGCGGCGCGGCGGCCACGTGCCGGGGAGCCACGACGTGCAGCAAGACCCTCCCGGGACGGACCTCAGCGATCCCGACCTGCATCGAGCTTTCGAGCGCCTCGACTCGCTGTCCCGCACCTGGCGTGCCGTCGGCGTCGGCCGGTCGATGACGGTCGAGTGGCCCTCGCCGGAGCGCGCCTGAGACCGTGTCCAGGCCCGGTCGGACGTGGCCTGCCGGTCACGGGCGGACGCGTCCAGGGGCCGGGCAGATGGTCCTCGGTGGCCTACTCGCCGTGCAGGTCGGCGATCGCGGACTCCCACTGCTCCAGGGCCCGCTCGACCGGACCGCGCGGGTGGGAGGGCAGCCAGTGCACCACCCGCCGAAACCCTGCCTGCTCGTACTGCTCCAACACCCGCGGGTCGGCCGGTGCGCCCATCACCATGAGGTCGATGGGGCGGTCTGCACGCGCCCGCAGGTCTCTCGCCCGCTCGATGACGGACGGGGCGTGGTTCGGAAACCACGCGTCGCCGAAGGCCAGCACCCGCTCGTGCACCGTCGGCCCGGAACCCCCGACGAGCACGGGTGGGTGCGGGCGCTGGGCGGGCTTCGGCCAGGACCAGATGCGGTCGAAGTCGACGTGCTGGCCGTGGTAGGTCGCCTCGTCCTGGGTCCAGATCTGCTTCATGGCCTCGACGCGCTCGCGCAACAGTGCCATCCGCGTCCGCGGGTCGGTGCCGTGGTTCTCCATCTCCTCACGGTTCCAGCCGGCTCCGACGCCGAACTCCAGTCGCCCACCGGAGAGGACGTCGATGCTCGCGACCTGCTTGGCGGTGATGATGGGGTCGCGCTGGGTGACGAGGCAGACGCCGCTGCCGATCCGCAGGCGCGAGGTGGCGACGGCCGCGGCGGTGAGGGTCACGAACAGGTCGTGGGTGTGCCAGTACTTGCGGGGCAGTTCGCGCCCGTCCCCGTACGGCGTCGTGCGGGCCGCCGGGATGTGCGTGTGCTCGGCGAAGAAGAGAGACTCCTGCCCGGCCTCCTCCACGAGGACGGCCAGGGCGCCCGGCTCCATCGCGTCGTGAGTAGCGAAGTGACCAACTCCGAAATCCATGCCCGTCACGGTACGCGGCAGAGGCACGAGTCGACGCCCGGGGCCATGGGCGACGTGTGCGGCTGTCGCGGCGACCTTGGACGAGCACGAGGCGCCGGCACCCGCCCGGTCCGTGCCGCTCAACACCCCACGCCGAGGTGCGGGCGTTCGGCGGTCGCTCCTGTCCCCGGCGGCTGCAACGGACGACACCGCGCCGGCCCTCGAGCCACGCCGGCCGGAAGGAGGCTGACGGCACGGTGCCGGCGCCGAGCTGACTCAGATCAGCAGCTCGGAGATGAGTCCGTCCGCGACGGTGAACCGCTGCGCGAGGTCCACGACCCCGCCCGGGAAGTCGCCCTCGAGGTGGGTGTGGACGACGTGCGTCCCCGAGCCCTCGACGTCCGCCCCGGTGATCTCGGTCGTGTAGGTGAAGCGCGTGGCCACCCCCTCCCGCCACGACCGGATCTCCTCCAGCCCGTGGTAGTCGCGCTGCTCGTCTCGGACGTGGGCGTCGTCGGTGAAGCACGCGAGGACGTCGTCGATCCCGCCGGACGCGGCGGCGGAGTAGTAGCGAGACACGACGTCGGGAATCCCAGTCATGCAGCGAGGCTAGGCGACGCCTCTGACACCGACCCGTCGATGCGCACCACGACGCGGCGCGGCTATCGCAGGCGGTCGCTGATCTCGCTCGCGCGGTAGCGGCGGTGCCCGCCGAGGGTGAAGACGGGGTTGAGCAGGCCGGCCCGCGCCCAGCGCGTCACGGTCGCCGTGTCGACCCGGAACGCCTCCGCCACCTCGGCCGGCGTCATCAGCTGGTCGTTGTCGTTGTCCATGCGGTCCTGCCCCCATCGCATCCGCCGATCGCCTCGGGCACGGTGCCCGGGCGCGACGCCCCAGGGCTATCTACCCACCACCCGGTGTCGCCGTAACGGGTCTGTCGCCCCACGAGTTCGGAAGCGCAGGGCCGACGACGACGCCGGCAGGCCTCGACCCCATCTCTCAGGCCGGGACGGAGATCGACTGCAGCCAGGACCTCCAGGCCGGCTCCTCGCGCCGCGCGTAGTCCGCGGCCTCGGGAGAGAAGAGATAGGCGCGCACGCCCGCCGTGGCCCTGCCGTCGCCCTCGTCCCACACGTAGACGCTGACCATCCCCGGCACCGGGTCGGTGAGCCTGACGAGGGTCTGTCGCTCGCCGACGCGCTCGACGGTGCCGGTGGCGCCGCGCACCTCGACCGTCGCTCCCTCCGCGCCGAGGCCGAGCGCCTGGCGCACGCTCGACCAGAGCGTGTCCGCGTCGCCGGGGTGGGACGCCGAGGCCTCGAAGTGCGTGGCCTCCTGCCCGGGGAAGTGTGCGAGGTAGAGCCGCAGGTTGTCGAAGAACGGCATCCAGCCGGGGGCCATGGTGTCCCAGAACTCCGACTCCCACTCGGCGCCCCGGCCGAAGCCGCTGCTCGTGACGCGCACGACGCAGGTGCCGCCCGACTGCGCCTCGACGACGAACTCCGACGTCAGGGGGCTGAGCGCGTCGGGCTCCTTGCCCATCAGGGCGGCCCAGTCCTCCTCGTAGACGATGCGGCGCGGCGGCTCCCACGCGGTGACGTGGCCGTCGGAGCCCATCTCGGCGCCCATGGAGAAGTGCAGGGCGCCGCCCTCACGCTCCTCCATCTCGGTCGGCGTGAACCAGGCGCTCATGCCCTTGGCGGTGGCGATGGCCTGCCAGACCTGCTCCGGGGTGCCGGGCACCTCGACGCTGAACTCGAGCCGGTAGGGGACGTTCGGGGTGGTGCTCATGGCTGCTCCTCAGGGACTGGGTGGGCGGCGACGAGGAGCCGGTGCGGGCGCCCGTCGTCGTGGTGGTAGCGCGCGGCCAGGTCGAGCACCGCGGCGGTGAGGTCGTCGGCGAAGGCGGCCCGGTCGGCGGCCGAGCGGAAGCCGATCTCGGTGTCGATCGTCAGCGTCGGCACGCGCGCGCCGGACGCGTCGGCCCGCCTCGCCAGGGCGCCGACCTCGCGCACGAGCCGACCGGCCAGCGCGACGAGGTAGCCCGCGGACCGGTGGTCGTCGCTGGCGGACGGGTCTGCCCCGGCCGCGCTGACCGCCGCGGGCGAGACGACGTATGCCGTCGCCGATGCCTGAAGCAGCCGCTCGGTGATGCCGCCGTGCCGTCGCTCCTCCGACAGCTCGACGAGGCCGTGGGCCTCTAGCGTCTTGAGGTGGTAGTTGACCTTCTGGCGCGTGATGCCCACGCGCGCGGCGAGCCCGGCGGCGGAGGCGGGCTCGGCGAGCTCGGCGAGCAGCCGGGCTCGCACCGGGTCCAGCGCGGCGGCTGCTGCCTCGGTGCTCTCGATGACCTCGACGTCCTGCATGCCGCCAGGGTGCTCTTGACAACAAATCTTGTCAAGGGTTCGTGTCGAGCACCGGCCACCGATGACCGAGCCGCGGGCGCCGCGGTCTGCGCTGCTCGGGCTCACGCAGCTCCAGGCGCTCGACGAGGCCGAGCTGCTCGACGCCGAGCAGAAGGTCTTCGTCACGGCGGCGCAGCGCACCGCCGCGAGGCTGCTCGTCGAGCGCAGCATCAAGACCGGGCGCGCCGTCTCGTCCTCGCTGCGCAAGATCGCCGAGGCGGAGCCCGCGGCGACCCGGCTCCACTAGGCGAACCTCCGTCCGGAGGCCGTCCGCTCCGGGGCTCCCGATGGGAGGGCCGCCGCCCCCGGGCTCACAGCTGCGTGTTGAGGTAGCGCTGCAGCTGGGCGACCGTGCGGGCGTTCCAGCCCGACGCGCCGTCGCGGCTGATGCCGAGGTAGCTCTGCAGCGCGGCGACGGTGCGGGCCCCGAAGACGCCGTCGACGGTCGTCGAGAGGCGGTACTGCAGCACGCGCACCGTCTGGCTGTCGAAGGCACCGGCCGTCGGCAGGTCGAGCCACCGGCGCAGCGAGGCGGTCGTCAGCGACCCGAAGTAGCCCGTGACCGGCAGGCGTGGCGCGAGCAGGCCGAGCTCGGCCTTGACGGTCAGCACGCGCAGCACGGCCGTCTTCACCGTCGCCCGGAACGTCGCGTCGGAGGCGGCGCGCGCGGACACGGCGCTCACCATGGCCGGCACGACCGTCGGTGTCACGGTGAGCAGCATGTCGCCGCCGGCCGAGAAGAAGTCGACGGCCCGCGCGGCCGGTGTCCAGTTGTGCACCTGGTAGGCGTTGCCGAGGTCGTCGCTCATGACGATGCCGGTGAAGCGCAGGTCGGTGCGCACCATGCCACCGATCACGGTGGGGGAGAAGACCGCCGGTCGTGCGGCATCGATCTTGCGGTAGTAGGCCGACGAGAGCATGAGCACGCGCGCGCCGGACGCGACGGCCGCCTTGAACGGCGCGACGTCGGCCGACGTCCGCGTCGTCACCGTGTCGGTGACGCCGGCCGTGACGTCGGTGTTGCCGGTCACCCGCCCGAGCCCCGGGAAGTGCTTGGCCGTCATGGCCAGCCCCGAGGCGCGCATCGCCGACAGGAAGGCCGTGCCCTTGTCGGCGACGACCGAGGTGGTGTAGCCGTACTCGCGCTGGTAGCGCCCGATCGGCTGGTTGGACGCCGCGAAACTCTTGGAGACGGTGTCCATGACCGGTGCGAGGTCGACGTTGGTGCCCGAGCGCATGACCTGGCGACCCCACAGCCCGGCGTTCGAGCTCAGGGTCGCGTCGGACCACGTGCCCTGCGTCAGCGCCGTCGGCATCCGTGAGAAGCCGGTGCCCTGCAGCACCTGCACGGAGCCGCCCTCCTGGTCGGCCGCGACGAGCAGCGGCACGTCACCGGTGGCGGCGCTCGTGGCGAGCGTGCCGGCCCGGCTCGTGACGACGCGCACCGGCGCGGCTCCCGTGGTGGCGCGACCCGTGAGCACGACGTTGCCCACGTGGTAGCGCGTGATCATCGACTCCGTCGTCGCGCCGAGCCCGGTCGCGGGCCCGCCGACCATGAAGAGCTGGCCGATGCGTTGCGCCGTCGTCAGGCGGTCGTATGCCGCCTGTGCCGCCTGGGCGGGCGTCTGCACCGCCGTCACGGCCGGGCAGGCCGGGGAGGCGGTGGCGGTCGTCGCCGGTGTCAGCAGCGGGACCGCCGTGAGGGCCGCGAGGCCGGCCGTGAGCGAGAGGGTTCGTCGTGCGCGCATGGGTGCAGGTCCTTGTCCCGGTGGTCCCAGTTGGAAGGCAGCGACGCACCGCCAGTCTAGGCGTCGCAGGCGCACGTCGGTGGGTTGGCCTTTGGTGCGTCGGGAGGAGTGTGGCACCGGTGTCCGGGTGCGGTTCGTCAGGGTTGTCCACCGACTTCGCCATTTGCCGGAAACATCCCGGTCGCCGGGGATATCGTCATCGCGACGGGACGACGTGCTCGCACGGCGTCCTCGCATCGAGGGCATGGAGACTCGGCATCAACCCGCCTCCGGGAAGTCGCGGAGCTGATGTCGGGGCCGCGATGTGCAGGTGCTGCCGTGCCAGGGGGCTGGCCGGCAGCACCATCTCGCGCAGGCGCCTGCGCCGCCGTCCGAGAAACGTCTCCCGTCGGACGTGTAACGCGGCCCGGGGTCGTGGCGATGGAGGGTTCAGAGGCGCCACTCGGACCCCCGAGCGAGTGGCGCCTCTCTCGTGCCCGGGCTCGGTGGAGGCCGACGCGGGTCGGCGCGGACGTCAGCGCGGCGTGAGCACGAGGAACGGCAGCGTGGCGCACCTGCCGGCCGTCCACCGCGGGTGC
The DNA here is from genome assembly GCF_039542985.1 of Terrabacter aeriphilus. Lineage (NCBI taxonomy): Bacteria > Bacillati > Actinomycetota > Actinomycetes > Micrococcales > Intrasporangiaceae > Terrabacter > Terrabacter aeriphilus. The sequence goes on from NZ_BAABIW010000014.1 coordinate 254,824, forward strand.
GTGGCCGCCTCGCCCGCGAGCCACCGCTCCGTCGGCAGGTCGCGGATCAGGTCTCCCGTGACCCAGGCCGGGTCGGACGACGTGACGACCCGGCCGGATGCGTTGACGAGCACGCAGGTGCGCTCGAGGGCCCCCATGACCTCGAGGAGGTGCTCCTCGAACCAGGCGACGAGCACGTCGACGCCCACCACCCCGGCGAAGCGCCCGTTAACGACGAGGGGCGCGGTGAAGGTGAGGGTGTACTGGTCGGTGCAGAGGTAGTCGACGTACGGGCCGGTCACCTGCGGCTCACCCGATGCGAGAACCTTTGCGTACCAAGGCAGCTCGGTGTAGTCGCGGAAGCCGACGGCGCGCGGGTCGGTCTCCGCGGCCAGCTTGGTCACGGTCGTGCCGCCCGCCCGGGTCTCGACCGTCCACCACTCGAGCCAGTAGGGAGCATCGGCGAGCACGCCCGGCGCGAAGACCGCGCCCGCCCCGGCGACGGCCGTGCGCGAGTCGCTCAGCAGGGCGCTGCACCGGTCCTCGATGGCGAGGTCCGCGCGGCGCGGCGCCGGGGCCGCGAGGGTCCGCTCGAGCGTCGAGCGCAACGCACCCAGCTGCTCGAAGACCCAGCTCCCGAAGTCCGACACCCACTGCGCCACGTCCTCCGCGCTCGTCGGCGCGTCGGTCGGGGCAGGGGAGGAGGGGATGCCGGCCGATGCGGCGGTCGCTGCTCTGGTCACGGTGTCCTCCTCGATCGGGTGACGCGGTGCAGGGCCTTGACCGCGTCGAAGAGCTGACGCACATGATCCTCCGCGCGGTCGCGCGCCGTGGCGGGATGGCCGCTCGCGATCGCCTCGACCACGGCGACGTGCGCATGGTCCGCGGGCCGCACGTCGACGTCGGCGAGCCAGAGCACCGGGCCGATCTCGCGCTGCAGCGCCATCTCCTCGCGGGTCAGGCGCGCCGACTGGGCCACGGCCGCGAGCTCGAGGTGGAAGGTGCCCTCGTGGCGCGGGAGCGCGGTCGGGTCCTCGGGGGCGGGGTGTGCCACCGCGAGCCGCCGCAGTCGCCGCACGTCGTCGGGGTCGGCCCGCTCCGCCGCGAGGGCCGCGCAGTGGCCGCTGATCGCGCAGTAGTGGTCGGCGAGGTCGCGCAGCTCGCCGAGCCCGACGTGGGCGAGCCGGGCGAGCAGGGCCGCGCGACCACCGTCGCGGGGCGCCTTGACGAAGGAGCCGCCCCCGCGCCCACGGCGCGTCACGATGAGGTCGTCGTCGCGCAGCGTGCCGAGCGCCTCGCGCACGGTGACGGTGGCCACCCCGAAGCGGTCGGCGAGATCGCTCTCCGGTGGCAGCATGCTCCCGTCCGGCAGGAGCCCGAGCGCGATCGCCTCGCCGAGGCGCCGGCGCACGGCGTCGGCGCGACCTGCGGTGGGCAGCGGTGCGAACACGGCGGCATACGGCCCCAACGGCATCACGCGATCCGCCACGTGGACTCCTCGCACCAGTTCCCGGATTCCTCTTGCGCGTAAACATATGGACCCATACGTTTTGCGTCCAGAGGAAACACCGAAACCCCGAGGAGTCCTCATGACCACGCAGGCGGTGACCGCCACCCCGGCCATCCGGTTGGTCGGGCTGCGCAAGGAGTTCGCCGGCACGCCCCCGGTCGTGGCCGTCGACGACGTCGACCTCGAGGTGCGCGCCGGCGAGTTCTTCTCGATGCTCGGGCCGTCGGGCTCCGGCAAGACGACGGTGCTGCGGATGATCGCCGGCTTCGAGGCGCCGACGAGCGGGCGCATCGAGCTCGCCGGCGCGGACGTGACACGGCGCCAGCCGTACGAGCGCGACGTCAACACCGTCTTCCAGGACTACGCGCTCTTCCCGCACATGAGCGTGGCCGAGAACGTCGAGTACGGCCTCCTCGTCAAGCGCGTGCCCCGTGCCGAGCGCCGGGCGCGGGTGGCCGAGGCCCTCGAGCAGGTACGCCTGGGCGACCACGGTGCCCGACGCCCGGCCCAGCTCTCGGGTGGCCAGCGCCAGCGGGTCGCGCTCGCCCGCGCGCTCGTCAACCGGCCCACCGTGCTGCTCCTCGACGAGCCGCTCGGCGCCCTCGACCTCAAGCTGCGCGAGCAGATGCAGGTCGAGCTGAAGGGCATCCAGCGCGACGTCGGCATCACCTTCCTCTTCGTCACGCACGACCAGGAGGAGGCCCTGACCCTCTCGGACCGGATCGCGGTCTTCAACGCCGGGCGCATCGAGCAGGTGGGCACCGCGCACGAGGTCTACGAGAGCCCGGCGTCGGCGTTCGTCGCCGGCTTCGTCGGCACGTCGAACCTGCTGACCGGCGACGTCGCCCGCGACGTGGTGCGCCGCGACGGCTCCTTCGCCATCCGCCCCGAGAAGCTGGCCGTGGTCGCGGCCGGCACGCCCGCGACCGGTGGGCTCCTCGGCGCCGAGGGCGTGGTCGAGGAGGTCGTCTACAGCGGTCCCGTGACGCGCTACGTCGTCGCCCTCGATGCCGGTGCCCGGCTCACGGCGCTCGAGCAGAACGGGGGTGGGCGCTCGAGCTCTGCGAGCCTGCGGCGCGGTGACCGGGTCGCGCTCCACTGGCACCCCGACCACGTCATCGACGTGCCCGGCGCTCGCGTCACCGAACCGGCAGCCCACTGACCATGACCCCAGTTCCCAACCACAGCAAGGAGATCGGCGTGCGCACGTCAAAGAAGTCCCGGTTCACGACCGTCGGGACCGTCGCGGCCGTTGCCGTGCTCGCCCTGGCGGGATGCGGCAGCTCGACCCCGAGCTCGCCCGGTGGCAGTGGCGCCCCGGGTGGCATGCAGGTGCCCGACCTCAAGGCGCTCGACAAGCTCGGCACCCCCGAGGGCCAGGTCAACGTCCTGGCGTGGCCGGGCTACGTCGAGGACGGCAGCAACGACCCCAAGGTCGACTGGGTCACCGACTTCGAGAAGTCGTCGGGGTGCACCGTCAACGTCAAGACCTTCGGCACCTCGGACGAGGCCGTGCAGCTGATGCGCACGGGCCAGTACGACGTCGTGTCGGCCTCGGGCGACGCGACCCTGCGCCTCATCGCCGCGGGTGACGTCGAGCCGGTCAACACCTCCCTCATCCCCAACTACGCCGACATCTTCGACGCGCTCAAGATGAAGCCGTGGAACTCGGTCAACGGGGTGGCCTACGGCATCCCGCACGGCCGCGGCGCGAACCTGCTGATGTATCGCACCGACCTCGTCAAGCCGGCCCCCGACTCGTGGTCGGCCGTCTTCGACCAGGTCGGCGCGCAGAAGGGCAAGGTGACCGCCTACGACTCGCCGATCTACATCGCCGACGCCGCGCTCTACCTCATGTCGACCAAGCCCGAACTCGGCATCAAGGACCCCTACGCCCTCGACGAGAAGCAGCTGGCGGCCGCCGTCGACCTGCTCAAGGCGCAGAAGGCGAACGTCAACGAGTACTGGTCGGACTACCTCAAGGAGGTGCAGGCCTTCAAGAACGGCTCGACGACGATCGGCACGACGTGGCAGGTCATCGCCAACGTCGCCCAGGGCGAGAAGGCCCCGGTCGAGGCGGTGCTGCCCAAGGAGGGCGCGACCGGCTGGTCCGACACGTGGATGGTGGGGGCGAAGTCGAAGAACAAGACGTGCTCCTACTCGTTCATCGACCACATCGTCTCGCCCAAGGCGAACGCCGCGATCGCCGAGTACTTCGGCGAGGCGCCGGCCAACAAGAAGGCCTGCGCCGAGACGGCGGACCCCAACCACTGCAAGGTCTTCCACGCCGAGGACGAGGCCTACTTCTCCAAGGTGCGCTACTGGAACACGCCCATCAGCGCGTGCCTCGACGGTCGCACCGACGTCAAGTGCACCGACTACGCGACGTGGACCAAGGCCTGGACCGAGATCCGCAACAGCTGAGCCGACCCGGGGCCGGGCGGACCGCCCGGCCCCGGGCACACGGCATAACTGATCGTTGCGCTGCAAGGGAATTCGAGGTCTGACATGAGGAACCGCAGAGGTCTTGCGCTCCTGCTCGCACCACCGATGCTCTGGCTCGTCGTCGCCTACCTCGGCGCGCTCGCCGTCATCTTCGCCACGGCGTTCTGGACGACCGACCCGTTCACCAACCTCGTCGTGCGCACCTTCACGCTCGAGAACTTCCGCGAGCTCGTCACCCCGACCTACCTCGGCATCATCGGTCGCACGCTGCTCATCGCGGTGCTCGTCACGGTCCTCTGCATGCTCGTGGCCGTGCCGTTCGCCTTCTTCATGGCGCGCGTCGCACCCCGACGGCTGCGCGGCCTGCTGCTCGCGGCGGTGCTCGTGCCGCTCTGGGCCAGCTATCTCGTCAAGGCCTATGCCTGGCGCACCATGCTGCAGCCCGGGGGAGTGCTCGAGAGCACCTTCGGTGCGAGCCCCGGCTACGGCCTCGGCGCCGTGGTCCTCACCCTGACCTACCTCTGGCTGCCCTACATGGTGCTGCCGGTCTACGCCGCGTTCGAGCGGCTCCCCGAGAGCCATCTCGAGGCGAGCGCCGACCTCGGCGGCCGGCCGTTCACGACGTTCCGCCGGGTGGTGCTCCCGGCCCTGCTGCCGGCTGTGGCGGCCGGCTCGGTGTTCACCTTCTCGCTCTCGCTCGGCGACTACATCGCGGTGCAGATCGTCGGCGGCAAGCTCCAGGTGCTCGGCACCACCGTGCTGCAGAACATCACCCTCGACCTGCCCTTCGCGGCGGCCCTCGGCACGTCGTCGGTCGTCGTCATGGTCCTCTACCTGCTCGCCGTGCGCCGCACGGGCGCGCTCGACAACCTGTGAGGGGCGCACGATGAGACTCGGACGCGCGGCCCGGCTGGGCCTCACCGCACTCGCCACCGTCGTGCTGGCCTTCGTCTACGTGCCGCTCGTCGTCGTGGCGGTCAACAGCTTCAACAGCGACCGCACCTTCGGCTGGCCGCCGCCCGGCTTCACGACGCAGTGGTGGCGGGCGGCCCTGCAGGCACAGGGACCCCGCGACGCGCTGCTGACCTCGGTGCAGGCCGCGCTGGGCGCCACCGCCATCGCCCTCGTGCTCGGCACGCTGCTCGCCCTGGCCCTCGCGCGCTACGACTTCTTCGGCAAGCACGCGGTCTCGATCCTCGTCGTGCTGCCCATCGCGCTGCCCGGCATCGTCACCGGCATCGCGCTGCAGTCGGTGATCCAGAACGTGCTCGGCCCCGTCTTCGGCATCGGCGCCGGGCTCTTCACGATCATCGTCGGGCACGCGACCTTCTGCATCGTCATCGTCTTCAACAACGTGACGGCCCGGCTGCGCCGTCTCGGCGGCTCGCTGGAGCAGGCCTCGGCCGACCTCGGCGCGCGCCCGCTGACCACCTTCCGCCGCGTCACCTTCCCGCTCCTGCGCTCGAGCCTGCTGGCGGGCGCGCTGCTCGCCTTCGGCCTCAGCTTCGACGAGATCGTCGTGACGACGTTCACGGCCGGGCCCGAGAGCCAGACGCTGCCGATCTGGATCTTCAACAACCTCTTCCGCCCCAACCAGGCCCCGGTCGTCAACGTCGTCGCCGTCGTGCTCGTCGCCCTCTCGATCGTGCCCGTGTGGCTGGCCCAGCGGCTCGGCGGCGCGGACGCCGCCGAGAGCCGCCTCTAGACGCGCCGCGGCCGCGGCCGCGCGCGCCGAGGGCAGCCGCACACCGTCTCCAGCGTGCGGCTGCCCTCACCCCGCCCTCACCCTGCCCCCGACCCGTCCTCGAGCCCCCGTCAGGACGGCCCCGCCCGGTCCGTGGCGGTCACGGCCTCACGCGCCGCTGCGGCGCGCCGTCACGAGCAGGTACTCCCACCCCATCCTCCCGTCGGCGTCCATGTGGTCGCGCGCGAGATCGGCGAGCGCGACGTCGAGCGCAGCGACCTTCTCGGGGTCGTCGGCGATGCCACGGTAGGTGACGATCGTCGGGCCGTACGTCCGCTTGAAGAAGTCGCGGAAGTCCTCCGGCCGCGCGAACCGGACCGGCCACGAACGCTTCTCGGCCCGCAGGTCCTCCACCCGGTCGCCGAGCAGCTCGCGCACGTGGGCCTCGTCGCCCCAGAGCGGCGGCGGCTGCGCCCCGGGAGGCGGCGCGGCGGCATACGGCTTCATGGCCGCGAACATCTGCCCGATGAAGCCCTGCGGCGTCCAGCTGACGAGGCCGATCGTCGCCCCCGGCCGGGCGACGCGGACGAGCTCGTCGGCGGCGACGCGGTGGTGCGGGGCGAACATGACACCCACGCACGAGACGACGACGTCGAAGCTCGCGTCGTCGAAGGGGAGCGCCTCCGCGTCGGCCCGCTCCCAGTCGAGGGCGAGCCCGGCCTCGTCGGCCAGGCGGCGCCCGGCGTCGAGCAGCTCGGGAGCGAGGTCGCTCGCGGTGACGCGGGCTCCGGCCCGCGCGGCGGGCAGCGCGGCGTTGCCGGTGCCGGCGGCGACGTCGAGCACCTGCTGCCCCGCCCGCACCCCGCAGGCGTCGACGAGGACGGCCCCGAGCCCGGGGATGACCTCGCGGGCGACGGCGGCGTAGTCCCCGAGCGCCCACATGGCGGCGTGACGGGCGTTGAGGGCCGCGTCGGCGACGGCATCCGGTGTGTCGGTGTGTGTGGTCATGCGTTCCTCCATCGGTGACGGGCCGGTGCGGCCCCGGCGGCCCCCTGCCGCCCACGACCAGCGTCCGCCGACGGGCGGCCGGCCTCCAGTACAGCGAGTGAACTGACACGGGCCACGTCGGCGGCCCATACTCGTGGGTGGGGCGCGGCGCGGTGCCCGCGGGGCCATGGAGGTGCAGATGGCACGACACGATCCGGGAGCAGGACAGTACTGCCCGATCTCCCGCACCCTCGACGTCGTGGGGGAGCGCTGGTCGCTGCTCATCCTGCGCGACATGATGACGGGCACGACGCGGTTCAACGACCTCGCGCGCGGCCTGCCCGGCCTCTCCCGGACGCTGCTGACCAAGCGGCTGCGCCACCTCGAGCGGGCCGGGGTCGTCGAGCGGACGGTGATGGGCTACGAGCTGACGCCCGCCGGCCGCGCCCTGGAGCCCGTCGTCTTCGGACTCGCGCAGTGGGGCGCCGACTGGGTGTTCGGCGACCCGCAGCCCGACGAGCTCGACGCGCAGCTGCTCGTGTGGTGGATGCACGCCCGCGTCGACACCTCGGTGCTGGGCGGCGACCGGCACGTGCTGCACGTGCGCTTCAGCGACGACCTGCGCCGTTTCTGGATCCTCGTCGAGCACGGCACGCCGTCGGTCTGCATGGCCGACCCCGGGTTCCCCGTCGACCTGACGATCAGCAGCGACGTCGCGAGCCTGTATGCCGTGTGGCTCGGCCGGCTGTCGCTGCCCGTCGCGCTGCGGTCGGGCCGCGTGCAGGTGGAGGGGACGAGCGCCGTGACCCGGCGACTCGGCCAGCTGCTCCGCCTCAGCCCCGTCGCCCCCTTCGTCGCGACAGCCGCCTCCGCGGGCTAGCCCCCGCCCCGCAACACACCGAGAAAGGCACAACCCACCGGGAACGGATCGCGGTGGGTTGTGCGCTTCTCGGTGTGTTGCCGGCGGGGTGGTCAGGCCTCCGCGGCCGGGGTGGCGTCGGTGGTCATCGGGGCGGTCGGCTCGGCGTTCTCGGGGAAGTGGCAGGCGACCTGGTGCAGCGGCGCGAGCTGCACGAGCGGCGGCTCCTGCGTCTTGCAGATCTCCTGGGCCTTCCAGCAGCGGGTGTGGAAGCGGCAGGCGGGCGGCGGGTTGACCGGGCTCGGCACGTCGCCCTCGAGGCGGATCCGCTCGCGCTTCGTGCGCCGCTGCGTGTCGGGGATCGGCACGGCCGACAGGAGCGCCGTCGTGTAGGGGTGCATGGGCCGGGTGTAGAGCTCGTCGCGGTCGGCGATCTCGACGAGCTTGCCGAGGTACATCACGGCCACGCGGTCGGACATGTGCCGCACGACCGAGAGGTCGTGCGCGATGACGACGTAGGTGAGGCCGAGCTCGTCCTGGAGGTCCTCGAGGAGGTTGATGACCTGCGCCTGGATCGAGACGTCGAGGGCCGACACCGGCTCGTCGGCGATGATGAGCTTGGGCTTGAGGGCGAGCGAGCGGGCGATGCCGATGCGCTGGCGCTGCCCGCCCGAGAACTCGTGCGGGTAGCGGTTGTAGTGCTCCGGGCTCAGTCCGACGAGCGCGAGGAGGTCCTGCACCTCGCGCTTGACGCCGTGCTCCGTCTTGATGCCCTGCAGGTGGTACGGCGCCCCGACGATGGTGCCGACGGTGTGGCGCGGGTTGAGCGAGCCGTAGGGGTCCTGGAAGATCATCTGCACGTCACGGCGCAGCGGGCGCAGCCTGCCGGTCGACCAGTGCGTGATGTCCTCGCCCTCGAGCAGGATCGTGCCACCGGTGGGCTCGAGCAGCCGCGTCAGCATCCGGCCCGTCGTCGTCTTGCCGCAGCCGGACTCGCCCACGAGGGAGAGGGTCTCGCCGCGCGCGACGTCGAAGGTCAGCCCGTCGACGGCCTGGACGGCGCCGACCTGGCGCTGGAGCAGCCCGCGCCGGATCGGGAAGTGCTTCGTCAGGTCGGTCACCTGCAGCAGTGACTCGCCCGCCTGCTTCGAGGCGGTCGGCTTGACGTGGGTGGTGGTCACGATGGGGCTCCTGTGCTGAGGTCGCGCGCGGCGCGACCGGACGGGGCGTGGACGATCGGTGCCGGGGTCACAGCGTCGGCCTGATCTCGTTCTCCCAGATGGCCGTTCGCTCCTCGCGGCTCAGGTGGCACGCGGAGTAGTGGCCGGGGTGGGTCTCGGCGAACGGCGGGCGCACCGTCTGGCTCAGGCCGTCGGTGCGGTCGGCGTAGGCGCAGCGCGGGTGGAACGGGCAGCCCTCGGGCACGTTGATGAGGCTCGGCGGCGTGCCCTTGATCGGCCGCAGGCGCTCGGTGCGCACCCGGTCGAGGCGGGGCATCGAGCTGAGCAGGCCCCACGTGTACGGGTGCTGCGGACGCGTGAACACCTCGTCGGCAGTGGCGTACTCGACCGACCGGCCGGCATACATGACCATGATGTCGTCGGAGAGCTCGGCCACGACGCCGAGGTCGTGGGTGATGAGCACGACGGCCGAGTTGAACTCGGTCTGCAGGTCGCGGATGAGGTCGAGGATCTGCGCCTGGACGGTGACGTCGAGGGCCGTCGTCGGCTCGTCGGCGATGAGCAGGTCGGGGTCGCACGAGAGGGCCATGGCGATCATCGCCCGCTGTCGCATGCCGCCGGAGAACTGGTGCGGGTAGTCGTCGACGCGGCTCGAGGGCTGGGGGATGCCGACCCGGCCGAGCATGTCGATCGCGTGCTTCTTCGCGACCGAGGTGCTCACCTTGTTGTGGATCTTGTAGGCCTCGATGATCTGGTGGCCCACGGTGTAGAAGGGGTGCATCGCCGAGAGCGGGTCCTGGAAGATCATCGCCATGCGCTTGCCGCGCAGGGCCCGCACGTCGTCGGGCCGGGCGCCGACGAGCTCGGTGCCGTCGAGGGTGATCGAGCCGGTCATCCGGACGGTGCCGGGCTTGTGCAGCCCCATGATCGACATGCTCGTGACGCTCTTGCCCGAGCCGGACTCGCCGACGATGCCCAGCGTCTTGCCGCGGGCGACGTCGAACGAGAGCCCGTCGACCGACTTGACGACGCCGTCGTCGGTGGGGAAGTGGACGCGGAGGTCGCGCACCGACAGGAACGCGTCGGGGCTCGGGGCGCCGATGCCCCCGATGCCGTCGAGCGTGTTGACGGCCGCCGCGGCGGTCCGGTCGGCGCGGCGGCCGGCCCGGGTGGTCTTCTCGTCGGTGGACTGGCTCATGAGGTACGCACCCTGGGGTCGACGACGGCGTAGAGGAGGTCCACGACGAGGTTGGCGAGAATGACGAAGACGGCGCCGAAGAGCGTGACGCCGAGGACCTTCGGCAGGTCGTTGTTGGTGATGGCCTGCACGGCGTAGAAGCCGATGCCCTGGAGCGAGAACGTCGTCTCCGTCAGCACGGCGCCGCCGAGCAGCAGGCCGAGGTCGAGGCCGAAGATCGTGAGGATCGGCGTGAGGGCCGAGCGCAGCCCGTGCTTGACGACGACGTCGCGCTCGCGCAGGCCCTTGGCGCGCGCGGTGCGGATGTAGTCCTCGTTCATCGTCTCGAGCATGCCCGCGCGGGTGAGGCGCGCGTAGGCGGCGGCGTAGAGGAACGCCAGCGTCACCCACGGCAGCAGCATGCGGTGGACGAGGTCGAGCGGGCTCGTCGCGTCGAGCGGGCTGGCACCGCCGGCATACGTCCACTTGAGGCCGTAGCTGAAGATCGAGAGCGAGAGCAGGCCGGTGAAGAAGATGGGGAGGGAGACGCCGGCGAGGGCGACGCCCATGAAGCTGCGGTCGAGCAGGGTGCCGCGCTTCAGCGCCGAGATGACACCCGTGCCGACGCCGCCGATGAGCCAGAGCACCGCGGCCCCCGCCGCGAGGATCGCCGTGACGGGGAGCCGGTCGAGCAGGTCGGGCAGCACCGGGTTCTGCGTGATGAAGGAGTAGCCGAGGCAGGGCGCCGGGCAGTGGTCGGTGCCCGCGCCGGTGTTGTAGTCGGCGCCGGCCACGATGCCCTTGACGAAGCGGCCGTACTGCACCCAGATCGGGTCGGTGAAGCCGAGGCGCACCGCGGTCTCGTGGATCTGCGCCTGGCCCGCGCTCTTGCCGACGTAGCGCGACGCGAGGTCGTCGGCGGTGGCGCCGCCGATGCGGGGGACGAGGAAGAAGATGGCGAAGACGACCGCGCTCACGATGGCGAGCAGCAGGACGGCGGCGATGAGCCGGCGGATCAGGTACGTCAGCACTGTGGTGGCCGGGCGGGCCGGGGAACGGTGGTGCCGTTCCCCGGGCAGCCTGCGCCTTCACCTACTTTCGGGGGAAGGGGGTCGGACCGGGAGGTCCGGCACCGGGCCCGAGGGCCCGGTGCCGGACCGTCGGTCACGGGTTGGTCTTGCCGGCGGCGGCGTAGTCGTAGTACGAGTAGCCGTCGTTGACGAAGAGGTTCGACACGGTGTCGGGGCGGAACAGCAGGGCCTTGTTCCAGATGCCCGGGATCACCTGGGCGTTCTCCATGACGATCTTGTCGATCTGCCCCCAGATGGCCTCACGCTTGGTCTTGTCGTTCTCCGACAGGGCCTGGTCCATGAGCTTGTCGACCTCGGGCAGCTTGATGCCGAGGTTGGTGTTGCCCGCGGGGCGGATGACGCGGCTGTCGACGATCTGCTGGAGGAAGCCGAAGCCATCGGGCCAGTCGGCGCCCCAGCTCATCACCATGAGGCCGAGCTTGTTCGCCTTGGCGAAGTCGGGCTTGCCGGCGTAGAGCTTGAAGTAGTCACCGGCCGGGTAGGCCTTGAGCGAGAGCTTGATGCCGACCTTGGCGAGGGCCTGCTGCATCGACTCCGCGGCGGCCTTCTCCTTCGGGCGCTCGGGACGGTAGGAGATGTTGGTCTCGAAGCCGTTCGGCTGGCCGCACTTGGCGAGGGCGGCCTTGGCGGCGTCGACGTCACCGGTGGGCTTGCTCTTCGCGTTGTACATGTCCATCTCCTGGAAGCCCGGGACGATGGGGGGCAGCAGGCCGGTCGCGACGTCGGCACCGACGTTGCCGCCGTAGGCACGCTGGTAGCCCGTCTTGTCGTACGCGTAGATGACGGCCTTGCGGCACTCGATGTTGTCGAACGGCGCGACGTCGCTGTTGATCTGCGTGTAGCTCGTGCGTGCGCTCACGACGTTGTCGGTCTTCGCCTTGAGCGTCGGGTCGGCGAGGATCTTGCCCTGCGCCTGGGCCTGGACGCCGGTGCCGGCGAGGTCGATGTCGAGGTCGCCCGCGATGAGGCGGTTGTCGAGGTCGGCCGCGTTGACGCCGATCTCCACGGTGATGGTGTCGGGCAGCGCCTTGCGCCCGGTGTCGGGGTCGCTCGCCGGGTCGTACTGGTCGTTGCGGACGAGCTCGATGCGCTTGCCGGTCTGGTACTGCGAGAACTTGTACGGGCCGCTCGCGACGTACGTCTCCTTGTACTTCGTGCCGGTGTCCTTGGCCTGCGGCACGGGGGCCGTGGCGGGCAGCTGGGCGAAGTAGTCGAAGCCGGCGAAGGGCGTCTTCAGCTTGAAGACGATCGTCTTGTCGTCGGGCGTCTCGATCGACTTGAGGTTGTCGAGGTTCTTGTCCTTGTAGACCGAGTAGCCCTCGGGCACGTCGGCGAGGAAGTCGTTGAAGTACGTCGGGCCGTTCGGGAACGTGTTCTTGTCGAGCTGGCGCGCGACGCCGTACTTGACGTCCTTGCTCGTGATCGGCGTGCCGTCCTGGAACTTGATGCCGTCGCGGAGCGTGTAGGTCCACGTCTTGTTGTCGGCGCTCGGCTTGCCGAGACCGGTGGCGAGGTCACCGACGAGCTGGTTGCCCTCCTTGCCCGGCGCCGCCTTGAAGGCGACGAGGGTGCGCGCGTAGTTGCGCAGGAAGTCCCACGAGAGGCCGTAGTAGGTGTCACCCGTGTCGACCGAGTCCCAGTCGCTCGAGATGCCGAACTTGAGGGTGCCGCCCTTCTTGTCCGAGGGGCGCACGACGGCCTGCAGGGCCGCGTCCGCGGCCGGGGCCGCACCTGCGCCGCCGCCTCCGCCGCCGGTGTTCGACGTGCCCGGGGTCTGGCTGCCGGCACAGGCAGACAGTCCCAGGGCGAGGGCGGCCGCGGTCGCGACCACCATCACGCGTGTGTTCTTCATGAGTGGATGCGCTCCTTCGTGTTGCGGAAAGCGGGCTGCGGTGGTTACCGCGACCGCGGGTCGAGGGCGTCACGCAGGCCGTCCCCGAAGAGGTTGAAGGCCAGCACCGTCACGAAGATGGCGAGGCCGGGCCAGACCATGAACCAGGGGTCGATCTGGTACCACTGGGCGGCATCCGAGAGCATGCCGCCCCACGTCGCGCGGGGCGCCTGGACGCCGACGCCGAGGAACGAGAGACCGGCCTCGAAGAGGATGTTGGTCGGGATGAGCAGGGTCGCGTAGACGAGGATCGGCGCGATGAGGTTCGGCAGCAGCTCCTTGAGCAGGATGTAGGGCGTGCGCGCCCCGAGGCTGCGGGCCGCGTCGACGAACTCCCGCTCGCGCAGCGAGAGCGTCTGGCCGCGGATGATGCGGCCGATGTAGGGCCAGTTGAAGAAGCCGATGATGAAGATGATCACCGCGATGCGGAGCGAGTCGCCCTTGAGCCCGAACGCCTCGTCCGGCACGACGCCGACGAGAGCGATGGCGAAGACGAGGAGGGGGAACGCGAGGAAGATGTCCATCGACCGGCTGATGATCGTGTCGACGAGGCCGCCGAAGTAGCCGGCCACGACGCCGAGGATCGTGCCGATGACGACGGAGAGCAGCGTCGCGAGGAACGCGATGAGGAGCGAGATCTGCGAGCCGTAGATGATGCGGCTGAAGATGTCGCGACCGTTGACCGGCTCGACGCCGAAGAGGAAGTCCCACGACATGCCGCCGAAGGGGGCCGTCGGGATCTGCAGGTTGGCGTCGACGAGCTCCTGGTGGAACTCGTCCGGGGGGTGGCCGAGCAGCCCGACGATGAGGGGCGCGCAGAGCGCCATGAGGATGAGGAAGAGGACGAAGAAGCCGCCCCCGAGCGCGACCTTGTCACGCTTGAGCCGCATCCAGGCGATCTGCCCGAGCGACCGTCCCTCGATCTGCTTCTCGCCCCGCAGGACCGACTCCGGCTCGGCCGAGGTGGATCCTGGCTCGAGCTCGAGAGGAGTGCTCATGGATGCCGTCGCCTCCGGGTCGTGATCGGTGCCGGACGACCGGATCGGTCGTCCAGCTGCTCCGCAGCAGCCGCAACCTATCCCCCCGCGACCGCGCGCCCCATCATTCAGCGGTGCGACACGGCCAGCAACCGACTATGCCGAATCGTGACGCGCTGGATATCTTCCGGCGACCTGCCCCCGTGGACAGGAAGATCGCCCGCGCACCACGATCCGGCCCGGGCTCGGCTCAGGCGTCCGTCTCGTCGTCGAACTGGCCGAGCACGCGCTCGAGGAGGTCCTCCATCGTCACGATGCCGAGTGGCCCGGACGGCCCGTCGACGAGGACGAGCTGGGCGTGCTCGGCGCGCATCCGCGAGATCGCGTCGAGGAGGGACAGCCCGGAGTCGACGTGGAGGGCGGGCGAGGTGACCGTCGTGACCGGTGACCCGGCTTCGGCGCGCACGATGTCGCGCACGTGCGCGACCCCGACGGGCGCGTCGCCCTCGCGCACGACGAGGCGCGAGCGGCCCGTGTCGCGCGAGAGCGCCTCGGCCTCGGCGCAGGTCGCCGTCGTCGCGACGCCGACGACCCGGTCGAGGGGCACGACGACCTCGGTCAGGGGCGTCGTGTCGAGGTCGATGGCGCCGGCGAGCACGCGGTGCTCGGGTTCGGCGAGCATGCCGTGGTCCTTGGAGCTGGCGATGAGCAGCTGCAGCTCCTTGGGCCCGTGCACCTGGCCGAGCTCGTCCTGCGGCGTGACGCCGACGAGCCGGAGGCAGCCGTTCGCCATCGCGTTGAGCACGCTGAGCGCCGGGCGCATGACCCACGCGAAGCCACGGAACGGCAGCGCGAGCAGCACGGCCGAGCGCTCGGGGTGGGCGATCGCCCACGACTTCGGGGCCATCTCGCCGACCACCATGTGGAGGAAGACGACGATGCCGACGGCGAGCACGACCGAGACGACGTATGCCGCCGCGTCGGGCACGCGCACGAAGGTGAAGACCGGGGTCAGCAGCTCGGCCACGGCCGGCTTCGCGAGCGAGCCGAGACCCAGCGTGCAGAGCGTGATGCCGAGCTGGGCGCCGGCGAGCATGAGCGAGAGCTCGCGGCTGCCGCGCACGGCCGCCCGGGCCGCGACGCTGCCGCGCTCGGCGAGGTCCTCCAGCCGGTGGCGCTTGCTCGCGACGAGGGCGAACTCCGCCGCGACGAAGAAGGCGTTGAGCACGAGCAGCAGGAGCGAGACGAGCAGGGCGGTGGTCATCGGGTCGCCTCCGTCCGGTCGGTGGGCGCGGACGCGCCGTCGGCGCCCCCGGTGACGTCGTCGGAGGAGTCGGAGCCGTCGGAGCCGTCGCCGTCGGGGGAGTCGCCGTCGAGCGACTCGAGGTCGCTCATCAGGTCGAGCACCTCGACGCGCACCGACGACGGCACGTGCCGCTCGACGGCCTCGACGCGCAGCAGCACCGAGACCGGGTGGTGGCGCGGCTCGTGCTCGTGCCGGTCCTGCTCGTGCCGGTCCTGCCGTGACGACTCGTCGTCCGCGTCGTCGTCCTCGACGTCGCCGTCGGGCGCGTCGGTCGTCACCTCGCGCCGGGCCTCGAGGCGCACCTCGTCACCGACGACCGCGGTGCGGCCGAGGGCCTCGAGGATGAGGCCGCTCACGGTGGAGTACTCGTCGCTGCTCGTAAGGCGCAGGTCGGTGGCGGTGTCGAGCTCGTCGAGGCGCAGGTGACCGGGCACGGTCCACGTGTCGGGCGTCGTCTCGACGACGCCGGGCTCGGGCTTGTCGTCCTCGTCGAGGATCTCGCCGACGACCTCCTCGGCGATGTCCTCGAAGGTGACGATGCCGGCGAAGCCGCCGTGCTCGTCGACGACGACGGCCAGCTGGCGGTGGTCGGCGCGGATCTGGTCGAGCACGCGCGGCAGGGGAGCGCTCGTCGGCACGACCGTGGGGTCGGACACGACCGACCCGACGGTGGTCGAGGCCCGGCGGTCGGCAGGCACCGCGAGCACCTCGGCGATGCCCGCGACCCCGACGATGTCGTCGCCGTCGCGGCCCGTGACCGGGAAACGGGACCAGCCCGTGTCGAGCAGCGCCACGAGGTCGGAGACCGGTGCGTCGGCCGCGACGGTCGTCACCCGGACGCGGGGTGTCATGACGTCGCCGGCGTCGAGCTCGCGGAAGCGCAGGCCGCCCTCGAGCACGTCGGAGAGGTCGTCGTCGAGCAGGCCGCCGGCGTGCGACTCGTCGATGATGCGGGTGAGGTCCTCCGCGGTCGCGCCCTGCTCGAGCTCCTCGACCGGCTCGATGCCGACCTTGCGCAGCAGGGTCGTCGAGGCGCGGTCGAAGAGCCGCACGACGGGGCCGGCGAGGCGCAGGTAGACCAGCGTCGAGCGGCTGAGCGCCCGGGCCAGCGGCACGGTGCGCGCGATGGCGTAGTTCTTGGGCGCGAGCTCGCCGAAGACCATCTGGACGACGGTCGAGAAGACGAGCACAGCGGTGACCGACAGGCTGAGGCGGGCGGCATACGACATCGACGGGTCGAGCAGCTCGGCGATGCCGGCGCCGACGAGCGGCTCGGACACGTAGCCGACGAGCAACGCCGTCACGGTGATGCCGAACTGGGCGGCCGACAGGGTGAAGGAGAGCTGCGAGGTGACGCGCAGCGCGCGCTGGGCGGGAGCGTCGCCCTGGTCGGCGAGCTGCTTGAGGGCGTTGCGGTCCACGGCGACGTAGGCGAACTCCTGGGCCACGAAGTAGCCCGTCGCCGCCGTCAGGGCGAGGATCAGCAGGATGCCCAGGCCGATGCCGAGGGCGGTGCTCATGCGGTCACCACCCGGGCGAGCGGGTGGAGGGTGAGGGCTGGCCGGACGGGGTCCGGCCCCGGACTATGACCCTCCCGGGACTCGGCGCGCGAGCCTGAGCGTGAGTGCGATCGCATGAGGCAAGCCTAAGTGATCTGAGCGGCCGCTGCGTCACGCGACCGGGGAGGACGCCCGGAGGGCCCCCGGGCGCGCCCGGACGCCCGGTGTGGCTCAGGACGCCGCGACGGCGCCGCGGCGCGCGGCCTCCTGGCTGATCTGGTGGGCGAGCTCGACGTCGAGCTGCGTCAGACCTCCCTCGGAGTGGGTCGAGAGCGCGAAGTGCACGGTGCGCCACCGGATGTCGATGTCGGGGTGGTGGTCCATCGTCTCCGCCGCCGCTGCCACCTCCTGCACGAGCGCGATGCCCGTGAGGAAGTCCGGCGCCTCCCAGGAGGCCCGGATCGTGTCGCCGTCGCGGGTCCAGGCGGGCAGGTCGCCCAGCTGCCGCTCGATCTCCTCGTCGTCCAGTCGTCGTGTCATGACCCCATTCAACGCTCGTCGGACGCCCGTCGGCACCGTTCCGGGGTGGGGCTGTGGCACCATCGGGGCGCCATGAGCAGTCCAGAGAGCCTCCCAGCAGCGGTCCGCCTCGTCGTCGGGGCGGCCCTCGTCGACGACCTCGACGCGCCGACCCGGCTGCTCTCGGCGCGGCGCACCGAGCCCTCGGCGCTCGCCGGTGGGTGGGAGCTGCCGGGCGGCAAGGTCGACGAGGGCGAGACGCCCGAGGCCGCCCTGCACCGCGAGCTCCTCGAGGAGCTCGGCGTGCGCGTGCGCCTCGGCGACCCGGTGCCGGGCCCCCGACCCGCGGGCACGTGGCCGCTCGGCGACCGCTTCGAGATGCTCGTGTGGCTCGCGCAGGTCGTCGACGGCACACCCGAGCCGCTCGAGGACCACGACGAGCTGCGCTGGCTGCACCGCGACGACCTGCGCGCCGTCCCGTGGCTGCCGGCCGACCTGCCCATCGTCGAGCAGCTCGAGGCCCTGCTCACCTGACGGCGCCAGCCGGCCCCGGGCCGCCGCTGCGCCTCACGGTGGGGAGGCGTCGGGGACAGGTCGGGACACGTGGGGTTACGGTGCTCGCGGGTCGCGGTCGCGGCCCGGTCCGGCCCGCGAGGGCCTTCTCCACGGGAGCGAACCCACCATGTCTGCACCCTCCGTGCTCTTCCTCGGCGGCACCGGCACCATCAGCTCGGCCTGCACGCAGCGGGCCCTCGAGGAGGGCTTCGAGGTCGCCGTGCTCGGGCGGACGGCCGGCACGACGCGGCCGGTGCCCGACGGCTGCGAGCTGCTGACGGCCGACCTCGACGACGCCGACTCCTTCCGGGCGGCCGTCACGGGTCGTGACTTCGACGTCGTCGCCGACTTCCGGGCGTTCGGCCCCGACGACGTCTCCGCCCGGCTCGACGTGCTGCGGGGGCAGATGGGGCAGTACGTCTTCATCAGCTCGGCCTCGGCCTACCAGACCCCGCCGGTCCGCGTGCCCGTCGTCGAGTCGACGCCCCTGCACAACCCCTTCTGGTCCTACTCGCGCGGCAAGATCGCCGCCGAGGACCTCCTGGTGCGCCTGCACCGCGAGGAAGGCCTGGGCATGACGATCGTGCGGCCCTCGCACACCTACGACCACACCTCGGTCCCCTTCGACGGCGGGTGGACCGTCGTGGACCGGATGCGCCGCGGCGCCGAGGTCGTCGTGCACGGCGACGGGACCTCGCTGTGGACCCTGACGCACGCGACGGACTTCGCGCGGGCCTTCGTCGGTCTCCTCGCCCAGCCTGCCGCCATGGGTGCGAGCGTCCACATCACCTCGGACGAGTGGCTCAGCTGGAACCAGGTCTACGAGGTCGTCGCCGCGGCGGCCGGCGTCGAGCCCCGGCTCGTCCACGTCCCGTCCGACGCCGTGGCCCGGGTGGACGCGGACTGGGGCGCCGCCCTGCTCGGCGACAAGGCCCACTCGATGGTCTTCGACAACAGCCTCGTCAAGGCGCTCGTGCCCGGCTGGACGGCGACGGTGCCTTTCGCCCGGGGCGCCCGCGAGATCCTCGACTGGTTCGACGCGGACCCGTCGCGCCAGCAGGTCGACCACCGGATGGATGCCCTCATGGACCAGCTCGTGGCCGCCCACCGCTGACGCACCCCTGGCGGGGCCCGACCCCGGGTGGACAAAGGCACCTCAAAACCCTGCGAGAATGGTGCTCATGCCTTTGAAGACCCGCGCGGACATCCGCAACGTCGCCATCGTCGCCCACGTCGACCACGGCAAGACCACCCTCGTCGACAAGATGCTCTGGCAGTCCGGTGCGTTCGGCGAGCACCAGCACGTCGACGAGCGTGCGATGGACTCCGGCGACCTGGAGCGCGAGAAGGGCATCACGATCCTCGCGAAGAACACCGCGGTGCACTACACCGGCAAGGCCGCCCAGGACCGTGGCCTCACCGAGGGCGTCACCATCAACATCATCGACACCCCCGGCCACGCCGACTTCGGCGGTGAGGTCGAGCGCGGCCTGTCGATGGTCGACGGCGTCGTGCTCCTCGTCGACGCGTCCGAGGGCCCGCTGCCGCAGACCCGCTTCGTGCTGCGCAAGGCGCTCGCCGCCAAGATGCCGGTCATCCTCTGCATCAACAAGGTCGACCGCCCCGACTCGCGCATCGCCGAGGTCGTCGACGAGGCCTACGAGCTCTTCATGGACCTCGACGCCACCGAGGAGCAGATCGACTTCCCGATCGTCTACGCGTCCGCCAAGGCCGGCCGCGCGTCGGTCGAGCGCCCCGACAACGGCGGCCTTCCCGAGGGCGAGGACCTCGAGGCCCTCTTCGAGACGATCCTGTCGACGATCCCCGCGCCGACCTACGACGACGAGGCTCCGCTGCAGGCCCACGTCACCAACCTCGACGCCTCCAACTTCCTCGGCCGCCTCGCCCTGCTCCGTGTCTTCAACGGCACGATCAAGAAGGGCCAGCAGGTCATGTGGTGCCGCCACGACGGCTCGCAGCAGCGTGTGAAGATCACCGAGCTGCTGATGACCGAGGCCCTCGAGCGCAAGCCCGCCGAGGAGGCCCGTCCCGGCGACATCATCGCCGTCGCCGGCATCCCCGACATCACCATCGGCGAGACCCTGGCCGACCCCGAGAACCCGATCCCGCTGCCGCTCATCACGGTCGACGAGCCGGCCATCTCGATGACGATCGGCACGAACACGAGCCCGATGGTCGGCCAGGTGCGCGGCTCGAAGGTCACGGCCCGCATGGTCAAGGACCGCCTCGACAAGGAGCTCATCGGCAACGTGTCGCTGCGCATCCTCAACACCGAGCGCCCCGACGCGTGGGAGGTGCAGGGTCGTGGTGAGCTCGCCCTCGCCATCCTCGTCGAGCAGATGCGCCGCGAGGGCTACGAGCTGACGGTCGGCAAGCCGCAGGTCGTCACGCGCGAGGTCGACGGCAAGGTGCACGAGCCGGTCGAGCGCCTCACGATCGACACCCCCGAGGAGTTCCTCGGCGCCATCACGCAGATCATGGCCGCCCGCAAGGGCCGCATGGAGCAGATGACGAACCACGGCACCGGCTGGATCCGCATGGAGTTCCTCGTGCCGAGCCGTGGCCTCATCGGCTTCCGCACCGAGTTCCTCACCGAGACGCGCGGCACGGGCATCGCCCACCACGTCTTCGAGGACTACGAGCCGTGGTTCGGCGCGATCACGACCCGCACGAGCGGCTCGCTCGTCTCCGACCGCAAGGGCGTCGTCACCTCCTACGCCATGGTCAACCTCCAGGAGCGCGGCACGCTCTTCGTCGACCCGACGACCGAGGTCTACGAGGGCATGATCGTCGGCGAGAACTCGCGCGCCGACGACATGGACGTCAACATCACCAAGGAGAAGAAGCTCACGAACGTGCGCGCCTCCTCCTCGGACAACTTCGAGAAGATCGTGCCGCCGCGCAAGCTCAGCCTCGAGCAGAGCCTCGAGTTCTGCCGCGAGGACGAGTGCGTCGAGGTGACGCCCGAGTCGGTGCGCATCCGCAAGGTCGTCCTCGACGCGGGCGAGCGGGCCCGCACGGCCTCCCGCGCGCGCTCGGCCGCGAAGGCCGAAGGCTGACCGAGGCGTGCACCGAGCGCTGCGCACCCGCCTGCGGGGGCTCCGCAGGTCGGTGATGGCCGGGATCGGCGCCGCCGTGCTCGCGGGCGGCGCCGCGGCCTGCACGTCCTCCGGCACCGACGCGCCGGCCGGCCCCGACGCCCTCGGCGCGGGCCGGGCCGGCGCGTCGACCGCTCCACCCGCCGGCGCGCCCGGGGTGGGCGGCACCCTCCAGGTGCTCGTCGCGGGCCCGGTCGCCACGTGGGACCCGCAGCTGATGTACGTCGGCCCCGAGGCGTTCTTCGCCCAGCGCACCTTCGCGCGGGGGCTCACGGCATACGGCACCGGGGCCCACCAGCGCGACCTGCTGGGCGACCTCGCCACCGACACGGGGACGTCGCGCGACGGGGGCCGCACCTGGCGCTTCACGCTGCGCGCCGGCCCGACGTGGCAGGACGGCTCGCCCGTCACGTGCGCCGACGTGCGGCACGGCGTGGCGCGCACCTTCGACCGGCGCACCCACGTCGGCGGCACGAACTACGCGAGCTTCCTGCTCGACGTGCCCACCCGCGTGACGCCGGAGGGGCTCGAGAAGCCGGTGTACGCCGGGCCGTCCGACACCGCCCACGAGGGGGACCTCGAGCGCGCCGTCGCCTGCGACGGGCGCACCATCACCTTCCACCTGCGCGAGCCCGAGCCCGACTTCGCCCAGATCGTGGCGCTGCCGGAGTTCGCGCCGCGCAAGGCCTCGAGCGACACCCCCTCCGACGCGGCGTCGTATGCCGTCATGTCGAGCGGGCCCTACCGCCTCGCGGCGCCGTGGGACCCCGAACGCGGCGGAACCTTCGTGCGCAACGAGCGCTGGGACCCGCGCAGCGACCCGATCCGGCACGCCTACCCGGACGCGATCCGGGTGACCTCCGGCCTCGAGGAGCAGGGCGTCATCCAGCGCCTGCTCAACCAGCAGGACGACGACACGTATGCCGTCTCGTGGGTGCAGGCGAGCCCGACCCTGCGCAACCAGGCCGGCACCGACCTGCAGGCCCGGCTCACCTTCCCCTACACCGGCAACGTCGACTACCTCGCGCTCAACCAGCGCAGCCCGGTGCTGTCGAAGCCGGCGGTGCGCCAGGCGCTCGCGCTGTCGACGAACCGCGCGACCTACCTCGCGGCGACCGGTGGCGACGGCGCCGGCACGGCGACGTGGTCGGTGCTCTCTCCCGCCGTCGACCCGCGCGCCGTCACGCCGCCCAGCGGCGCCGACGTCGAGGGCGACCCGGAGGGGGCACGTGCCGTGCTCCGTCGGGCCGGCGTGACGCTCCCGGTGCCGTTGCGCGTCGTCTACGCGCGCTCGGTGCTCACCGACAAGGCGTATGCCGCCCTCGCCGCCGGGTGGGAGCGCGCCGGCTTCGCGGTCACGCTGACCGGCGTGCCGCCGGAGGAGTACTACGAGACCATCGAGAAGCCCGGTGCGGTCGACGACTACGACGTGTTCCGCGGCGCGTGGACCCCCGACTGGCCGTCGGCCGGGGGCGTGCTGCCGGCCCTCTTCGACGCCCGCATCAACCTCGACTCCTCGGGTCCTGGCCAGGACGTCGGCTACTTCGGCAACCGCGCCGTCGAGACGCTCGTCGACCGCGCGGACGCCACCACCGACCCCGCGCAGCGGGCGACGGTCTGGCGCCAGGCCGACCGGACGATCCGCGAGCAGGGCGGCTACATCGCGCTGTCGGCGACCAAGGCCCTGCACCTGCACGGCGCCGGGGTGCGCGGCTACGAGGACCACGCGGTCGGTGGCATCGTCGACCTCGCCACCGTGGCCGTGCGCTGAGGCGCCCGCCCCCTGACCGCCGCGCGCACCCCCACCCGCAGCCCGATCGAGAGGATCCCCGTGGCCCGACTGCTCTTCGTGCACGCCCACCCCGACGACGAGACCCTGACGTGCGGCGTGACGATGGCCCACCACGTCGCGCGGGGCGACGAGGTGCACGTGCTCACCTGCACGCTCGGCGAGGAGGGCGAGGTCATCCCGCCCGGCCTCGCGCACCTCGAGGGCGACCCGCACGACCGGCTGGGGCCGCACCGCCACGGTGAGCTGCTGCTGGCGACGGAGCGCCTCGGCGCCGTGTCGCACGTGCTCGGCACGGACCCGGCCTCCGGGCGCCTGTCGCGCTACCGCGACTCCGGCATGGTCGGCTCGCCGGCCGCGGCGCGCCCCGAGGCGTTCGCCGGGGCCGACCTCGACGAGGCGGCGGGGCTCGTGGCCGACGTCGTGCGTGACGTGCGGCCCGACGTCGTCGTGACCTACGAGGAGCACGGTGGCTACGGGCACCCGGACCACGTGCAGGCGCACCGGGTGACGCGGCGCGCGATGGAGCTGCTGGGGGACGCCGACCTGCCCCGGCACGCCTACGAGATCGTGACCCCGCTCGGCTGGGCCCGCGAGGACCGCGCGTGGCTGCAGTCGGTCGATCCCGACCTGCTCGACACCCGCGCCTGGTGGGCGGAGCAGGAGTTGGGGATCTCCGGCGTGCCTGACGGGCCCGGCGGGCCCGACGGGCGCGAAGCGCCGGCGGCCCCCGTGCTGGTCGTGCCGGCACCCGGCGACGCGTTCGCGCCCTCGGTCGTCGACGACGACCTCGTCACGCACGTCGTCCACGACGCGACGGCCCGCACGGCGCAGAACGCAGCGCTGCGCGCGCACGCGACCCAGGTGGTCGTCGCGAACGAGGACGTGCACGCCCTCTCGAACCTCATCGCCGTGCGCACCACGGCCCGCGAGGGCTTCCGGCAGGTCGACCCGCGCACCTGGCGGCCCACCGGCCGACGCGGCACCGACCTGCTCGCCTGACGCCACCTCCGCGGTCGGGGCGGGAGCCCTCGGCGTTGCGGCGCCGGTCGGGCGGTGGCGGGGGCTACCGTCGTGCCGACCTCACACGCCACCCCGCGCACGGAGCAGCCTTGGCCGACGACTGGCAGCACGACGCCCGCCGCGAGCGACGCTCGACGGCGCTGCGCCTGCTGGCCTCGGTCGTCGTGCTCGGTGGGGCGTATGCCGGCCTGTGCGCCTGGTCGTCGCAGCACCTGCCCGCCACCGTGTCGGTCGGCGGCATCGCCGTCGGCGGCATGACGACGGAGTCGGCGCACGCCGCGGTCGTGCGCGGGTCGAAGCCCCTGCTCGACGGCCCGATCACGCTGCACGTGCCGGGCCGTGACGACCCCCTCGAGGTGGTGCCCCGAGAGGCCGGGCTGCGCGTCGACGTCGACCGGTCGCTCGAGGGGCTCACCGGCTTCACGCTCGACCCGAGGACGGTCTGGGAGCGGCTCGTCGGCGAGGTGGACGCCCCGCTGCTCACGAGCGCCGACGACGACGCCCTGACCCGCTACGTCGAACGGCTGGCGCCGCGCACCGAGGTGGCGCCGGCGGAGGGGCGGATCAGCTTCCCGGGCGGAGCCATGTCGGTCGACCTGCCCGAGCGCGGGCACGTGCTCGACGTCGTCGGCACGAAGTTCGCCCTGCGCAAGGCGTTCCCCGACGCGGTCGAGGCGACCGCCGTGGTGCGTGAGGTCGAGCCCCGGGTGAGCGGCGACACCGTCCAGCGGGTGGCCTCCGCCTTCGGCAGCACGGCGGTCTCGAGGCCGCTCGTCCTCGTCGCCGGGCGCAGCCGGGTGCTGCTCGACCCCGTCGAGTACGCGCCGCTCGTCAGTGTCGTCCCGGACGGCTCCGGCGGCCTCGTGCCGCACTTCGACGGCCCGAAGCTCGCGGCGCTCGTGGCGAGCAAGGTGACCGTGGTGACCCGGCCCGCCCGGAGCGCGCGGTGGGTGCTCGACGCCCACGGCCGGCCGCCCACGCTCGTGCCGTCGGTCGACGGGCTCGCGCTCGACGAGGCCGACCTCGCCGAGCGGGTCACCCGGGCCATCTCCGGCGCGGACCGCACCGTCCTCGTGCGCGCCGGCGCCGCACGCCCGCCCTTCACGACCGACGACGCCCGACGCGCCGGGGTGACGACGCTCGTCGCCGACGTCCGCCTGCCCCTGGCAGCAGGGGGCGCCGGGCGCACGACCGACGTGCTGCTGGCAGCACGGCGGGTCAACGGCACGTTCGTCAGGCCCGGCGGCACCTTCAGCCTCAACGCCGTGCTCGGCGAGCCGGGGGAGGTGGGCGACGACCCCGACGGCGCCGTGGTCGTCGACGGCCGGCCGGTGGCCGGCACCCGCGGCGGTGTCACCCAGGTCTCGACGGTCGTGCACGACCTCGCCTGGCTCGCCGGGGTCCCGATCCTCGAGCGCACGCCGCCCGCCCACCACGACCGGCACCGCCCGGTGGGGCGTGACGCCGCCCTCGCGTGGCCCTCCCTCGACAACCGCTGGCGCAACGACACCCCCTTCGGGATGCTCGTGCAGACGTGGGTCGAGGGTGGCGTGCTCCACGGTCGCATCTGGGGCACGAAGACGTGGGACGTGCGATCGGTGACCGGCCCCCGCACGGCGGTGGTGACCCCGCGGACGACGCGGGGCGCCGGCGCCGGCTGCACGCCGCGGTCCGCGAGGCCGGGCTTCGACGTCACGGTGACCCGGCAGTGGTTCCGCCCCGGCACGGGCACGGGCGCGGGCGCGCCGGTGCGCAGCGAGTCGGTGTCGACGCACTACCTGCCGCTCGCCGGCGTCGTGTGCACCGGCTCCCGGGCCTCCGCGCACTGAGCCCGCACTGAGCCCGCACTGGGCCCGCACTGGGCTCGCGCTGAGGCCGAGCAGCGGGGGAGCGGTCAGCCGGCCGGGCGGGCCAGGTAGGTGTACTCGTGGTGGACCGTGAAGCCCAGGTCGCGCCAGAACGCCACGCCGTCCTCGTTGTCGCCCGAGACCTGCAGGTAGATCGCCGGCATGTTGTTCTCGCGCGCCACCATCGCGACCGCCGAGACGATCGTCGAGGCGAGTCCCGCGCGCCGGTGGTCGGGGTGCACCCAGAGGCCGAAGACCCCGGCCCAGCCCGGGTGGATGGCCATCCGGGCCACGGCGACGATCCGTCGCGTGCCGGGGTCGCGCACCGAGAGGAACAGCTGGCCCTCGCTGCCGGTCAGCACCGCCTCGGTCACGCCGGGCACCACGGAGCGCTGCTCGTTGTAGGCCATCAGCCAGTCCATCGTTAGCTCCGCGTCGGCCGTGACCGGCACCGACTCCTCGGTGAGCGGCGGCACCGCCGCCGACAGGCCGGTCATGACGAGCACCCGCCGCCAGCTGTCGAAGTCGCCACCGACGACGTAGCCACGCTCGAGCAGGGCCGCGGGGAGGGGCTGGTCCTCGACCACGAACCCCTGCTCGCCGTGCACCTGGAAGATCGGGGGACGCTCGTGGTCGGCGTACCACTTCTCGGCGTAGTCGATGGCCTTGTCGAGCGGCAGGCTCGGGTCGCCCACGGCGAGAACCGAGTTCGCGCGCCCGGTGAATCCGGAGGCCGCGCGCAGCACCCAGTCGCCGAGCCCGGCCCGGTCGACGGCCTGCCAGCCCTTCGCCATGAGCAGCTCGAGGTCGTCGGCCGAGATGCGCTCGTGCGCGCGACCCGGGCGGCTCGCGGGCGGCGGCACGTCCTTGGCCGCCAGCACGTCGGCCCGGATGAGCTTCACCCGCTCGGTCTTCGTGTCGACGACGACGAAGTCGTCGTTGCGGGCGACGAGCTCGCCGAGGAAGTCGGTGGCCCGCGACTCGCTGCCCTCCGCGAGCCGGTAGCGCACGACGACGCGGCTGCCGACGGTGAGGGCGGCCGTCAGCCGGTGGCCCGCCGAGCCCGTGCCACCCGTCGCAGAGTCGGTCTCGGGTGTCGTGTCGGGGACGGTCTCATCCGTGGGGCCGTGCGTGGGCTCGCCGTTCATGTCCGGCATACTAGGCGGTGCAGCACCAGCTCCCGAACGCTCCCGAACGCGCCACCGCAGGAGGTCCGCTCCCCATGACCTACGTCATCGCCCAGCCTTGCGTCGACCTGAAGGACCGGGCGTGCATCGAGGAGTGTCCGGTCGACTGCATCTACGAGGGCAAGCGCTCGCTCTACATCCACCCCGACGAGTGCGTCGACTGCGGTGCGTGCGAGCCGGTCTGCCCCGTCGAGGCCATCTACTACGAGGACGACGTCCCCGAGCAGTGGGCGGACTACTACAACGCGAACGTCGAGTTCTTCAACGACCTCGGCAGCCCCGGCGGCGCGGCCAAGCTCGGCATGATCGAGAAGGACCACCCGCTCATCGAGGCGCTGCCGCCCCAGGAACACGACGAGTGACCCCGCTCGACCTTCCGGACTTCCCCTGGGACTCGCTCGCGCCCTTCAAGGCGCGAGCGGTCGCGCATCCGGACGGCATCGTCGACCTCTCGGTCGGCACGCCGGTCGACCCCACGCCCGAGATCGTGCAGCGGGCGCTCGCCGACGCCGCCGACGCGCACGGCTACCCGCTGACGGTGGGGACGCCCGACGTGCGCGCCGCGATCTGCGAGTGGTTCGAGCGCCGCCGCGGCGTGCCGGGGCTCGGCCCCGACGCCGTGCTGCCCACCATCGGGAGCAAGGAGCTCGTCGCTTGGCTGCCCACGCTGCTCGGCCTGCGAGCCGGTGACGTCGTCGGCGTGCCGGCCGTCGCCTACCCGACCTACGACATCGGGGCGCGGATCGCCGGAGCGTCGAGCGTCGTCGCCCAGTCGTTGACGAGCCTGGGCCCGCTCACGCGGGCGACGACGCCGAAGCTGTTGTGGCTCAACAGTCCCGGCAATCCCAACGGTCAGGTGCTGGGGGCGGCGCACCTGCGCAAGGTCGTCGAGTGGGCCCGCGAGCACGGCGTCGTCGTCGCGAGCGACGAGTGCTACGCCGAGCTCGACTGGCGGGAGGGCCAGATCGGCACGGCGACGCCCAGCATCCTGCACCCCGACGTCTGCGGCGGCTCCCACGACGGTCTACTGGCCGTCTACTCGCTCTCCAAGCAGTCGAACCTCGCCGGCTACCGGGCGGCCTTCGTGGCCGGCGACCCCGCCCTCGTGGGCGCGATCCTCGAGGTGCGCAAGCACGCGGGCATGATCATGCCCACACCGGTGCAGCACGCCATGGCGGTGGCCCTGCGCGACGACACGCACGTCGAGAGGCAACGGGCGGCATACGCCCGCAGGCGTGAGCTGCTCATCGCGGCCGTCACCCGCGCGGGTCTGCGCGTCGACCACTCCGAGGCGGGTCTCTACCTGTGGGCGACCCGCGAAGAGGACTGTTGGACAACGGTTTCCGAGCTCGCCGAGCGCGGCATCCTCGTCGCGCCGGGCTCGTTCTACGGCGTCGCGGGGGAGCGGCACGTTCGCATCGCGCTCACCGCGACCGACGAGCGCATCGCCGCCGCCTGCGCCCGGCTCTGAGCGCGCCGGGCCTCCCGCCCGGTCGCCCGCGACGCCCCGACGGGGCGCTGCGGGGCGCCCGTGACGGGTGGACCTGTGTTCTCGCACCGCCCGACGCTGGGGTAACGTCGCTCGCGGATACGTCCGGCGCCGTTGGGCCGGAGTTACAGGAGGCGAGGAACAGTGACGAAGGCAGTGGACGCGACACTCAAGGTCGCAGACCAGGAACTCACGTTCCCTGGCGTCAAGGCCGTGGACGGCAACGACGGGCTCGGGGTGGGGTCCCTGCTGAAGGAGACCGGCCTCGTCACCTACGACGTCGGTTTCGTCAACACGGCGTCGTGCAAGAGCGCGATCACCTACATCGACGGTGACGAGGGCATCCTTCGCTACCGCGGCTATCCGATCTCCGAGCTGGCCGAGAAGTCGACCTTCGTCGAGGTCGCCTACCTGCTCATCTACGGTGAGCTGCCCACGCCCGAGGAGCTGACCCGCTTCGAGGACAACCTCCGCCGGCACACGATGCTGCACGAGGACCTCCGCGCCTTCTTCAACGGCTTCCCGCGCGACGCGCACCCGATGCCGGTGCTCAGCTCGGCGGTCTCGGCGCTCGGCACGTTCTACCAGGACAGCCTCGACCCCTTCGACCAGGAGCAGGTCGAGATCTCGACCGTCCGCCTCCTCGCCAAGCTGCCGACCATCGCGGCCATGGCGCACAAGAAGAGCGTCGGCCAGCCGTACATGTACCCGGACAACTCGCTGTCGTTCGTCGAGAACTTCCTGCGGATGACCTTCGGCTACCCGGTCGAGCCCTACGAGGTCGACCCGACCGTCGCTAAGGCCCTCGACCTGCTCTTCATCCTGCACGCCGACCACGAGCAGAACTGCTCCACCTCGACGGTGCGCCTCGTGGGCTCGGCCCACGCGAACCTCTTCAACTCGGTCTCGGCCGGCATCCACGCCCTGTCGGGCCCGCTCCACGGCGGCGCCAACCAGGCCGTGCTCGAGATGCTCGGCCAGCTCCACGAGTCGGGCGACGACCCGAAGAAGTTCATGGAGAAGGTGAAGAACAAGGAGGACGGCGTCCGCCTCATGGGCTTCGGCCACCGGGTCTACAAGAACTACGACCCGCGCGCCGCGATCATCAAGAAGGCCGCCGACGACATCCTCGAGAAGCTCGGCCAGAACGACCCGCTGCTCGAGATCGCCAAGGGCCTCGAGGAGATCGCCCTCGCGGACGACTACTTCGTCGAGCGCAAGCTCTACCCGAACGTCGACTTCTACACCGGCCTCATCTACAAGGCCATGGGCTTCGAGTCGAAGATGTTCACCGTCCTCTTCGCCATCGGCCGCCTGCCGGGCTGGATCGCCCAGTGGCGCGAGATGATGACCGACCCCGAGACGAAGATCGGCCGCCCGCGCCAGATCTACACCGGCTCGCCCGAGCGCAGCTACCCGGCCTGACCCGCCGGGGGCCGCACGGCTCCCACGGTCCGACCGCAGACGCGAACGGCCCGTCCCGCACCAGCGGGGCGGGCCGTTCGCACGTGCGTCAGCGCAGCGTGATCGTCACGGTCGTGCTCGCGGCCCCCGTGGACCAGCCGTCATCGCCGGACGCGCGGTTCCAGGCCCGCTCACCGATCGCCACCGTGGTCGCCCCGGTGGACTGGGCGCGCGCGACGGCCCAGTGCGCGACGGCCCAGGCCGTCGTCGCGTTGCGCGACGTGACGGTGAGGAAGCCGTCGCCGGGCCGCGCCGTGGTGACGCCCATCTGCTCCTTGAGGTCGGCGGCGACCTCCTGCGGCGTCTCGCGCGACGTCACGGCGTCGAGCCGGCAGGTGAGCCCGGCGGGCGAGTGCCCCGTCAGCGTGGAGGCGAGCACCCGGCCCTGGCCCTCGTGGTCGCGGTAGGCCTCGGGGAAGCCGCTCTTCTGCACGCGCTGGGCGATCGTCGTGATGTCGGCCTTCTCGTAGCCCTTGAACTTCACGAGGGCGTCGTAGAAGGCGTTCGTCGCGTGGACCGGGTCGAGGATCTGCGACTCGGTGCCCCACCCCTGGCTGGGCCGCTGCTGGAAGAGGCCGAGGGAGTCGCGGTCGCCGTAGCGCAGGTTGCGGATCTTCGACTCCTGGAAGGCCGTCGTCAGGGCGATCGTGGCCGCCCGCGGCGGCATCTTGCGCTTGATCGACAGGGCGGAGATGAGCGCGGCGTTGCCGGTCTGCTCGGGGTCGAAGCTCTCGGTCATGCCGCCGGCCGTGATGGTGCAGCGCGGGTTGACGACGCTCGAGACGAAGAGGCGCCCGCCGAACCAGAGCGCGGCCCCGAGGCCGACGGCGAAGACGAGCAGCACCGCCGTGCGTCGGCGCCGGCGGGCCGCCGACGCGCGGGTGCGGCGCGGTCGTGAGTTCGGCATGGGGTCCTCGGGGTCGGCTGGTCGGGGGGACCGGTCAGTCGTCGGCTGGTCGTGTCGTCAGTCGTCGGTCGTCAGTCGTTCGCGTGGAGCGCGGCGTTGAGCGCGATGCCGGTGCCCGCACGGTCGCGGGCCTCGACGGCGCCGCTCACGCTGTTGCGGATGAAGAGGATGTTGCTCGAGCCCGACAGCTGCTTGGCCTTGACGACCGAGCCGTCGGGAAGCGTCACCTTCGTGCCCGCCGTGACGTAGAGGCCGGCCTCGACCACGCAGTCGTCGCCGAGCGCGATGCCGATGCCGCCGTTGGCCCCGACCAGACAACGCTCGCCGATGCTGACCCGTTCCGAGCCGCCACCGGAGAGGGTGCCCATGATCGAGGCGCCGGCACCGATGTCCGAGCCGTCACCGACGACGACGCCCTGGACGATGCGGCCCTCGACCATCGAGGTGCCGAGCGTGCCCGCGTTGAAATTGCAGAAGCCCTCGTGCATGACGGTCGTGCCGGGGGAGAGGTGTGCGCCGAGCCGCACGCGGTCGGCATCCGCGATGCGCACGCCGGGCGGCACGACGAAGTCGGTCATCCGCGGGAACTTGTCGACGCCGTAGACGGCGACGTGCTGCCCCCCGGCGCGCAGCCGCAGCCGGGTCCGCTCGAACCCGTCGACGGCGCACGCCCCGGCGCTCGTCCACACGACGTTGGGCAGGGCGCCGAAGACACCGTCGAGGTTGACGGTGTTCGGCTGCACGAGGCAGTGCGAGAGCAGGTGGAGGCGCAGGTAGGCGTCGGGGGCGTCGGCCGGCGCGGCGTCGAGGTCGATCTCGACGAGGCGCACCTCGGTGCGCACGCCGCGGGCCGGGTCGGTGCCCTCGAGCGCGACGAGGTCGTCGGGGGCGGCGGCGTCGGCGGGCCGGTCACCGAGCGCCGGCTCCGGGAACCACGTGTCGAGCACCTGCCCGTCGTCCGTGATCGTCGTCAGTCCGTGACCCCATGCGTTGCGCTCCGACATGGCCGCAAGGATATGGGGACGAGTCGGCGGCGTGAAACGCCGTGCCGCGGAGCGGGCGGGTCGGCCGCGTGTCGTCCGGGCCGGTTAGCCTTCCGCGTATGCCGTCGACCCAGCCGCCCGCAGCACCCGCCGTCGCCCTCGACCTGTCGTCCGACGTCACGACGCTGACGGCTGCGATCTGCGACATCGAGTCCGTCAGCCAGGACGAGGCGCCCCTCGCCGACGCCATCGAGGCGGCCCTGCGTCCGCTCACGCACCTCGAGGTCGTCCGCGACGGGAACACGGTGGTCGCGCGCACGTCCCTCGGCCGTGACGAGCGGGTCGTCCTCGCCGGCCACATCGACACCGTGCCGCTCACCGGCGTGCCGAACCTGCCGACGCGCCAGGCCGACGGCGTGCTCTGGGGGCGCGGCACCGTCGACATGAAGGGCGGCGTGGCTGTCATGCTGCGGGTCGCCGCCGAGGTGTCCGAGCCCGACCGCGACCTCACCTTCCTCTTCTACGAGTGCGAGGAGATCGACGGCCGCTTCAACGGCCTCGCCCGCCTCGCCGAGACCTCGCCCGAGCTGCTCGCGGCCGACTTCGCCGTGCTCCTCGAACCCACCGACGGCGCCATCGAGGGCGGCTGCAAAGGCACCCTGCGCGTCGACGTCGTCACGACCGGGGTGGCCGCCCACTCCGCGCGCCCGTGGAAGGGCCACAACGCCATCCACGACGCCGGGGCCGTGCTCGGGCGCCTCACCGCCTACGAGGCCGAGACGATCACCGTCGACGGGCTCGACTACCACGAGGCGCTGCAGGCCGTCGGCATCAGCGGCGGGATCGCCGGCAACGTCATCCCCGACCGGTGCACCGTGACGGTCAACTACCGCTACGCCCCCGACAAGGACACCGAGGCGGCCTTCGCGCACGTGCGCCAGGTCTTCGACGGCTTCGACGTGACGCTCGCCGACGCCGCCGACGGCGCGCGCCCGGGCCTGCACCTGCCGGCCGCGCAGGCCTTCGTCGAGGCGCTGGGGGTGCCGGTCAACGCCAAGGAGGGCTGGACCGACGTCGCCCGCTTTACGGCGCTCGGCGTCCCCGCGGTCAACTTCGGCCCCGGCGACCCCAACCTCGCGCACATGGACGACGAGGCGTGCCCGGTGGAGCAGTACGTCGCCGCCGAGGCCGCCCTGCTGCGCTGGCTGGGCTGACGCCGCCGCATAGGGTGGCGCTGTGACCCACGACGAGCCCGCGACCCACGACGAGCCCGCGCGGCCGACCCAGGGGGGCCGGCGCGACGACCGGCGCCAGACCGGCCCGGTGACCCTGCGCCGCGGCAAGGTGCCGCCGACGACGACCGACCAGCGGCTGCTCGAGGGGCAGCAGCCGAGCGACTGGCTGCACGCCGACCCGTGGCGGGTCATGCGCATCCAGTCGGAGTTCGTCGAGGGCTTCGGCACGCTCGCCGAGCTCGGGCCCGCTGCCGCCGTCTTCGGGTCGGCGCGCATGCGACCCGACGACCCGGCATACGCGATGGGCG
Source organism: Terrabacter aeriphilus (assembly GCF_039542985.1). NCBI lineage: Bacteria > Bacillati > Actinomycetota > Actinomycetes > Micrococcales > Intrasporangiaceae > Terrabacter > Terrabacter aeriphilus. The sequence goes on from NZ_BAABIW010000014.1 coordinate 287,835, forward strand.
TGGAGGTCGGGCGCCTGCTCGCCGAGGCGGGCTACGCCGTCATCACCGGCGGTGGCCCGGGGGCGATGGAGGCCGCGAACCGCGGTGCGTTCGAGGCGCGCGGCACGTCGGTCGGCCTCGGCATCGAGCTGCCCTTCGAGACGGGCCTCAACGAGTACGTCGACCTCGGCATCAACTTCCGCTACTTCTTCGCGCGCAAGGTGATGTTCCTCAAGTACTCCCACGGCTTCATCGTCCTGCCCGGCGGCTTCGGCACGCTCGACGAGCTCTTCGAGGCGGTGACGCTCGCCCAGACCCAGAAGGTCACCGAGTTCCCCGTCGTGCTGATGGGCGTCGACTACTGGAGCGGCCTCATCGACTGGCTGCGCGACACCGTGCACGCCAACGGCATGATCGACCACACCGACATCGACCGGCTCGTGCTCACCGACGACCCGCACGAGGCCGTCCGCATCATCCGCACCTACGAGGAGCCGCGCGCGTGAAGTGGTTCATCCTCTTCGTCGGCGTCGTCGTGCTGTGCGGCGTCGTCGCGCTCGTGCTCGGCCTCGCCGGCGGCGGGCTGGGCCGCTCCGGGACCGCCCTGAGCCACGAGCCGCTGCCCGACGAGCCGCTCGCCGACGCCGACTTCGACGACCTCGTCTTCGACGTCTCGGTGCGCGGCTACCGGATGAGCCAGGTGGACGGCGTCGTCGACCGGCTGCGGCGTGAGCTGCGCGAGAAGGACGAGCAGATCGCCGTGCTGCGCGGCGACCCCGCTGCGGCAGCCGAGGCGGGGGACGTGCCCGAGGTGCTCGAGGTGGCCGAGGCCCCTGCGCAGGCGGAGACGCCCACCGTGCAGTCCGATCCGGCGACCGGCCCCGAACGCCTGGCATGACGTCCGTGATCGCCCCCGGCCGGCGCGGCGTGTTCGTCGGCTGGGTCCTCGCCGTCTACGCCCTCGCGCGCGTCGTCACGACGACGATCCTGCTGCTCGTGATGAGCCGCCAGGTGCCGTCGGGCATGACCGGCGGCGACGACGTGCCGGTGACCTACTTCCCGTTCACGGCGCTGTGGGACGGGCAGTGGTACCAGACCATCGCGCTGCACGGCTACCCCTCGCAGCTGCCGGTGGGGGAGACGGGCGCGGTGTCGCAGAACCCGTGGGCGTTCTACCCGCTCTTCCCGATGCTGGCCCGGGCGGGCATGAGCGTGACCGGGCTCGACTTCCCGACCGTCGGCTCGACGATCGCCCTGCTCTGCGGGGCCGGCGCCGCCGTGCTCATGGGGCTGCTGCTGCGCGACCGACTCGGCGAGCCGGCGGCCTACGTCGTCGTCGCGCTGTGGGCGAGCTTCCCGGCGTCGGTGACGCTGCAGCTGGCCTACACCGAGTCGCTCGCGATGCTGCTCCTCGTCGCCTACCTCTACGCGGTCGCCCGGGAGCGCTGGCTCGTGGCCACCGCGGTCGCGCTGCTCGTCGGCCTGTCGCGCCCCATCGCGGTGCCGCTCGGCATCGTCACGCTCGTCGTCGTGGCGCTGCGGTGGCGCGCGCGCCGGGAGCGGCCGATCCCCCCGAGCACGTATGCCGCGATGCTCGCCGCGCTCGTCGGCTGCGGCGTCGCGGGGCTGCTGTGGCCGGCGGTCGCCTGGTGGCGCACCGGCGTCAGCTCGGCCTACACCGACACGATGGCCTCCTGGCGCGGTTCAGGCACGGTCGAGCCCTTCACGCCCTGGGTGGGGATGTCGGAGTACGTCTTCGGCCCGACGTGGGGGCCGGTGCTGCTCGTCGTCGTGCCGCTCGGTCTCGTGGCGATGGTGGCCGGACCGTGGGCGCGCGGGCTGGGCGCCGACCTGCGCGCGTGGTCGCTCGCCTATCCCGCCTACCTCGCGGCGGTGCTCGACCCGTTCACGAGCATCTTCCGCTACCTCGTGCCGCTCTTCCCGCTGCTGGGCGTCGTGGTGGGCGCGGGCTGGGCCGACCGGCGGGGCAACGGCTGGCCCCGCCTGCTCGTGCGGGCCGTGCCGCTGCTCGTGCTCTTCGTCGTCGGCCAGTACTGGTGGATCGACGAGCTCTGGCGCTTCGTCCCCCCGAGCGACTACCCACCCTGATCCACGCTCGCACCCACCGACCCCGCCGTCGAGCCCGCGGCCGCCTCCGTGTGCAGGGTGATGACCGGTCGTGGAGTCACCGTGACGGGCGCCCGGGTGCCGGAACGACGAGCCGCCTCGTGGGCCCGCTCGATCCGCCGCAGCTGCCCCTCCGGGTCACGAGCGATGGCCTCCGGCGTCACCCCCACGACGACGACGCGCACCGCTGACAGGTCGGAGCCCGCCACCACCGTGGCGTCCCAGTCGAGCGCCCCCGCGTGGAACTGGCGGGACTGGACGAGCACGGCCATGCCGACGTCGTCGAACCATGCGTCCGGCGACGTCAGCGACTCGCCGGCGGGCCCGGTCACGAGGGGGTTCGGCCAGGCCGGGGGCAGGGTCGCGGAGCGGGCGACGAGGGCGAGCAGGTCGGACTCCGGCACCGACCACGCGCCTGCGGCGGCCTCGGCGAGCAGCCGCCGCAGCCGCACCGACCCGCGCCTGTTGCGGGCGTCGACCCACAGCTCGAGGTCGTCGAGCCGCACGAGACGGCGTTGCACGGCCTCCAGCACGAGTGCCCGGGCATCCCGCTCGCTCGGCATGCCGGCCGCCGCGTCGACGACGGACCGTGCGAGGCACCCGAGTCGCAGTGGCCCTCGCTCCACGAGCGGTTCGCCCGTGAGCGACGTGGAGCGGACGTCGACCCAGGCGACCCGCCGCGGGCGCTGCGAGTCGGGCACCAGCATGGTGAACGGCAGGTCGAGGCGGCAGGCGCGCAGGCCGTGGAGGTGTACCGCCGTCCGGCCGGCGAACCATGCCTGCTCCCCGGCGAAGAGCTGCGCGGCGACGAGGCGCTGGTGGTCGGACGGCGGTCCCGTCTGCAGGGCGTAGACGGCGGGGAGTAGCAACCTCCACTCACGGCCGACCCGCCAGCGGAGCGCCTCAGGGGTGAGCCCGGCGGCCAGCAGCTGGGCGCGGCTCACCACGCCTGCCTGGGTCCTGGCCACGGTGAGCACGGTCTGCGGGAGCTGCACACGCTGAGCCTCGCGCACGCCGGGGACACCGGTCTCGACGTCCTCGCCACCTGTGGACGACCCGGTGAGCACGGGAAGGGGTGTGGACAACCGCCGCTGGAGGCCGCCTGGATCGAGCGACGCATGAACGGATCGATGAACCTGCACCACGCGGGGTGATCACCCCAGCTGGCGCAGGTTCATCCGCAGGTCGATCCGTCGGTCCGTTCCGCCGTGTGCGTCTGCGGCACCGGTGTGGGTGCCGGGGGCGTGGGGCGTGGGGTCAGGCGCCGGTGTAGGTGGGGTCCTGCTTGGCGAGGAAGGCGTCGACGGCGGCGCGGTGGTCGCTGCTGCCGCCCGTGAGCGCCATCAGCTCGGCCTCGTGCGCGAGCGACTCGGCCAGCCCGGCCCCGGCCGAGAACGCGACGGCGCGGCGGATCGAGCCGTAGGCCAGCGTCGGCCCGGCCGCGAGCCTCCCGGCGAGCTCACGCACGGCCTCCTCGAGCTGCTCGGCCGGCACGACCTGCGTCACGAGCCCGAGCGCCAGCGCCTCCTCGGCTGGCACGGTGCGCGGCAGGAGGAGCAGCTCCTTGGCGCGGGCCGGGCCAACGAGCCGGGGGAGCGTCCACGAGGCGCCCGAGTCACAGGAGAGCGCGATGCCGGCGAACGACGTGTTGAGACCGGCCCGGTCCGAGGCGACCCGGAAGTCGCAGGCGAGGGCGAAGCTCAGCCCCGCGCCCGCGGCCACCCCGTTGAGCGCCGCGACGACCGGCTTGTTCATCGTCGAGAGCAGGGTGACGATCGGGTTGTAGTGGTCGGTGACGGTCGTCGCGAGGGTCGAGTCCGGGTCGCCGAGGCTCCGCACGTGCTCCTTGAGGTCCTGCCCGACGCAGAAGGCGCGCCCCGAGCCGGTCAGCACGACGCAGCGCACCGCCGGGTCATCGGCCACCTCCCGCAGGGCCGCGACGAGGGCGTCCTTGAGGGCCTCGTCGAGGCTGTTCATGGCCTCGGGACGGTTGAGCGTCAGCCGGGCGACGCCGTCCTCGACCTCGACGAGCAGGGGCGGGGCGGCGGGGGAGACGGGGCTCTGGCTCATGGGCGTCACTCTCTCCCAATCGGCCGACCGGTGGAAGCCCGCCGCCCCGACGGGGGCCCCGACGTGCCCTCTGTCACATCCCCAATTAGGTCTCGCAAACGAGACACGGAATAATGGGGCCAAAGACCGAGGATTCCTAGGGAAGGGGAACCATGGCAGCAATGAAGCCGAGGACCGGCGACGGACCGCTCGAGGTCGTCAAGGAGGGTCGCGGCATCGTGCTGCGGATGCCCCTGGAGGGGGGCGGTCGACTCGTGGTCGAGATGACCCCCGACGAGGCTGCGGCCCTGCGTGACGCGATCCAGGGCTGCGACGGCGTCAACTGACCCCTGCTTCCTGATCCGCCACGACGGCCCCCGACCGCACGGTCGGGGGCCGTCGTGCGTCAGGTGCGGGCGCCGAGCCCGTATGCCGGGTGGCGACCACCCGGCATACCCGCTCTGACGGGCGCGGGCGGGCCCGCACTGGCGTGTGCGGGCTCGGGCGGGTCCTCAGCGCTTGACGGCGACGAGGAGGCCCTCGCCCACGGGCAGGAGCGAGACGGTGAACTGGTCGTGGTCGCGGATGGTGCGCCCGACCTCGCGCAGCGTGCGGGTCTCGGCGTCGCGGTTGGCGGGGTCGGACTCCTTGTCCGACCACGTCATGACGAGGGTGCCGCCCGGGCGCAGCAGACGGGTCGCCTGCGTGAGGTACTGCGGGTACTCCTGCTTGTCGGCGTCGACGACGACGAGGTCGTAGGCGCCGTCGGTCATGCGCGGCAGCACCTCGAGGGCGCGACCGGCGATGACGCGGGTGCGCTGGTGGGCGATGCCCGCCGAGGCGAAGGCGTCGCGGGCGGCGCGCTGGTGCTCGGTCTCGAGGTCGATCGTGGTGAGGATGCCGTCGGCGGACATGCCGCCGAGCAGCCAGAGGCCCGAGGCGCCCGCGCCGGTGCCGACCTCCATGACGGCCTTGGCTCCGGAGGCGGCCGCGAGCATCTGGAGCACGGCGCCCACACCGTTGCCGACGGGCTGCGCGCCGAGCTCCTCGCCGCGGCGGCCGGCCTCCTCGACCGGCTCGCTCGGGGTGACGAACTCCTCCGCGTGCGACCAGGCGGCGACCTTCTGCGTGCTCATGGTCGTCACCCTACTGCGATCGGGCGACCGCCCTGAGCGCGGCCAGCATGCGGAGCGGGTACGGGACGGGCATGGACGACGACGCAGCGACCACCGAGGGCACGACCGGCGTGGACGGCGCGGGCGCCGACGCACCGACCGCCGACGCACCGACCGCCGAGCACCGCCGCCCGTCCGGCGTCGACGACGCCACGGTCGAGGCGCTCGGCAAGCTCTCCGAGGCGCTCGAGGTCGTCGAGGACGCGCGCGGCCACCTCTACGGCTTCCACCGCCTCTCCGGGATGGCCGACCTGACCCTCGGCGAGGCGGTCGACCTCTTCCGCGACGCGGGGCACGACAAGCTCGCCGACCGGCTCGAGACCGAGCTCGTCGGGCGCAACGTCGTGCAGGGGCGGTGGACGTTTCAGATCGTCGAGGAGTACGACGACGACTACTACGCGACCTTCAAGCGCCTCGAGGGCGGCGCTCGTGACGACCTCGTCGGCGGCCGCCGGCACCTCTTCGAGGCCGAGATGAAGGAGGACCGCCGCAGCCACGGCCGGCGCCACCACGAGGCCGTGCCGCACGACGGCGGCGAGCAGGACCCTGCCACCGACTCCTGAGCCACCCACAGCCCATCCACAGGTTCCCGCTGGCGGCCCGACAGCCCCATCCGGGAGCATGGAGGGGAACGAATCGAGAAGCATCGGCGTTCAAGCCGATGAACCGTACCCGTGAAAGGCCCGTGTCCTCGTGACGACCAGCGTGACGCCCAACCTTCCCACCTCGGTGGAGCAGGCCGACTCGGCGTGGACCCCTCCCACGTGGGAGGAGATCGTCGAGCAGCACTCGGCGCGCGTCTACCGGCTCGCCTACCGCCTCACGGGCAACCCGCACGACGCCGAGGACCTGACGCACGACGTCTTCGTGCGCGTCTTCCGCTCGCTCCACTCCTACCAGCCCGGCACGTTCGAGGGCTGGCTGCACCGCATCACGACGAACGTCTTCCTCGACAAGATGCGGCGCAAGCAGCGGATCCGCTTCGACTCCCTCCCGGAGGACGCCGCAGGTCGCCTGCCGAGCTTCGAGAAGGGCCCGGAGCAGACCTACCACGACGCGCGCTTCGACGACGACGTGCAGCGGGCGCTCGACGCACTGGCGCCGGAGTTCCGCGCCGCCGTCGTGCTCTGCGACATCGAGGGCCTCTCCTACGAGGAGATCAGCACCACGCTGGGCGTCAAGCTCGGCACCGTGCGCTCCCGCATCCACCGCGGCCGCGCCCAGCTGCGCGAGGCGCTCGCCCACCGGGCCCCGGAGGCCGCGGCGGCCGCCACGGCCGCGCCGGCCCAAGGCCGCGCCGCTCGCGCCGGACTGCGCCTGCCGGGTCGTCGGGTCGCCGCCGGGACACGGTGATGGGCCCGGTGATGTCGTGACGCCACACCTCAAGGGACACGTCCGTGCGTACGTCGACCGGGCCCTACCCCCGGCGCTGCTGCACGTCTACGACCGGCACCTCGTGTGCTGCACCGTCTGCCGGGCGGCCGCCGACCAGGAGCGCCGCATCGTCGCCGCCCTGCGCGCCGACACCGGCGTCCCGATGAGCCTGCGCACCTCGCTGATGGGTCTCGCCGCCCACCCCGTGGAGGGCTCGACCCTCGCGAACGCCCAGCCCGGTGCGCGCGAGGCCGGCGTCCCCCGGGTGCCCTCCCCGCCGCTCGGCTTCCGTATGCCGTCCGCCCCCTCCTACGAGCCGGTGCCCACCGTGGCCCCGACCGCCCCCGCGCTGCACCGTTCGCCGATGCGCGCCGCCGTCGTCGCCTCGATCGCCGCGGGCGCCTCCGTCGCGGCGGCCTGGGGGCTCGCCGTCTCGCCCGTGCCCGGCGCACGCGTGCCCTCGACGGCCCGGGTGCCGGCGGCCAGCTTCGGTGCGAACGCCGTCGGTGCCGTCAGTGCCGTCAACTTCGGCGGCTCCGTGCTCCCGGGCAACCGGGTGGCCCCGGCCCTGCGCGAGTCGCAGCGGTCGCGCACCGTCGGTCTCGGCGGCCTGCCGTACTGGGCCGTGATCACCCGTTCGGCGGCGATCGCCTCGAATGCGGCCGCCCCGGTGCGCCTCACGGCCCTGCGTTCGGCACAATCAGGTCCATGACCGACGAGTCGAGGACGCCGGAGCCCGAGCAGAGCCACGCCCCCGACGCCGTCACGCCCCCCGAGGCGGGCGGCGCGCTGCCGGGTGGGGGCGTGCCCCCGGAGCAGACCGGCATCATCGACCTCGACGACACGCGCGCCATCCCGGCCGGGGCGACCCGGCCGATCGGGAGCGCCGCCCCGGCCGAGCCCCCCGCACCCGCTGCCTCCCCTGCCGCTGCTGCCTCCGCCGACTCCGCGGCGTCGGCCGCCGCGCGCCGGTCCGACGAGGAGCGCGACGAGGCCTGGTTCGACGTCTTCGGCGGCGAGCACCCCGTCGACGGTGCGGGCGTCCCGGCGCGGGCCGACGCCGCCTGGGGCAGCGACCGCGCGGACGCGCTCGCCGAGCAGGCGCACCGGGCCACCTACGCCCCGCCCGTCGACCCCGCCCTCGCGGCGCCGGCCGCCGCCCACGCCGCGCCCTCGGGGACCGCGGGCGCCAACGCGACGGCCGTGCCGGCATACGCGAACGCCGTGCCCGGCGACCTCGAGGGGCTCCCGGGCGACGGCGCCGACGGCCCACCCGGCGGCGTGCCGCTGCGCGACGAGCCGGCCGGACGCCGGCGCCGGCGCGGACCGCTCGTGCTCGCCGTCGTCGGGCTCTGCCTCCTCTCGGGCGTCATCGGTGGAGTGGCCGGGCAGCTCGCCGAGGACCGCATCAACACCGGCGTCTCGACGCTTCCCCCGCCCGGGCCCGGGTCCACGCAGCGCCCGGCGGGCTCGGTCGCGAGCATCGCGGCGAACGCGCTGCCGAGCGTCGTCACCATCAAGGTCGACGCCGGCAGCGAGGGCTCGGCCACCGGGTCCGGCTTCGTCGTCGACGGCAAGGGGCACGTGCTGACGAACAACCACGTCGTCGCCCCCGGTGTCAGCGGCGACATCGAGGTCGTGCTGAGCAACGGCGACACCGAGAAGGCGACCATCGTCGGACGCGACGAGAGCTACGACCTCGCGGTGCTCAAGATCGCCCGGACCGACCTCACGCCGCTGCAGCTCGGCCCCTCCGACAAGGTCGTCGTCGGCGACCAGGTCATCGCGGTGGGTGCGCCGCTCGGTCTCGACCAGACCGTGACGACCGGGATCGTCAGCGCCCTCAACCGTCCGGTGTCACCGGGCGAGCCGGGGGAGGCGTCCTACATCAACGCGATCCAGACCGACGCCGCGATCAACCCCGGCAACTCCGGCGGTCCGCTGCTCGACATGGCGGGCAAGGTCATCGGCGTCAACAGCGCCATCGCCCGGGTGCCGGGCACGAGCGGCTCGACGGGCGGCAGCATCGGCCTCGGCTTCGCCATCCCGAGCGACCAGGCCCGGCGCACCGCCGACCAGCTCATCGCCACCGGCAAGGCGAGCCACCCCGTCATCGGGGTCGGCCTCGACCGCACGTTCAGCGGCGAGGGCGCGCGCGTCGTCGACAAGCCGGATGCCGTGACCGCGGGCGGCCCCGCCGCCAAGGCCGGCGTCAAGCCGGGCGACGTCATCGTCGGCTTCGAGGGCAAGCGCATCCGCACGGCCGACCAGCTCATCGTCTCGATCCGCGCGCGGGCGATCGGCGACACCGTGACGCTCACGGTCGAGCGCGGCGGGCAGGACGTGGACCTGAAGATGACCCTCGAGGCCGATCCGCCCAAGTAGCACTCGGGACGTCACCGTAGGATGGCGCCGCCGATACGCGTGGAAGGGCAGGGACAGTGTTCGACATCAACGGGTGGGAGCTGCTCCTGCTCGGTCTGCTCGCGATCGTCATCCTCGGACCGGAGCGACTGCCCGACTACGCCGCGAAGTTCGGCCGGTTCGTCCGGCAGGCGCGGACGATGGCCGACCGGGCCCGCCAGCAGCTCAAGGACGAGATGGGTCCGGAGTTCTCCGACGTCGACTGGTCGGCCTACGACCCGCGCCAGTACGACCCGCGCAAGATCGTGCGCGACGCGCTCGCCGCGCCGGCGGACGAGGACGACGACGACGCCGTGCGTCCGGACGAGGACAAGCCGGTGAGCCTGCCGCGGCAGCACGACCCGGCGCTGCCGACGCCGTGGGACACCGACGCCACCTGAGCCGCGGCTCAAGAAACCTCTGACCCAGAGGCATCACTGTCGGCGGCTGGGGTTATCGTCACTGCTTGATGCCTGCCGAACCCACCTCGCACCCACCCGCCTCGGTCCGATCGCTCTGGCGCCTGCGCGGCTACCTGCGCCCGCACCGGTGGGCGCTCGCCGTCATGTTCGCCGCGTCGCTCGGTGGCGTCGGCCTCTCCATCGCCATCCCGCTCGTGACCCGGGCCGTCATCGACGGCCCGATCACCCGGCACGAGCTCGCGCCCGTGCTGCCGCTCGGCCTGCTCGCGCTCGCGCTGGGCGTGCTCGAGGCGGTCCTCATCTTCGTGCGCCGCTGGGTGCAGTCGAACGCGGTGCTCGGGCTCGAGACCGAGCTGCGGCGCGACCTCTACGAGCGCCTCCAGGCGTTGCCGATGAGCTTCCACACGCGCTGGCAGTCCGGTCAGCTGCTCTCGCGGGCCACCACCGACCTGTCGGCGATCCGGCGGTTCAGCGGCTTCGGGCTGCTCTTCCTCGTCGTCAACGTGCTCCAGGTCGTCGCCGTGACGGTCGTGCTGCTGACGATGTACTGGCCGCTCGGGCTCGTCGTCGCGGCCACGGCCGCCCCCATCGTCTGGCTCTCGATGCGCTTCGAGCGGGCCTACGTCGTCGTGTCGCGGCAGGTGCAGGACCAGCAGGGCGACCTCGCCACGCAGGCCGAGGAGGGCGCGGTCGGCATCCGCGTCATCAAGTCGTTCGGCCGCAGCGACCACATGAGCCGCCGCTACGACGACGCGGCCCTCGAGCTGCGCGCGACGAGCCTGGCCAAGGTGCGCCTGTCGGCGAAGTTCTGGACCTTCCTCGAGGTCATCCCCAACCTCGCGGTCGTCGTCGTGCTCCTCCTCGGCGCCATCGGCGTCGGTCGGGGTGCGCTGACGCCCGGCGAGCTCGTCGCCTTCATCACCCTCATGCTCTCGCTCGTATGGCCGGTGTCGTCGCTCGGGGTCATCCTCGCGATGGCGCAGGAGGCCATGACCGCCGCGGCGCGGGTGCTCGAGATCTTCGACACCGAGCCCGACATCGTCTCGGGAGAGCACCCGGGCGCGGCGGCTCGGGGACACCTGCGCTTCGAGCACGTCGACTTCGCCTTCCCCGACGCGCCCGACGAGCCGGTGCTGCGTGACGTCAACCTCGACGTGGCGCCGGGGGAGACCCTCGCGCTCGTCGGCGCCACCGGGTCGGGCAAGACCGCGCTGACGGCCCTGGTGCCGAGGCTCTTCGACGTCACCGGTGGCCGCGTCACCATCGACGGCGTCGACGTGCGCGACCTCGAGCTCGAGACCCTGCGCAGCCTCGTCGCGACGGCGTTCGAGGAGCCGACCCTCTTCTCGATGAGCGCGCGCGAGAACGTGACGCTCGGCCGGTCCGACGCCCCGGAGGACGAGGTCCTCGCCGCCCTCGACGTCGCACAGGCCGGCTTCGTGCACGACCTGCCCTGGGGGCTCGACACCCGCATCGGAGAGCAGGGGCTCTCGCTGTCCGGTGGCCAGCGCCAACGGCTCGCGCTCGCCCGGGCCGTCCTCTCGCAGCCGGCCGTGCTCGTGCTCGACGACACCCTCTCGGCGCTCGACGTGCACACCGAGAAGCTCGTCGAGCAGGCCCTCTCGAGCGTGCTCTCCGAGACGACGGGCCTCGTCGTCGCCCACCGGGCCTCGACCGTGCTGCTCGCCGACCGGGTGGCCCTGCTCGAGCACGGCACCATCACCCACGTCGGCACGCACCGCGAGCTGCTCGACACCGTCCCGGCCTACCGCGAGCTGCTCGCGGCCGACGGTCCCGATGCGACGGACCGGGCCGACGCGACGGATGCGGCCAGCGCGACGGACCGGGCCGGCGCGACCGAGGAGCTGACCGCATGACGGCCCCCACCCAGCAGTGGCGCGGCGTGGCCGCCGACGACATCGAGGGCGACCTGACGGCCGAGACCTCGGCACGGCTCGCGGGTCGGTCCCAGCGGTTGCTGCGCGAGGTGCTGCGCCCGTGGCGCAGGGCGCTGTGGTGGCTGATGGTGGTCGTCGTCGTCGAGAACGCCGCCCGCCTGTCGATCCCCTACCTCGTCAAGGAGGGCATCGACACCGGCATCCCGCCGATCCGGGCCTCGGGTGACCTCGGGCCGCTGCTGCTCGTCGTCGGGCTGGTGCTCGTCGCGACGGTCACCCAGGCGATCTCGCGCAACCTCTTCCTCGTCCGTTCGGGCATCATCGGCCAGGACATCCTGCTCTCGATCCGGCGGCGGGTCTTCCGCCACTTCCAGACGCTGAGCCCGGCGTTCCACGACCGCTACACCTCCGGTCGCGTCATCTCGCGCCAGACGTCCGACGTCGACGCCATCTACGAGATGCTCGAGACCGGGTTCGACGGGCTCGTCACGGCCGCCCTGACGCTCGTCGGCACCTCGGTGCTGCTCCTCGTGCTCGACGTACGGCTCGGTCTCGTCGCCCTGCTCTGCGGTCCGGCGCTCGCGCTCCTGACGAACTGGTTCCGCAAGGAGTCGGCGAGGAGCTACCGCGCGACGCGCGAGAAGGTCGCCCTCGTCATCGTCCACTTCGTCGAGTCGATGAACGGCATCCGTGCGGTGCAGGCGTTCCGCCGCGAGCCGCGCAACCAGGCGATCTTCGAGGACGTCAACGACCAGTACCGTCAGGCCAACCTCGTCGCCTTCCGGCTCGTCGCGTGGTTCATGCCCGGCATCCGGCTCATCGGCAACGTGACGATCGCCGCGGTGCTGCTCTACGGTGGCTACCTCGCCTACCACGGCGAGGTCACGGTCGGCGTGCTCGCGGCGTTCCTGCTCTACCTGCGCCAGTTCTTCGAGCCGATGATGGAGATCTCGCAGTTCTACAACACCTTCCAGTCGGCGACGGCCGCGCTCGAGAAGCTCTCGGGCGTGCTCGAGGAGGAGCCCGAGGTCGCCGAGCCGGTCGACCCCGAGCCGCTGCGCGAGGTCGCGGGCGAGGTGTGCTTCGACGGCGTGCGCTTCGAGTACGTCGCGGGCCAGGCCGTGCTGCCCGGGCTCGACCTCACGGTGGCCGCAGGCCAGACGGTCGCGCTCGTCGGCACGACCGGCGCCGGCAAGACGACGATCGCCAAGCTCGCCACGCGGTTCTACGACCCGAGCGACGGCGCGGTGCGCCTCGACGGCATCGACCTGCGGCGCCTCGCCTCCGACGACCTGCACCGGGCCGTCGTCATGGTCACGCAGGAGAACTACCTCTTCAGCGGCACCGTCGCCGACAACATCCGCTTCGGCCGCCCCGACGCGAGCGACGAGCAGGTGGAGGCGGCGGCCCGCGCCCTGGGGGCGCACGCGTTCATCGCGGCCCTGCCGCAGGGCTACGAGACAGCGGTCTCGAACCGCGGCGGGCTGCTCAGCGCCGGGCAGCGCCAGCTCGTGGCCTTCGCCCGCGCGTTCCTCGCCGACCCGGCCGTGCTGATCCTCGACGAGGCGACGAGCTCGCTCGACATCCCCTCGGAGCGGCTCGTGCAGCGGGCGCTCGACACGATCCTCGCGGGGCGCACCGCCATCGTCATCGCGCACCGTCTCTCGACGGTCGAGAACGCCGACCGGGTGCTCGTGCTCGAGCACGGGCGGATCGTCGAGGACGGCGCACCGGGTGACCTCGTGGCGGCCGGCGACGGGCGCTACTCCGACCTGCACCAGGCCTGGGTCGACTCGCTGGCCTGACGGCACGGCCCCGGTGCCGGGTCACCCCGGCGTGCGCCGGGTCACCCCGGCGTGCGCGGGGACGGCCGGGGGGCGCGCCTCAGCGGCCGGCGGGGGTGAGCCCGAGCGAGCGGCCGGCCAGGCCCCGGGCGCGGGAGCCGAGGCTGCGGGCGATGCCGCGCAGCGCCACGGCAGCGGCCGTGTCCGGCGCCCCCAGCACGACGGGGGTGCCGGCGTCGCCACCCTCGCGCAGTCGCGTGTCGAGCGGGATCTGGCCGAGCAGCTCGACGGGCGCGCCGATGCTCTTCGTCAGCGAGTCGGCGACGGCCTGGCCGCCGCCCGAGCCGAAGATCTCCTGACGGCTCCCGTCGGGCAGCTCGAGCCAGCTCATGTTCTCGATGACGCCGACGACGCGCTGGTGGGTCTGCAGGGCGATCGAACCGGCCCGCTCGGCCACCTCGGCGGCGGCCTGCTGCGGGGTCGTCACGACGAGGATCTCGGCCGTCGGGATGAGCTGGGCGACCGAGATCGCGATGTCGCCCGTGCCCGGCGGCAGGTCGAGCAGCAGCACGTCGAGGTCGCCCCAGAAGACGTCGCCGAGGAACTGCTGCAGGGCCCGGTGGAGCATCGGGCCACGCCACACGACGGGCTGGTTGCCGGGCACGAACATGCCGATCGAGATGACCTTCACGTCGTGGCTGATGGGCGGCAGGATCATGTCGTCGACCTGCGTCGGGCGCTGCTCGACGCCGAGCATGCGCGGCACCGAGAAGCCGTAGACGTCGGCGTCGACGACGCCCACGCGCAGGCCCTGCTCGGCCATCGCGGCGGCGAGGTTGACCGTCACCGACGACTTGCCCACGCCACCCTTGCCGGACGCGACGGCATACACCCGCGTGAGGCTGTTGGGCTTGGCGAAGGGGATCTCCTTCTCGGGGGCGCCGCCGCGCAGCTGGGAGCGCAGCTCGGCACGCTGCTCGTCGCTCATGACGTCGAGCTCGACCTCGACCGACGTGACGCCGTCGAGCGCGAGGAGGGCGTTGCTCGAGTCCTTGGTCAGCGTCTCCTTCATCGGGCAGCCGGAGACGGTGAGGAAGATCGCGAGGTCGACCTTGCCGGCGTCGTCGATCTCGACCGACTTGACCATGCCGAGCTCGGTGATCGGCTTGCGGATCTCGGGGTCGTTGACCTTCGACAGCGCCGTGAGCAGGGCGTCACGACTGGGCAGTGCGGCGACAGACATGTGCTCCATCGTATGCCGCGGTGCGGGCCCACCCGACCGCCCCCGGTGTCGACCGCAACACACCGTGGAGGTCACGACCCACCGGGGTCGGATGCCGGTGGGTTGCGACCTACTCGGTGTGCTGCGCGGGCGGGGGCGGGGTGTCGTCGTCGCGGCCGCGCAGCAGGGCGCGATCCTCGAGCTCGTCGAGGAGCGAGCGCAGCTCGGACCGGACGAAGTCGCGGGTCGCCTGCTCGCGCAGCGCGAGGCGCAGGCTCGCCACCTCGCGGGTCAGGAACTCGGTGTCGGCGAGGTTGCGCTCGTCGCGCGCGCGGTCCTGCTCGAGCGCGACGCGGTCGCGGTCGGCCTGCCGGTTCTGCGCGAGCAGGATGAGCGGCGCGGCGTAGGAGGCCTGCAGGCTGAGCATGAGGGTCAGGAAGATGAAGGGGAACTCGTCGAAGATGAGGCCCGGTGGCGCGAGGACGTTCCAGGCGATCCACGCCGCGACGAAGACCGTCATGCCGATGAGGAACTGCGCCGTGCCCATGAACCGCGCGAACTTCTCGGACAGGACGCCGAAGGCCTCCTGCGTCAGGGTGATCCGCGGCAGCACCCGGGCCCGCTTCTCCTGCGGCTGGTCGAGCTTGTCGCTGCGCACGTTGCGCGGGGTGCTGCGACGCTCGGCGCGCTCGCTCACGGCTTGACCCCGAGCTCGTGCCGGGCCTCACGCCAGTCCTCCGGGAGGATGTGGTCGAGCACGTCGTCGACGGTGACCGCGCCGATGAGGCGCCCGTCGTCGTCGACGACCGGCAGGGACACGAGGTTGTAGGTCGCGAGGGTGCGCGTCACCGTCTCGAGGGACGCGCTGGCCACGACGGGCTCGATCTCCTTGTCGATGATCGAGCCGACGGCGCCGTGCGGCGGCTCACGCAGCAGGCGCTGGATGTGCACGAGGCCGAGGTAGCGCCCGGTCGGTGCCTCGAGCGGCGGCCGGCAGACGTAGACCATCGAGGCGAGCGCGGGCGCCAGCTCCTCGCGGCGCACCGTCGCGAGCGCCTCGGCGATCGTCGCCTCAGGGCCGAGCACCACGGGCTCGGTCGTCATCATGCCGCCGGCGGTCTTCTCGTCGTAGGCGAGCAGGCGGCGCAGCGGCGCGGCCTCGTCGGGCTCCATCAGCTGGAGCAGCTGCTCGGCCTGCTCGGGCGGGAGGTCGGCGAGCAGGTCGGCGGCGTCGTCGGGCTCCATCGCCTCGAGCACGTCGGCCGCGCGCTCGTTGGCGAGGCCCGCGAGGATCTCGACCTGGTCGTCCTCGGGCAGCTCCTCGAGGACGTCGGCGAGCCGGTCGTCGTCGAGCGCAGCGGCCACCTCGGCGCGGCGCTTGGGGTTGAGGTCGTGGATGACCTCGGCGAGGTCGGCGACCTTGAGGTCGTCGTAGGTCTCGAGGAGCCGCTCGGCGCTCTGGGCGCCCGACTGCTGGTGCAGCCCGACGACGTCGCGGATGTCGACGAGCATCGTCTTGCCCGACCGGCGCCGGGTCAGGCGCGACATGGCCTTCGACGCCGGGGAGATGCCCGCCGAGGCCTGGCGCACGAAGACGCGCGTGCCCAGCCAGTCGCGACGCGGGCCCTGCTCGATGGCGACGTCCTCGACGAGGGCGTCGGCGAAGCCCGCCTCGACGGCCTCGGGCGTCGTGACGCGCACGGAGCGGTCGAACAGCTCGGCCGCGACGAGCACCTCGTTGGTGCGCTGCTCGAACCGGCGCATGTTGACCAGGCCCGTCGTGATGACGGCGCCGGCGTCGATCGAGGTGACGCGGGTCATCGGGACGAACACGCGCCGCCGTCCCGGCACCTCGACGACGAGACCGATGACGCGGGGCTCGGGGCGGCTGGAGGGGAACATCACCACGACGTCGCGGACGCGGCCCACCTGGTCGCCGAGGGGGTCGAAGACGGCGAGGCCGGTCAGGCGCGCGACGAAGACGCGGGTGCTCGCACTCATGGGCCCAAGGCTATGCGGTCAGCGACCGTCGAGACCGACGCCACGTCGCCGCCGCTTCCTGCGCTGCTTCGCGCGGGCCTTCGCGGCCTTCCTCCGGGCCTTGGCCTCGGCGCGCGCCTGCCGCTGCTCGGCCTTCGTCTCCCCGCGCCCGCCCCAGTGCCAGGGCCGCCACGCCGTCGTCGTCGCAGCGGTGCGGGCCGGGGCCGCCCGGTGGTCGTCCGCGGCATACGATCCCGGCGACTCGAGGGGGTCGCCGAAGGGCACGAGGGCGGTGACGGTGCACTCGGCGGCCCAGCGGGTCACGCTGTCGTCGACGGCGTTGAGCCGCGCGGGACGCAGCAGGTCGGTGGCGCGCTGCCACTGGCTGCTGCCCGGCTCGAGCACGTGCGCACGGGCGCGCACCGTGAGCAGCCGGCCGCCGGTGTCCTTGCTGCGCAGGACGAGGCGCACCTCGGGCGGCAGCCACGGCAGGGGCTGCTCGCCCGGGCCGCTGACGACGAGGGCGGCGCCGTCGTCCCACACGTGCCACGCCGGCCAGGTGCGGTCGTCGGCGACGTCGATCCAGAGCAGCCCCGACTTGCCCATCGCCTCGGCGAGCAGCGCGGCGCCCGGTGCGGGGGCGGCGGTCGGCTCGTCCTGCTGCTCGGTCGCGCGCTCGGTCACACGGCCACCCTAGTGACCCGCGCCTCATCGGTGGAGGGCGTGACTGGCGTCATAACGCGGGCCGACCCGCCGTTGCTACGTTGACCGCCATGCGCAGCGCCAAGGACTTCTTCCGCCCGCTCGCGGTGGGGGCGCCGACGCCCCTGACGCAGGTGCCGGCCCGACCGTCCCGAGTCATCCACTTCTTCGACCCGAGCAACCCGAAGATGGCCGCGAAGGTGCCGGGCCTCGTCGGCACCGTCGACGTGCTGCTGGGCAACCTCGAGGACGCCGTCAAGGCCGACCGCAAGGAGGCCGCACGCGCCGGCCTCGTCGAGATCGCCCGGGCGACCGACTTCGGCCAGAGCACCCAGCTGTGGACGCGCATCAACGCGCTCGACAGCCCCTGGGCGCTGGACGACCTGACGACGCTCGTCACCGAGATCGGCGACACGCTCGACGTCGTCATGGTGCCCAAGGTGCAGGGCGCCGAGGACATCCACTACGTCGACCGCCTCCTCGCCCAGCTCGAGGCCAAGGCAGGGCTCACCCGGCCGATCCTCGTGCACGCCATCCTCGAGACGGCCCGCGGCATGGTCAACGTCGAGGAGATCTGCGGGGCCTCACCGCGCATGCAGGGGCTCTCGCTCGGGCCGGCCGACCTCGCGGCCGACCGCCGGATGAAGACGACCCGCGTCGGCGGCGGCCACCCCGGCTACCTCGTGCGCACCGACCCCGTCGACGGCGACGTCCAGGGGGAGCGCGCGACGGCGCAGCAGGACCTCTGGCACTACACGATCGCCCGGATGGTCGACGCGTGCGCCATGCACGGGATCTACCCGTACTACGGCCCGTTCGGCGACATCCAGGACGTCGTCGCGTGCGAGGACCAGTTCCGCAACGCCTTCCTCCTCGGCTGCGTCGGCACGTGGTCGCTGCACCCGGTGCAGATCGAGATCGCCAAGCGCGTCTTCAGCCCGTCGGCGCAGGACGTCGCGCACGCGCGTCGCGTCGTCGCCGCGATGGGCGACGGCACGGGCGCGGTCATGCTCGACGGCCGGATGGAGGACGACGCCAGCCTCAAGCAGTGCCTCGTCATCGTCGAGCTCGCCGAGCGCCTCTCGCAGACCGACCCCGCGCTCGCCGAGCTGTATGCCGCAACGACCGTCCCCGAGGAGGGCTGAGCCCGTGACCGTCGAGCCCGACACCTACCGCCCGCGCCGTTCGGTGCTCTACATGCCGAGCTCGAACGAGCGCGCGCTCGAGAAGGCGAAGACGCTGCCCGTCGACGCGCTGATCCTCGACCTCGAGGACGCAGTGGCGCCCGATGCCAAGGAGCAGGCCCGCGAGAACGCTTTCGCGGCAGCGCGATCGGGGGACTACGGTCGGCGCGAGCTGACGATCCGGGTCAACGGTCTCGGGTCGCAGTGGCACGACGCGGACCTCGCCGCGGCGGCAGCGGCGGGCCCCGACGCGATCGTCGTGCCGAAGGTGGGCTCGGCCGACGAGGTGCGGGTGCTCGTCGCCGCGATGGAGGCGGCCGGCGCCCCCGCGCGCACGCGGCTGTGGGCCATGGTCGAGACGCCGGTGGCCGTGCTGCACGCCGAGGAGATCGCCCGTGCGTCGAGCCGCCTGGCCTGCCT
The DNA here is from genome assembly GCF_039542985.1 of Terrabacter aeriphilus. Classification (NCBI taxonomy): domain Bacteria; kingdom Bacillati; phylum Actinomycetota; class Actinomycetes; order Micrococcales; family Intrasporangiaceae; genus Terrabacter; species Terrabacter aeriphilus. The sequence continues at coordinate 306,554 of NZ_BAABIW010000014.1, forward strand.
CGTGCTCGGCACGAACGACCTCTACAAGGAGCTCGGTGCGACCTTCGCGCCCGGCCGCGCGGCCATCGCGACGAGCCTGCAGCTGGCGCTGCTCGGCGCGCGGGCTGCGGGGGTGGCGGTGCTCGACGGCGTGTTCAACGACGTGTCGGACGCCGAGGGCTTCCTCGCCGAGGCCCGGCAGGCACGTGAGCTCGGTTTCGACGGCAAGACGCTCATCCACCCGGCTCAGGTCGGCCCGGCCAACCAGGTCTTCGCCCCCGACCCGGGCCAGGTCGACGACGCGCGGGCCGTCATCGTGGCCTTCGAGGAGGCGCAGGCGCAGGGTCGTGGGGTCGCGACGCTGCACGGTCGGCTCATCGAGAACCTCCACGTCGACACGGCCCGCAAGGTGCTGGCCACGGCAGAAGCCATCGCTGCGCTCTCCTGACGTCCGCGTCGGTGTCACCGGCACGCTGCGTGCAGGTGCGGGGGTGTTCCGTGCGCCGTGCGGGATAGCCACGGCGCCCCCGATCGTTGGACCCGGCATGGAGCCCCAGCCGAGCCCCCCGCGAGCGGGCGTGAGCCGACGCGCGCTGCTGCGCCTCGGCGCCGCCGGCGCGGTGGGCGCCGTCGCAGCCGGAGGGGCGTATGCCGTGTCGCGAGGCCCCGGGCTCCCGTCCCTGCCGCAGCTGCCCGGGTTCGCGGAGCCGACCCCTCGCGAGCTGCGCATCGACCCCGAGCCGGTGGACTTCCGCGAGCTGGAGGCGCGTCGGCGCTTCGGGCCGGCCCGGCACGTCTACGAGGTGACGGGCCGTGGTGCGACGGCCTACGTCACCGAGCCCTTCGGCGCCCGTGTCGACCGGTGGCTCGAGCTGCACCGGAAGCACGTGGGCCAGGCGCCCGACGAGCTGCGGACCTACGGCGCGTGGGTGCGCGGGTCGGCGACGTCGTGGCACAGCTCGGGCGAGGCCGTCGACGTCGCCCGGCTCCGCGCCGGCGGTCGCGACCTCACGTCGCTGCGCCACGACCAGTGGCGCGACGCCCCGGCGCCGGAGCTGCGCCGACGGCTGTCGCTCTACTGGCGCACCGCGGCCGGGCTCCACCACGAGTTCGCCGACGTGCTGACCTACCTGTTCGACGCCGCCCACGCCAACCACATCCACGTCGACCTCGGCCGGTTCGGCCCGGAGCGACCGCGCCTCATCCGGCGTTCGAACGCCCAGGTCCAGGCGGTCCAGGCGATGTGCCGCCACGTCTGGGGTGTCACCGGCATCGAGACGACCGGCGAGTTCGACGACGCGACGCGCGCCGCGACGACGCGCATCCTCGAACGCGTCGGCGGCCCCGGCGAGCTCGCCGACTCCCGGGAGGCCTGGCAGGCCTTCCTCGTCGCGACGATGGAGCGCGGCTGACGTCGTGACGCGGGGCACGGCACACGGGCGGGAAGAGGGACGGGCCGCGGGACGGGCCGCCGCCTAGGATCGGGTCATGCCCAAGGCCGTGCTCACCCCCCAGTCGGAGGACTTCCCCCGCTGGTACCAGGACGTCGTCGCCAAGGCCGAGCTGGCCGACAACGGGCCGGTGCGCGGCACCATGGTCATCCGACCGTACGGCTACGCGATCTGGGAGCGCATGCAGGCCGACATGGACCGCCGGATCAAGGAGGCGGGTGCCCGCAACGCGTACTTCCCGCTCTTCATCCCCGAGTCCTACCTCACCCGGGAGGCCGAGCACGTCGAGGGATTCAGCCCCGAGCTCGCGGTCGTCACGCACGCGGGTGGCAAGCAGCTCGAGGAGCCGGTCGTGGTGCGCCCCACCTCGGAGACCGTCATCGGCGAGTACCTCGCGAAGTGGACGCAGAGCTATCGTGACCTGCCGCTGCTGCTCAACCAGTGGGCCAACGTCGTGCGGTGGGAGCTGCGGCCGCGGATCTTCCTGCGCACCAGCGAGTTCCTCTGGCAGGAGGGGCACACCGCGCACGCGACCGAGGACGACGCGCGCGCGTACGCCGCCCGGATCCACGAGGACGTGTATGCCGCGTTCATGAGAGAGATGCTCGCCCTGCCGGTCGTGCTCGGCCGCAAGACCGCCCGCGAGCGTTTCGCCGGAGCGACGAACACCCTTGCGCTGGAAGGGATGATGCGTGACGGGAAGGCCCTGCAGATGGGCACGAGCCACGAGCTCGGCCAGAACTTCGCCAAGGCCTTCGACATCACCTACCTCTCCGAGCAGGGTCGCCAGGAACTGTGCTGGACGACGTCGTGGGGGACCTCGACGCGCATGCTCGGCGGGCTCATCATGGGTCACGGCGACGACCACGGCCTGCGGCTGCCGCCGCGGCTCGCGCCGGTGCAGGCGCTCGTCATGGTCGTCAAGGACGGCGAGGGCGTGCCCGAGGCAGCCCACCGGCTCGTCGCCGACCTCGTGGCGCGCGGGGTGCGCGCCGAGCTCGACGCCCGGGTCGACACGGCCTTCGGCCGCCGCGCCGTCGACGCCGAGCTCAAGGGCATCCCGGTGCGCGTCGAGGTGGGTCCGCGCGACCTCGCGGAGGGCTCGGTCACGGTCGCCCGTCGGATCGCCGGCGGCAAGGAGTCCGTGCCCCTCGGGGGTGTCGTCGGCGTCGTCGCCGCCGCGCTCGAGGAGGACCACGACACCCTCTACGCCGAAGCCCTGGCGCACCGCGAGGCCAGCACCGTGGCCGTCACGACCGTGGGGGCGGCTGCCGAGGCCGCCCGCACCGGCTGGGCCACCATCCCGTGGGCGACCCTGGGGCCAGAGGGGGAGGAAGAGCTCGCCCGGTCGGCCGTCACCGTGCGCTGCCTGACCATGCCGGACGGGTCGGTGCCCCGGAAGGAGGACGCCGACGGCGTGCTCGCGGTCGTCGGCCGGGCCTACTGACGCCGGGAACACCTCCGGGAAGACGCACGGGCCGGGCGCCGTTGACGGGTACGTGGACGGTGCCGGGGGTCAGGACGACGTGAGGAGCGAGATGACGGCGGGTGGACGACCGGTGGAGCCGGCGCAGCCGGACGTGCTGACGCCGCTGCTGCGCGACCGCGAGAGCGTCCTCGTCTACGACCGCAGCCACGTGCTCGGCCCGGAGGCGCTGCGCGCCATCCTCGAGGCCGCCCGCTGGTCGCCGTCGGCCGGCAACTCGCAGCCGTGGGGCTTCCTCGTGGGCCTGCGCGGCGACGACACGCACGCCGCCATGGTCGAGACGCTGTCGTCGGCCAACCGGGTGTGGGCGCCGTCGGCATCGGCCGTCATCTTCACGCTGCACCAGGTCGCCACCGACGAGGACCACGAGATCGCCTACAGCGACTACGCGATGTTCGACCTCGGGCAGGCGGTCGCACACATCACCGTGCAGGCCCGGTCGATGGGCCTGCAGGTGCGCCAGTTCGGCGGCTTCGACCACCGGGCCGCGGCCGAGCGCTTCGCCGTGCCACCGCACTGGGCCGTCACGACGGGCATCGCCCTCGGCCTGCCCGCCGGGCCCGACGGTGACGCCGAGATGCCCGAGTGGCTGCGGGCCCGGGCCCGGCTGCCGCGCTCCCGCCTGCCGCTGGAGGCGTTCGTGCACTCGGGCAAGTTCGGCCACGCCGCAGACTTCCTCGGCTGAGGGCCTGAGGCGGCGCCGACGCACGGACGGAGGCCGCTCCACGAACGAGCGGCCTCCACCACGTGCGTCGCCGGGCCCTCCCCGGTCACCACCGCGACGTCGCCGCCGCCATGAGGTCACCGAAGAACAGCCCTTCGTCCACCGCGTACCCACGCCGGGTGAACCAGTCACACATGTTGCGGGTGTCGCGCTCGAGGAACTCGGGCCCGTGCGGGTTGCCGATGACGTCGACGACCTGCGGCCAGTCGATGAGCACCAGTCGCGCGGCGTCTCCCTCGCCCTCGAGGAGCACGTTGTAGGGCGAGAGGTCGCCGTGCGCCCAGCCGAGCTCGGCGAGGCGCAGCATCGCCGACCGGAGCTGCTCGAAGAGCACCGGCAGGAGGTCGGCGTCCGGCCTCGTCTGGGCGAGGCGCGGCGCGGCCTGTCCGTCCTGGCTGCCGATGAACTCCATCAGCATCTCGTCGTCGGACATCTGCACCGGGTAGGGCACCGGCAACCCCTCGTCCCACAGCCGCACGAGCGTCTCGAACTCCGCGAAGGCCCAGAGCCCGCTGATGAGCTCCTTGCCGAAGGCGGTGCGGGTCCGGATGGCCCGCGTCTCGCGCGACTTCCGCACGCGCCGCCCCTCGAGGTAGCCCGAGTCGCGGTGGAACATGCGGTGCCGGCTCGAGCGGTAGCGCTTGCCCGCCATGAGCACGTCGCGACCGGGGGAGCCGGGCACCCACCTCCGAACGAGGTGGACGTCCGCCTCCTTGCCGGTCTTGAGCACCCCGAGGTCGGACTCGACGGCCCCGAGGTCGGTGATGACCCAGTCGGGCCGTGGCTTGGGCCCGTGCGTGGCGCCGTCCCAGCTCGACCAGCGCTCGCCCTCGGGCGGGCCGTCGGGGTCGCTGTCGACGGCATACTGCTCGGCCTCGAGGCCGGGGTGCCGCCGGCTGCTCAGCCGGCGGCTGACGACCTCGTGGTCGTCGTCGTGAAAAGCGTTGGATGACAAGAGAACTCCAAGGAAGAAGAGATGTGGGCAGGCGTGCCCGGGGCCGTCATGGACATGTCGCCCTCCTTGGGTCCTGGCGTGCGGCCGTGTGCCGCTGCGCTCGCGTAGAGACTGGCGCAGCGGCACACGGGGGTGCAACGGGTTTTTCGGTGGAGCCGTCCGCCTCAGCCGGTGATCTTGTCGTAGCGGTAGGGCACGAACGTGCCGTAGCCCGAGAAGTACGGGTAGGGGATCGTGCGCGCGATCGCGCCGTGCGAGCCCGACTCCTCGCTCGCGTAGTAGGAGGTGTGTGCCGAGTTGGCCCAGCCGCGGAAGATCACGACGTGGCCGGACGCACCGGCCGATCCCGGGCCGCCCTTGAGCAGGATGTCACCGGGGCGCAGGTCGCTCTTGCCGATCCGGTGCGAGACGTTCGGCAGCGTCACCGTCGACAGCGACGAGCTCAGGTGCCAGGCCATCGAGACGAATCCCGAGCAGTCCGTGCGGTACTGGCGACCCTGCGGGTCCCCGGTGTAGCGGGACATGCTGTACGGCACGCGACGGTCGGTCCAGTACTTCGCCCGGGCGAGGACCTCGGTGCGCGAGATCGTGCCGCCGACCGTCGAGCCGCCGGTCGGGGGCTTCGGTGAGCAGCTGAGCACCCGGGTGATGCCCATGGCCTTCATCGTCTGCGGGCCGGCCTGGCCGCCCGTCGGGATGCCGTGGGCCTTCTGGTAGGCCTTGACCTTGCTCGTGGTGAGCGGGCCGTAGACGCCGTCGGCCGACGCGCCGGCCTTGGCCTGCACCGCCTTGACCTTGGCGATGACCTTCGGCTGGGTCAGCGGGCCCGCCGACCCGTCCTGGGCGAGGCAGTTGTCCTTCTGGAACGCCTTGACCGCCGCGGTCGTTGCGGGGCCGTAGCTGCCGTCGATCGACCCGGAGTAGTAGAGCATCCCCCAGAGGTCCTCCTGCAGCTGCTTCGTGGTGAGCGAGCTGACGGCGTGCGCCGGTGTCTGGTGCGTCATGACGGTGACGCCGACGAGCGCCAGCGCGGCGAGCAGAGCGCTGACGAGCCGCGCGGAGCGGGGTGCCCCGACGCGTACGTGCATGGTCGAACCCATGTCTCATCCCTTCTCGACGGGACTCCCCTGTGGACCCCCGCCGCCGACAGTAGGGCCGCCCGGGGGCTCGCGGAATGGGTAGTGCTACCCACCTTCGGCGGCGCCCGGCGCACGCCTGATTGCGGCAATCGGTATCAGCGCCACCTCCCGCGGCTCTACCGTGACGAGAGGTTCACGTCGCCCGTCCGTCCCGGAGGTGAGTGGGTATGCCGTCGACGACCTTCGGCGGGGGAGCGGTGCGGATCCGCACGCCCCGCGGCTACGACGTCGCCCCGGCGACGGACCGGTCCGACCGTGACCTCCCCGGCGGCGACCGCCGGTCGGCCGAGCGGGCCGCTCTCGTCGCGGCCCTCGGCGAGCAGGACTTCGTCGTCGTCGACCGCATCGACGTCACGCCCCGGCGCGGCCGCGACCTCGAGGGCCCGCCCGCGCCGAACCGCGCGGGCACCGTGCGGCTCGACGTCGACGTGCCGGCGGGCGACGACGCCGTGGTGCTCCTCGAGCGCGACGGCGTCTACTCCTGGCACCTGCCGGTCGAGGCGTCGCGGCGGTCGCGCGACATCGACCTCGGGCCCCGCACCGTCTCGTTCGCGCTCACCGTGCAGCCGGAGCGTCCGACCCGTCCGCGCCGCGACCGCGGGCTGCTCGGCGACCTCGCCCACGGGGCGCTGCAGGCGATCGTCCTGCGCTTCGGGGCGCCCGCGCTCGTCGGCAAGGTCATCGAGCGGCTGGAGGCGGGAGTGCATCCCGGGCTCGTGCACGTCGGTGGAGCCACCCTCGAGTCCTGGCGGCCGGTCGCCGACCTCGGTGCGGTCCGCCTGCCCACCGACAGGCCGGCGCGCATCCTCCTCCTCGTGCACGGCACGTTCTCGACGACCGTGAGCGCGTTCGGTGCCCTTGCCGTGGCCCCGGGAGCCGAGGGCTTCGTCGACGCGCTCCGGGGGGCCTACGACGCCGTGCTCGGCTTCGACCACCGCACCCTGAGCGTCGACCCCGAGCAGAACGCCCGCGACCTGCTCGCGCTGCTGCGCACGCACCCCGGCGAGCTCGTCGTGGACGTCGTCACCCACAGCCGCGGCGGCCTGGTCACCCGCTCGTTCGTCGAGAGCGTCCTCCCCGGGGCGGGCACGTCGATCGGCGTCGAGAACATCGTCTTCGTCGCCGCCACGAACGGTGGCACCCACCTCGCCGACCCCGAGCGCTGGCACGACCTCGTCGACCTCTACACGAACCTCGTGCTCGCGGCCTCGACCGGGCTCTCGCTCGTGCCGGGTGGCGTCCCCTTCGCAGCCGTCGTCGGCGGCGTCGTGCGGGGGATCGGCGCCCTCGTCAAGTACCTCGTCTCGTACGCCGCCGGCGAGCAAGGTGGGGCGGGCGGGGTGCCGGGGCTCGCCGCGATGATGCCGGACGGGCCGTTCGTGACGACGCTCAACGAGGACCAGCCGGGGCAGCCGGGTCCCGGCACGAGCTGGTTCGTCGTCTCGTCCGACTTCCACGTCTCGCTCTTCGACGACCACCACAACCCGCCGGAGTTCCCGCGCGAGCTCGCGGTCAAGCTGGCGGAGGGTTTCGTCGACCACCTCTTCCGGGGCAGCAACGACCTCGTCGTCGACACCGACTCGATGTCGGCCATCGGGCTGCCCGGCGGCGGCTACGTGCGCGACACGCTCGCGCTGGGGACCAACGACGTCGTGCACCACGTCAACTACTTCTCGCAGCTGCCCGTCATCGCCCGCATCAGCCAGTGGCTGCCGCTCGGTCTCGGGGCGGGTGACGACGCCACCGGGCTGCCGGCCTGGATGACCGCCGGCGAACCCGTCGCCGACCCCGGCGTGCCGGGCGACCGGGGCCTCGAGAGCATCGACCGTGACCTGCCGCCGGCGACGGCCCGTCCGCCGTCGACTTCGGCCCGACCGCCGGCCCCCACGGCTCCGGCACAGGCAACGAAGAAGGCGACCGCGAAGAAGGCCGCCAAGAAGGCGGCGAAGAAGGCCACAGCGAAGAAGGCCACGGGCACCAAGGCCGTCAAGGGCGCATCCGCCCGTCCGCCGGCCGACGGGGTCGCGACCGGCGACACGCAGGCCGAGCTGGCGGCGGAGATGCCGTCGAACGTCACCCCGGGCGCCGAGCTCACGGTGCGGGTCAGGCTCTCGCGCGCGGCTCTCGAGGCGACCGAGGGGACGGTGCACGCGGCGCGCACGGTCCGCATCGACGCCGAGCGGCCCCTCACCGTGCAGGTCTACGCCAAGGCGAACGTCGAGGTGCTCGAGCCCGCCGCCAAGCTCTTCGGGCTGCCGAGCGGCGACTGGGCGAGCGAGCTGACCTTCCGGGCGCGCGCCCTCGCGCCGGGGCCGGTCGTCGTCTCCGTCGTGCTCCGGCAGGGGCGCGTGCCCGTCGGCACCGTGACCCTCGAGTCGACGGCCGGGGCCGCCGGCCTCCTGGCGCCGGCGCCGGCACGCGCCGCCGTGCACACCGGCATCGACGCCCCCGAGCTCGACGACCTGCCGTGCATCGACATCGTCGAGTCCCGGCGCGTCACGGGGGAGCGCGTCTACAGCTACGCCGTGCGACTCGTCCCCGGCGAGCCGGAGCAGGTCTTCGAGTCGGCACCGGTCATCGGCCGCGACGACTTCGTGCGCGACCGGCTCGCCGAGGTGGAGAAGGTCATCACCGACCCGGACCTGTCGGCGCGAGAACGCATGTCGCAGCTGCAGAACACCGGCACGCTGCTCTTCGACCAGTTCTTCCCCGAGGACATGCAGGACTACCTCTGGACGCACCGCGAGCTCGTGCACGACCTCATCCTCTACACCGACGAGCCGTTCGTGCCCTGGGAGCTCGTCCACCTCAAGCCGGCCCGGGGCAAGCGGGGCGCCGAGCCGCACTTCCTCGCGCAGGGTGGCCTCGTGCGCTGGCAGCTCGGCAGCTTCCCGCCCCGCCGGGTGCGCGTGCGGCGGGGCCGGGCCCGCTCGATCTGCCCCGTCTACGCCAACCCGATGTTCCGCAACGACGTCGGGGTCGCCGAGGCGGGCTGGCTCAAGGACCACTTCGGCGCGAAGCCGGTGACGGCGACGCCCGCGGGCGTCGAGCGGCTGCTGCGCGGCGGGGGTTTCGACCTGCTGCACTTCTCGGGCCACGGCGCGGCGCGCTCCGACGACATCGCCGACGCCAAGGTGCTGCTCCAGGGGATGCGTCGCGGGTCGACGGTGCGCGAGCAGTACCTCAGCTCGACCGACGTGTCGCAGAACCTCGACTGGGCCGACCCTGCCCGTGGTGGCCCGCTCGTCGTGCTCAACGCCTGCCAGACCGGCCGTTCGGGCGAGCTGTTCACGACGGCAGGGGGATTCGCCAAGGCCTTCCTCGACGCCGGGGCGTCGGCCTTCGTCTCGTGCCTCTGGTCGGTCGCGGAGGAGCCGGCCCGGGTGTTCGTCGAGACGCTCTACGACGAGCTGCTCAAGGGTGCGCCGATGTCGCGCGCGAGCGCGGCCGCACGGGCGGCCGCCCGCGACGCCGACGATCCCACCTGGCTGGCCTACGTCGTCTACGCCCGACCCGACGCCGTGCTCGAGAGGGCCTGAACCGGCCTACGCGACAAGCGAACCCGCCCGACCGATGGGCACAGAGAAGTCCGGAGAGAAGAAGAAGAAGAAGAAGGAGGAACCGCCATGGCACGCAAGGCGCTGTGCGTGGGGATCAACGAGTTCGAGTCGCTCCCGCCGACGAGCTGGCTCAACGGCTGCGTCAACGACGCGAACGACGTGGCAGCGGCACTGCGCCAGCTCGGGTTCACTGCTCGGGACACGACGGTCCTGACCGACGCGGGGGCCACGAAACGAGCCGTCATGACGGCCCTCGAGGGCCTCGTGTCGTCGGCGAAGGCGGGCGACCACCTCGTCTTCACCTTCAGCAGCCACGGCACACAGGTGCCCAACGAGCCCGGCGGCGACCGCGAGCCCGACGACCTCGACGAGGCGTTCGCCTGCTACGACATCCGACAGCAGGGCGACCAGTGGGACCGCGACACCGTCATCGTCGACGACGAGCTGCGCGACCTCTTCGCGACGGTGCCCACCGGCGTGCTCCTCGAGGTGCTCCTCGACACGTGCCACAGCGGCACGGGCCTGAAGGACCTCGACGAGATCATGCAGGCCCAGCTGCTCGGGCGCCGCCCGCGCTTCCTGCCGCCGCCGACGCGGGCCGGGCTCGAGCAGGCGCGGTCGCTGCGCGCCGTGGCGCCCGTGCGCACCGTCGACCGCAAGGCGCTCGTCGAGCTGACGAGGAGCCGCACCGCCGCGAGCAAGCCGGTGCTCTTCGCCGCCTGCCGCCCCGACCAGACCGCCTCCGACGCGACCTTCGACGGCCGCTCGAACGGCGCGTTCACCTATCTCTTCCTCAAGGCGCTGCGGGCCGACCCGGCCGCCAGCCGGACCGACCTGCTCAAGACCGTGACGGCCGGTCTCAAGGAGGGCGACTTCAGCCAGCGCTCGACGCTCGAGGGGCCCGTCAAGAGCAAGAAGGTCGGCTTCGGCCAGCTCTGGTGAGCGCTGCCGCCGACCCGCCGTGCCGGTGACCGACACCACAGGTGTCCACCCTCACACGTCGGGGCCCTCTGCGTGGGCGGGCCCCGGCGGCATACTCGGTCGCAGCTGACCCGTAGACCGACGCAAGGTGGCGATCCGAGCATGTCCCGACTCCAGCAGACCGACGGCCTCACCGAGGAGCAGACCGAGCTCGTCAAGCTCGTGCGCGAGTTCGTCGACGAGCAGATCATCCCCGTCGCGACCGAGCTCGAGCACCGGGACGAGTACCCCCAGGCCATCGTCGACGGCATGAAGGAGATGGGGATCTTCGGCCTCATGATCCCCGAGGAGTACGGCGGCCTCGGCGAGTCGCTCCTGACCTACGCCCTCTGCGTCGAGGAGATCGCCCGCGGCTGGATGAGCGTCAGCGGCATCATCAACACCCACTTCATCGTCGCCTACCTCGTGCTCCAGCACGGCACCGAGGAGCAGAAGCAGCGCTACCTGCCGAGGATGGCCACGGGGGAGGTCCGCGGCGCCTTCTCGATGAGCGAGCCCGGCTGCGGCTCCGACGTGGCGGCGATCAAGACCAAGGCCGTCAAGGGCGACGACGGGCAGTGGTCGATCACCGGCCAGAAGATGTGGCTGACGAACGGCGGCTCCGCCAACCTCGTCGCCGTCCTCGTCAAGACCGACACCGGGGCCGACTCGGTCTACCGCAACATGACGACCTTCCTCGTCGAGAAGGAGAGCGGCTTCGGCGAGACCGCGCAGGGCGTCACCGTGCCCGGCAAGATCGAGAAGATGGGCTACAAGGGCGTCGACACGACCGAGCTCGTGCTCGACGGCCACCGCACGAGCGACGCCCAGATCCTCGGCGGAGAGTCCGGCAAGGGCTTCTACCAGATGATGGACGGTGTCGAGGTGGGCCGCGTCAACGTGGCCGCCCGTGGATGCGGCGTGGCCAGAAGGGCGTTCGAGCTCGGCATCTCCTACGCGCAGCAGCGGGAGACCTTCGGCAAGAAGATCGTCGACCACCAGGCCGTGCTCTTCCGGCTCGCCGACATGGCCGTCAAGGTCGAGGCCGCGCACGAGATGATGGTCAAGGCCGCCCGGAAGAAGGACTCGGGCGAGCGCAACGACCTCGAGGCCGGCATGGCGAAGTACCTTGCGTCCGAGTACTGCTCGCAGGTCGTCGAGGACAGCTTCCGCATCCACGGCGGCTACGGGTACTCCAAGGAGTACGAGATCGAGCGGCTCTACCGCGAGGCCCCGATGCTGCTCATCGGCGAGGGCACGGCCGACATCCAGCGCATGATCATCGGGCGCCGCCTCGTCGAGGACTACCGGCTCAGGTCGTGAGCTCCCCCGGTCGGCGTCGGTCAGGTGGGAGGATGGGTTCATGAGCCTGCAACCGAAGGGTCCGGGGGGACGTCAGGGATTCGCCACGCTGTCCCTCGAGTACCCCATGTCGCTCGGGGTGTTCGAGAAGTACGGCGACGCGCAGAAGGCCGTCGACGCCCTCTCCGACAACCAGTTCCCGGTCGAGAACTGCCTCATCGTCGGCACCGACCTCAAGCAGCTCGAGCGGGTGACGGCTCGCCTCACGTGGGGACGCGTCGCGCTCGGCGGTCTGCTGTCGGGCATCTGGCTGGGGCTGTTCGTCGGCCTCATCCTCTCGCTGTTCTCCCAGCCGTCCAGCCCGCTCACGCTGCTCCTCTCGACCGCCCTCTACGGCGCCGTCTTCGGCCTCGTCTGGTCGCTCATCGGCTACGCCTTCACGCGGGGCGCGCGCGACTTCTCGTCCGTGAGCCAGGTCGTGGCGACGCGCTACGAGGTCTTCGTCGAGCACAAGTTCGCGCAGCAGGGCCGCACGATCCTCGCCGACGCCGGCATCACCGGCTTCGCGCCGCCGACGACCGCCGCCACCCACCCGGGTGAAGGCGACGCCGGGGGGCCGCCCGCCGGCTGAGGCGCACCACCCGCGCAACGATCCGGCGGGGGTGGGTGTCTGTCTCGGTGACGGTCCCCGACGAAGGAGCGCACCGATGCCGACCACCCGCCCCGGGGCGCATGCCGTCCGCCGCAGTGCCCGGCCCGTCGCCGGTGCCGCCGTGGCTGCGGCCGCCCTCCTCGTCCTCGCCGCCTGCGGCACGACACCCGCGCCGTCGCCGGGCCGGTCCTCCTCCGGTGCGCCCTCGCAGGCCACCTCGTCCGCGCCGGTTCGCGACGTCACCGCGCAACCACGGGCCGCCGACGGCGCCCTGGCCTGCCCCGGCTCGCTGGCCTCGGCCGAGGGGATGACCGTGCCGGTGCGGCCCCAGGGCGTCCGCGGGGGCGACCGGCTGCTGCCCGACCGCCAGCCGCGCAGCCTCGTCGTCTGCAGCTACCCGGTCCTCGACATCAGCGCCACGACGCCCCTCGCGGCGCCGTTCCCGCGGAGCACCCGCGCGGTGCTCACCGGGGCGAAGCGCGCCGACGTCGTCGCCCTGCTGACGTGGGCGCCGCGGTGGAACGGTCGCGAGCGGCCCTGCACGTCGATGGGTGGCGACGAGACGGCATACCTCGTCGGAGCGGACCTCGGCGACGCGGTCGTCTGGGTGGCGGCGAAGGCCGACCCCAACGCGTGCTCACGCGCGACGAACGGCGACTTCGTGTCCGGCGCGCCCGTGGGCACCGACCTCGCGGCGGTGACGGGCGGTCGCCCGCTCCCGCGGCCGGCCGGGGGCGGCGTGTGCACCGAGCGGTCGTGGGGCCGGCTCGGTGACGACGTCGACCTCGTGCCCGCGGGCGACCCGAGGGTCACGGTCTGTCGCGACGGCGTCGACGGCACGGCGCGGGCCGTCCCCCTCGACGGGGCGAGCGGCGCGGCGGTCGTGGCCGCCCTGCGGGCCCTGCCCACGCGTCCGACGAGCAGTATGTGCCAGGGCTCGGGCGGGCTCTCGGACCAGCGCTTCACCCTCGTGCTGGCCTGGCCCGCGGGCCCGCCCGTGCGCGTCGGCGTCGACCCCACCTGCCGCCCGTCGGTGCTGGGCCAGAACCTCGAGTCCGACGACGCCGGCGGCCTCGTCGCCCTCGTCGAGCGGTGGAGCCCACCGATCCCCGGCCCGGACCCCGACGGCTCGGTGTCGTCCCCGACGTAGGGGCGGTCGGTGCACGGGCCACCACGGCCGAGTGCCCACGCCCCGGGTCGGGGACGTGGGCACTCGGGAGGTCGCGAGGCAGGGGCGGGCGGTCAGGCCTTCGTGCCCCAGATGCCGGCGATCCACTGCTCGATCTCGGCGCTGCTGCGCGGCATCGCGGCCGAGAGGTTCTCGCAGCCGTCCTCGGTGATGAGGATGTCGTCCTCGATGCGCACGCCGTTGCCCCGCAGCTCGGCGGGGACCAGCTCGTCGTCCGCCTTGAAGTAGAGGCCCGGCTCGACGGTGAGGATCATGCCCGGGCGCAGCTCGGCGTCGGAGTACTCCTCGCGCGTGGCGAGGGCGCAGTCGTGCACGTCGATGCCGAGGTGGTGGCTCGTGCCGTGCACCATCCAGCGTCGGTGGTACTGCCCGTGGTCGGCGTCGAGGGTGGCCTCGACGTCGACGCCCTCGGGCAGCAGGCCCCAGGCGTGCAGGTGCTCGGCGATGACGCGGATCGCGGCCGCGTGCACGTCGCTGAACCTGTTGCCCGGCTTGCACGCCGCGATGCCCGCCTCCTGGGCGGCGTAGACGGCGTCGTAGATGCGGCGCTGGGCGTCGGTGAAGGTGCCGCTCACCGGCAGGGTGCGGGTGATGTCGGCCGTGAAGAGCGAGTCGACCTCGACGCCCGCGTCGAGCAGGAGCAGGTCACCCTCCGCGATGTCGCCGGTGTTCTTGATCCAGTGCAACGTGTTCGCGTGGTCGCCGCTCGCGCAGATCGAGTCGTAGCCGACCCCGTTGCCGTGGTGGCGGGCGTGCAGGCCGAAGACGCCCTCGACCCAGCGCTCGCCGCGGCCGCGGTGGATGGCCTCGGGCAGGTCGGCGATGACGGCGTCGAAGCCCCGGTGCGTGCCGGCGACCGCGTCACGCATCTGCTCGACCTCCCACTCGTCCTTGACGAAGCGGAGCGTCGAGAGGAAGGCGGCGAACTGCTCGTCGGCCTCGCGCTGGCGGTCGACGCGGGTCTCGGTCTCGCTCGCCTCCTGCGTGCCGGCGGCCGCGGCGCGGGCGCGGTCGACGCGCTCGGCCACCTCGGCGTCGGCGTCGCGCACGACGCGGACCGTCACCTCGCCGGCGTCCTTGGCCACGGCATCGGCGAGCCCGTCGATGTGGCGGGCCGTGAGGCCGAGCTCCGACTCGATGTCGTCGAGCGTCGGGCGCGCCCCGACCCAGAACTCGCCGTAGCGCGAGTCGCCGAAGAACTCCTCGGTGTCGCGGTCGGCGAGCGGGCGGAAGTAGAGGATCGACTCGTGGCCCTCGGTGGGGGTGCCGTCGTCGGCGTGGCGCGGCTCGAGCACGAGCACGGCGTCCGGCTCGCGGTCGCTGCCGAGGCCCGTCAGGTGGGCGAAGGCGCTGTGCGGCCGGAAGACGTAGTCGCAGTCGTTGCTGCGCACCTTGAGGCCGCCGGCGGGCACGACGAGGCGCTCGCCGGGGAAGGCGGCGCTCACGGCGTCGCGACGGCGGGCTGCGTGGTCGGCGACCTCGGCCCGGGGGGTCACCCCGGTGCCTCGGGGCGCCCAGCCGCTCGCGACGAAGGCCCGGAACTCGTCGGTCGTCGGGCGCTTGCGGCTCGGAGAGCTCTTCTGTTCTTCACTCATCACCCCTGCATGGTGCCACGAAGCCCCCGGGCCACCGAACCCCGTTTCCCGGGTCGCGGGCGGCGGCGGACCCCACGGTGGGCGCGGCGCGGGGCGGGTGGCATACGGTCGGGGAGTGGCCCGCACCGAACCCCCTCACCGGCCGACCACCGCGCGCGCGAGCCTGCCCTCGCTGCGCGCCAGCACCCGTCGCGCGATGCGCCCGAGCGGGCCGCCGACCGACGAGATCCCGATCTGGACGACGCCCGACGGCGTCGACGCCTACACGGCGCAGGCCGTCATCGACCTCGCGATGCGCGCCGGCGTCGCGATGATCGCCACGGGCGCGGCGGCTGCCGACGTCACGGCGACGGTGCTGACGCTGACCAAGGCCTACGGCCTGAGCGGCGTGCACGTCGACGTGACGTACACCTCGGTCACCGTGTCCTACCACCGCGGGCCGCACGCCGACCCGATCACCGTCATGCGCATCGTCCGCTTCCGCGTGCAGGACTACACGCGCCTCGAGCGGCTGCGCGGCCTCATCGTCGACCTCTCGCAGGACCCCGTGCCCGTCGACGAGGCCCGGGTGCGCTTCGACGGCCTCATCACCGCCCCGCACCCCTACCGCCGCTGGCTCGTCACCGTCGCCGGCGGCACGCTCGCGGCCGGGGCGGCAGGCCTCGTCGGCGCCGGCCCGTTCATCATCCTGCTCAGCTTCCTCACGGCCACCGTCGTCGGGCGGGTGCTCGGCTGGCTGACCGGCGCCGGTGTGGCTGCCTTCTTCGCCCAGTGCGTCGGCGCGGCGATCCCGACCGGCGTCGCCACCCTCGTCGTCGTCGCGCAGTCGGCCGGGCTCACCGCGGTCGGGGACGTCTCGCCCTCGCTCGTCGTCGCCTCGGGCATCGTGCTGCTCCTCGCCGGGCTCTCGGTCGTCGGCGCGGCGGAGGACGCCCTCGAGGGCTACTACGTGACGGCGGGAGCCCGGGCCTTCGAGGTCGTCGTGCTCTCGCTCGGCATCGCCGTCGGCATCTCCGTCGTGCTCTCGCTCGGCAAGCGGCTCGACTACCCGATCGCCATCGAGTCGCAGACGCAGCTGACCGACGACGTCGTGGTGCAGGTCGTCTGCGCCGTCATCATCGCCGTGTCGTTCGCCGTCATGTCGTACGCCAGCGGCCGCGCGGTCGTCGTGGCCGGCGTCGCGGGCGGGTTCGGGTGGGTCGTGCTCGCGCTGGGGGAGCGGGTGCTGCAGCTCGGCGCCGTCACGGCCTCGGCCACCGCGGCCCTGCTCATCGGCCTCCTCGCCCGGCTCGTCGCCCGCCGGCTCACCATCTCGGCGCTCGCCGTGACGACCGCCGCGATCGTGCCGCTCCTGCCGGGGCGGATGGCCTACCAGGGCATCTCGCAGATCGTCACGAACCCCGACGGCAACGGCTTCGCGCTCGGTGTGCCGGTCCTGCTGCAGGCCTTCGGGCTCGGCCTCGGCCTGGCCGCCGGCGTCTCGCTCGGCACCTACTTCGCCGGGCTGCTCGTCGCGAAGAGCCAGGGCGTGCGCCCCCGGCCCGCCGCCGGAGCCACCCTGCCCACCGACCCCGACCGCGACGCGGTGGGCAGCACCGCGCCGGTGCTCTCCGACACCGGGGAGCTCACCGTCGTCTCGGCCGTCGACGCGTCGACCGACGCGGCCCGCCCGGACGACCCGCTGCGAGCGTGAGCAAGCACACGGCATCCGGCCATGGGCGTATGCCGTGTGCTCGGGCAGGCTGGTAGCGCTCGTCCCAGCGGGGGCGGGCGGGACCGACGCGACGAGGAGCGGCAATGCAGTTCGGGCGCAGCTACGAGCAGTTCGAGGTCGGTGCGGTCTACCGGCACTGGCCCGGCAAGACGGTGACGGAGTACGACGACCACCTCTTCTGCCTGCTGACGATGAACCACCACCCGCTGCACCTCGACACGCACTACGCCGCCGGCTCGACGCAGTTCGGGCAGAACGTCGTCGTCGGCAACTACGTCTACTCGCTGCTGCTCGGCATGTCGGTGCCGGACGTCTCGGGCAAGGCCATCGCCAACCTCGAGGTCGAGTCGCTGCGGCACGTCGCGCCGACCTTCCACGGCGACACGATCTACGGCGAGACGACGGTGCTCGACAAGTGGGAGTCGACCTCGAAGGACGACCGCGGCGTCGTGCACGTCGAGACGATCGGCTACAAGCAGGACGGCACGGTCGTCTGCATCTTCCGGCGCAAGGTCATGGTGCCCAAGGAGAGCTACCTGCAGGCGCGCGGCGGCGAGCAGCCCGGCCGCCCGGAGCCGGTGCCCGACCGCAACTGGCCCGGCCGCGACGCCTGATCCCGCAGACCCGGCCCTCGGTGGAGTTCTGTCGGCACCTGGAGCCGACAGGCCTCCGTCGTCCTCGCAGGTCGCGCGCCTAGGCTGGGCGGGTGAGCCCCGCGGCGCCGGTCATCGACCTGCACACCCACTCGTCGGTCAGCGACGGCACCCAGACGCCGACCGAGCTCGTGGCCGCCGCGGCGGGGGCCGGCGTCGACGTGCTGGCGATCACCGACCACGACACCGTCGCCGGCTGGCCCGAGGCGACGGCGGCGGCACGCCGGCTCGGCGTCACGCTCGTGCGGGGGATCGAGATCTCGTGCACGTGGCGGCACACCTCGGTCCACCTGCTCGGCTACCTCACCGACCCGCAGCACGAGGGGCTCACGGCCGAGCTGGCCCGCGCGCGCGAGTCCCGGGCCACCCGCCTCGAGCGGATGGTCGAGCTCATGACGGCCGACGGCGTGCCGGTGTCCTACGACGAGGTGCTCGCCCAGGTCGCCCCCGGCGCGACGCCCGGCCGGCCGCACATCGCCGACGCCCTCATCGCGAACGGCACGATCGCGCACCGCGACGAGGCGTTCCGCGACTGGCTCGGTGACGACTCGCCCTACTACGTGGGCCACTACGCCCCCGACCCCGTGCGGGCGGTCGGGCTGATCCGCGCGGCGGGCGGCGTGCCCGTCATCGCGCACCCGTTCACCCGCACCCGCGCCGGCGTCCTCGACGACGCCCTCGTCGAGGCGATGCACGACGCCGGGCTCGTCGGTCTCGAGGCGCACCATCGCGACCACGGGCCGGCCGAGGTGGCGCGCGCCGTGTCGCTCGCCGACCGCCTCGGCCTCGTCGTCACCGGCTCGAGCGACTACCACGGGGCGGGCAAGCGCAACCGGCTCGGCGAGAACACGACCACCCCGGAGGCGCTCGCCGCGATCGAGGCGGCCTCGAGCGGGACCACCGCGGTGGTGCGGTCGTGAGCTGGTCCGACCTGACCTCTCCGCCGGCCCCTCCCAGCGCGATGGTCGTCGTGCCCGACCAGCCGGTTCTGCGCCGACGCGCGGGCGGTGTGCACGGCCGGACCGCACCGTCGGCACGGCGCCGTAGGGTGTCGGCGTGACGACGGGACCCTCGCAGCAGGCGACCTTCGCGGGCATGCCCACGCCGCTCTACTCCGGCTCGCCCTCGCGGCTGCTCGCCTGGCTCGACTGCCCGCGCCGCTACCGGATGCAGTACCTCGACCGTCCGCGCCCCGCCGCGCGGGCCCAGCGCGCGCACACCTCGGTCGGCATCGCGACGCACAACGCGCTGCGCGACTTCTGGGACCTGCCGCTCGCCCAGCGCACCCCCGCCGGTGTCGCCGAGCTCGTGCGGTCGTCGTGGATCGACGTCGGGTTCCGCGACCCGGAGCAGTCCGCCGCCTGGCGGCTGCGCGTGCGCGACGCGGTCACCGACTACCTGCGCCGCAGCGACCGCGAGCGCCAGCCCGTCGGCGTCGAGCGGAGCGTCTCGCTCAAGACCGAGCAGATCGCGATCACCGGGCGGGTCGACCGCCTCGACGACCGCGACGGCGAGCTCGTCGTCGTGGACTACAAGACCGGCCGGCAGGTTCCGACCGACGACGACGCCCGCACCTCGCTGCCGCTCGCCCTGTACGCCGTCGCGTCCGCCCGCATGTTCCGCCGGGCGTGCCACCGGGTCGAGCTGCACCACGTGCCCTCGGGCACCGTGGCCGTCCACGAGCACACCGACGACTCCCTCTCGCGCAAGGTGGCCGAGGCCGAGTCCATCGCCGCCGACCTGCGCCGCGCCGACGCCGAGTTCGCGCAGGTGGGCGTCGAGTCGCCCCGCTTCGAGCCGCGCCCCTCGGCGATCTGCGGGTGGTGCGACTTCCGCGCGCACTGCCCCGAGGGCCAGCGGATGGGCCCCGAGAAGTCCGACTGGGCCGGACTCGAGCCGGCCGGCTACGAGTCCGCCGCGGCCGGCACGGCACTGCCCTGACCCCGTCTGCCGGTTCGCTCCCACCGGCCCCCGCGGGTCGCTACGGTCGAGGCATGCCCACCTGGTCGTCGGTGCGCGGGGCCTATGCCCGCGGCGGGCTCCGCGGGGTCGTGACCGCGACCCGTCGCCGGGTCGCGCGCCGGCTCGGGCGGCGACCGGGAGGCGGACGCAGGTCGTCCGCCACCACCACCTCCCCGGACGGGTCGCGTGGGCGCGTCACGGCGGAGACCGTCGACCGCAGTGGGGCGCTCGCCTTCTTCGAGGCGCGCCGCGCCGTCTACGAGGGCCTCGCCGACGCGGTGGCGCCCTTCCTCCCGCGCGACGGGGTGCTGCTCGACGTCGGCGCCAACATCGGCTTCTTCACGCAGGTGCTCACCGAGCGCACCGGCTTCAGGGGCCGCGCACACCTCTTCGAGCCGGTGCCCAACCTCGCCGACCTCTGCGTCGAGACGGCGGCCCGGCTGCCGTGCGCGGTGACCGTGCACCGGGTCGGTCTCGGCGACGCGGACGCGCGCGTGACGATCTTCGTCTCCAGCGACGGCAACCTCGGCTGGAACACCATGGTCGAGCAGAAGGCCCGGGGCAAGCAGATGGCGCCCGTCGAGGTCGAGGTGGCCCGGTTCGACGACCTCGGGCTCGCTGACGTGCCCGACCTCGTCAAGATCGACGTCGAGGGCGCCGAGCACCGGGTGCTGACCGGCATGCTGCCCGCCCTGAGACGGTGGTCGCCGCGTCCGGTCATCCTCTGCGAGGTCGGCTGGGGGAGCGGACACCCCGAGTGGGAGCAGGAGCTCGCGGCCTTCGCCGCCCTCGCCGCCCTCGGCTACGAGACGTGCCACGTCGACGGCGTGCCCCTCGACGTGCGCGACCTCCGGCGCACGACCGACGTCCTGTTCGTGCCGCGTCGGGGCGCCTGACAGACTGTCGGCATGGCGAGCCGCACCCCCTCGAGCCGGCGCACGACCGGCCCCACCGTCCTCGCGCTGGCGAACCAGAAGGGTGGGGTCGCGAAGACGACCTCGGTCGCCAGCCTCGGCGCGGCCTTCGCCGAGCAGGGCCGCCGCGTGCTGCTCGTCGACCTCGACCCGCAGGCCTGCCTCACCTTCTCGCTCGGCGTCGACCCCGACACGGTGGAGCGCTCGGTCCACGACGTGCTGACCGCCGGGGTCGGCCTCGAGGAGGTCGTCGTCGCCTGTGACGACGGGGTCGACCTCGTGCCCTCGACCATCGACCTCGCCGCGGCCGAGGCGATGCTGCTGGCCCGCCCCGGCCGCGAGTACGTGCTGCGCACGGCGCTGGAAGGCCTCGAGACGGCATACGACATCGTGCTGCTCGACTGCTCACCGAGCCTGGGCGTGCTCACCCTCAACGCGCTGACGGCCGCCGACGGGCTCGTCGTGCCGATGCCGTGCGAGATGCTGAGCCACCGCGGCGTCGGGCAGCTGCTCGACACGGTCGCCGACGTGCAGCGGATCCTCAACCGCGACCTCGAGGTGTGGGGGATCCTGCCGACCCTCTTCGACGGTCGCAGCAACCACGCGCGCGAGGTGCTCGCGGACGTCGGCGAGCGCTACGAGCTGCCCGTGCTCGAGCCCCCGATCCCCAAGACGGTGCGTTTTGCCGAGGCTCCCGCGGTGGGTCGCTCGGTGCTGGCGACCGCGCGGACCTCCAAGGGGGCGCAGGCCTACCGCGAGGTCGCCGCTGCCCTGCTCGCGAGGATGTGAGGAGTCTCCCACCGTTCGCCCGGGGCCCCCGGGCGGGAATGAACCTCGTGAGGGCGGCGCTGGACCTGAGAGCGTCGCCACCCACCACGAAGGAGACACCCTCTTGATTTCCACCCCTGCACTGGTCGCACCGAGCGCCGGAGCCGCCTTCGAGGCCCGCACCGTCGAGCACCGCGACCTGCGCGACGACGACGTCCTCATCGACGTCGCCTTCGCCGGCATCTGCCACAGCGACATCCACCAGGTCCGCGAGGAGTGGGGCAGCGCGATCTTCCCCATGGTCCCCGGGCACGAGATCGCCGGTGTCGTCTCGGCCGTCGGTGACGGCGTGACGAAGTACAAGGTCGGCGACCGCGTCGGCGTCGGCTGCATGGTCGACTCGTGCGGCGAGTGCGAGTTCTGCAAGGACGGCGAGGAGCAGTTCTGCTCCAAGGGCGCCGTCATGACCTACAACGGCAAGGGCTACGACGGCGAGCCGACCAAGGGCGGCTACGCCCAGCAGGTCGTCGTCAGCGAGCGCTTCGCCGTCGGCATCCCGGACGGCATCGAACTCGACGTCGCCGCCCCGCTGCTCTGCGCGGGCATCACCGTGTGGTCGCCGCTCAAGCGCTGGGGCGCCGGGCCGGGCAAGAGGGTCGCCGTCATCGGCCTCGGCGGTCTCGGCCACATGGCCGTCAAGCTCGCCGTCGCGCTCGGCGCCGAGGTCAGCGTGCTGAGCCGCAGCGACGCCAAGAAGGAGGACGGCCTCGCCCTGGGTGCCACGGCCTACCACGCCACCGGTGACGAGGGCGTGCTGAAGAGCCTCAAGGGCAGCTTCGACCTCATCATCAACACCGTGAGCGCGGACCTGCCGATGCAGACCTACATCGGCCTGCTGCGCCCGCTCGGCGTCATCGCCAACGTCGGGTTGCCCACGAACAACTACGACTTCGCGCCCGGCGCGGTGGTCGGGGGCAGCCGCGTCGTGGCCGGCTCGAACATCGGCGGCATCCCCGCGACGGCCGAGATGCTCGCGTTCTGCGCCGAGCACGGCATCGGCGCGACGATCGAGAAGATCTCGGCAGACGAGGTCGACGCGGCCTACGACCGCGTCGTCGCCGGCGACGTGCGCTACCGCTTCGTCATCGACACCGCGACGATCAGCGCCTGATCACGCGCCCCGACGGGGCGTGTGCGTGCGGCCGGGTCCCAGCAGGGGCCCGGCCGTCCGTGTGCCCGGGCGGGTCGAGGCCAGAGCGCTGTGAGCCCCTTCAGCCCCGTCAGCCACGTCAGCGACGGCTGGGGTCGGCTGTGGTCTCGCCCGCCGCGTGGCCGACCGCCCCGTCGGAGGCGTGGCGGGACGGAACAGGACCCGGGCCCCGGCCACGTGTGCCGGGACCCGGGTCCTGTGGTCGCCCAGTGCTCAGCGGGCGGTGCTCAGCGGTAGGTGCTCAGCGATCGGTGCGGGCTCGCCCCGGACGTCACTCGGCCGCGGTGGACGCCGTGGCGCCCTCGCGCCCGGAGCCGCCCCGACGGCGTCGGCGCGGGCGGCGCGAGCCACCCTCGCCCGCGGGCGCTGCGTCCGGCGCGGCGGCCGGGGACTCGTCGCCCCCGGTCGACTCCGCCGAGCCGGCCGCTCCGGCGGCGGCCGCACCGCTGCCACGGGTGCGGCGGCGGTTGCGGTTGCGGCGCGGGCGGCTCTCGCCGCTCTCGGGGGCCCCGCCCTCGCCGGCCTCGGCCGTCGCGTCGGCGCCGTCCGAGCCGCCACGGCCACGGTCGGAGCGCGTGCGCCCGCGATCGCCGCGGTCGCCGCGGTCGCCGCGGTCGCCACGTCCGGACCCGGCTCCGGCGCCGGACTTGCCGTGGCGCTTGCCGGTCTCGCCGAGGTCCTCGATCTCCTCCGCCGCGAGGCCCGCGAGCTTCTGCTGCGAGCGGCGCAGGCGGCCCTTGGCGTCGGTGGGGATGTCGAGGTCGGTGTAGAGGTGGTCGGAGCTGGAGTAGGTCTCCTGCGGCTCGGGGATGCCGAGGTCGAGCGTCTTGTTGATGAGCGTCCAGCGGTGCAGGTCGTCCCAGTCGACGAAGGTGACGGCCACACCGGTGTTGCCGGCGCGGGCCGTGCGACCGATGCGGTGCAGGTAGGTCTTCTCGTCCTCGGGGCACTGGTAGTTGATGACGTGCGTGACGTTCTCGACGTCGATGCCGCGGGCCGCGACGTCGGTGGCGACGAGGATGTCGACCTTGCCGTTGCGGAAGGCGCGCAGCGCCTGCTCGCGGGCACCCTGGCCGAGGTCGCCGTGGATCGCGGCGGCCGCGAAGCCGCGCTCGACGAGCTCGTCGGCGACCTTGGCCGCCGTGCGCTTCGTGCGGCTGAAGATGATCGTCAGGCCGCGGCCGTTGGCCTGCAGCATGCGCGAGAGCATCTCGACCTTGTCCATGGCGTGCGCGCGGTAGACGAACTGCTCGACGGCCTTGACGGTGTGGGCGTTCTCGTTCTCGTCGCCCATGGCGCGGATGTGCGTCGGCTGGGACATGTAGCGGCGGGCCAGCGCGACGATGGCGCCCGGCATGGTGGCCGAGAAGAGCATCGTCTGGCGCGACGCGGGCGTCAGCGACATCAGCGTCTCGACGTCGGGCAGGAAGCCGAGGTCGAGCATCTCGTCGGCCTCGTCGAGCACGACGGTACGTGCCTGCGACAGGTCGAGGTGGCCCTGCTTGGCGAGGTCGATGAGTCGACCGGGCGTGCCGACGACGACCTCGACGCCGGTGCGCAGCGCCTCGATCTGGGGCTCGTACGCGCGGCCGCCGTAGACGGTCAGCACGCGGATGCCGCGACCGCGGCCGGCGCGCTCGAGGTCGCCCGCGACCTGCACGGCGAGCTCGCGGGTGGGCGCCACGGCGAGGGCCTGCGGCTTGCCGGGACGGGCCTGCCCGTCGAAGCCCTCGTCACCGGGGGCCACGACGCGGTTGAGCATGGGCACGCCGAAGCCGAGCGTCTTGCCCGTGCCGGTCTTGGCCTGGCCGATGATGTCGTGGCCGCCGAGGGCGACGGGCAGCGTCATGGCCTGGATCGGGAACGGGGTGGTGATGCCCGCGGCGGCGAGCGAGGCGACGATCTCGGGGTGGACGTCGAAGTCGGCGAAGGTCAGGTCGGGCTCGACGGCCGCGGCGACGTCCGCGGTCTCGGGCACGTCGGGCGTGTCGAGGGCGGCGGTGGTCGTGGCCTCCGCCTGGGCGGAGGTCTCGGAAGTCTGGGTCATGGGCATCTCTCGATCGGCACGAGCACCCCGGAGGACGGGAGCTCAGTGGCGTGACGGGCCGATCGGAGACTGTCAGGACGGTGGGGGGCTCTCGCGTGAGCGTGGGCTCCACCGGTGCGCGGGGACTCCGCGAGCACCATCTGGAAAAACCATCGGGCCGACCGGGCACCGGGTTGTCCTCCACAGTCTACCGGCAAGGTGGCCGCCGACCCGAACTCCGTCACTAGATTGGGCCCATGAGCGACGACGTGACCGCCGGGGCCGACGACCACCTTCGCGGGGGCACGGGCGGCGAGCCGGGCTATCTCGCCGCCGTCACCGACCTGCTCGGCGCCCTCGCCTACGGCGAGCTGCGCGCCTTCTCCCAGCTCGCCAAGGACGCCGACCTCGCCCCGAGCCTGCGCCACAAGTCCGCCATCGCCGTGCTCGCCGCGCACGAGCTGAAGAACTACTCCGTGCTCACCGAGCGGCTGCAGGGCCTCGGCGTGGCGCCCGAGACGGCCATGGAGCCGTTCGTGCCCGCCATCGACGCCTTCCACGAGCGCACGACCGCCTCCGACTTCCTCGAGGGCCTCGTCAAGGCCTACGTCGGCGAGGGCATCGCGCAGGACTTCTACCGCGAGATCTCGCGCTACGTCGACGACGACACCCGGGCCCTCGTCGTCAGCGTGCTCGAGGACACCGGCCAGGCCGACTTCGCCGTGACGGTGGTGCGCGAGGCGATCGCGGCCGAGCCGCGCCTCGCCGGTCGGCTCGCCCTCTGGGGGCGACGGCTCGTGGGGGAGGCGATCACCCAGGCGCAGCGTGTCGGCGTCGAGCGCGACGCCCTCGCGAGCATCCTCGTCGGCGCCCCGGGCCGGGCGGGCGCCGACCTCGCCGAGCTCGGCCGGATGTTCGCCCGTCTCACCGACGAGCACTCCCGCCGCATGGAGCGGCTCGGGCTGTCGGCCTGACCCGGCGGGCCCGGGCGGGACCCCGGAACGGGACCGGCGAGGGGACGCGGAAGGGCCCGACCGTGGCGGTCGGGCCCTTCGACGTGACAGGTGGTGCGGTGTCGGTCAGACCGACTTCTTCGAGATCCGGCCGTAGCCGACGATCCCGACCGCGGCGAGGATGGCGCTGACGATCCAGTACCACCAGCGCACGCCGCCGTTGTCGTTGCCGTAGCCGAAGATGCCGCCGAGGATCAGCGTGGCCACGAGCGAGGCGACGATGCCGATGACGATCGTCATGACGATGGAGATGTTCTGCTTGCCCGGCAGGATGAGCCGGCCGAGGGCGCCGATGATGAGGCCGGCGACGATGGCCCCGATGATGGTTCCGATCATGTGTCACAGCTCCTTCTGGTCACGGAGGGTGACCGCTGGGTCCGCGGGTGCGGACGTCTCGTGCAACGAGATCAAATGTCCCACCGCGTGTGGCGGGAGTGGTGGATGTGGTGGTGGTGATTTCTCGCGAGGTGGTCGCGTCGGTGACCGACGCGTCGACTCAGCGGGTCTGGCGGTTGCCCGTGATCATCCCGTAGCCGACGATGAGGGCTGCCGCCACGACGACCCCGATGAGTCCGGAGATCCAGTCGATGCCGTCCGAGTCCTGCACGCCGGTCGCCTTGTAGTAGATGAGCGCCCCGAGGAGCGACCCGACGGCGCCGAGCACGACCGTCAGCACGACGCCCATGCTCTGCCGGCCCGGCAGCACCAGCCGAGCGAGCGGTCCAACGACCGCCCCGGCCACGAGTGCCATGAGGATGGTGGTGAGCATCTGGAACGCGTCCTCCTTCAGGTCCCGCCTCGCGGGTGACGGCGTCGCGGTGGTCCCGCGACGCTCTCGGCAGGCTCGTACCCGTCAGGACCTCCCGACGCACACCTGACCCGAGACGCACGAGGGCCGCCGACCTCGCAGGCCGACGACCCTCGTGCGTCGCAGGACGGATGCCGTTGCGGCAGCGTCCTGCTCACCGTCAGCTGGCGCCGAACCCGACGCCGCCCTTGCGCTCCGCGCCCGTCGTGACGTAACCGATCGAGGCGGACGGCACGATGATGCGGCCGCCCTTGTCGTCGGTCAGCTCGAGGACGTCGGCTCCGAGCGCCGTCTTGACGGCGGCGAAGATCTCGTCGGTGGACTGCGTCGTCTCGAACGTGATCTCGCGTGCCACGTTCTGCACGCCGATGCGGACCTCCACGTCAAACCTGCTTTCTGCGTTCGGGGTGGACGCGGTCGACCGCGCCCGTCGTCACCTTAACCAGCGTCGCTGCCGACCGATTCCCGCGCGGTGTCCCCGGGCCGCTCGGTGTCCCCGTGGTCGGCGCGGCCGACGAGGGGGAAGGCGCCGAAGCCACGGCGGATGAGCGCGGCCGTGATGCGGACGGCCGTCTCCTTGGACACCGTCGCCTCGTGGGTCAGCCAGTGCCGGGCCGAGGTCTGGGCCAGGCCGACGAACGCCACGCCGACGAGCACGGCCTCCTCCTGCTCCATGGAGGTCTCGCTGCGGATGATCTCGGCCATCGCCTCGGCGCAGGTGAGGTCGATCTGGTCGAGACGACGACGCACCTCCGGCTCGTTGGCGAGGTCGGACTCGAAGATGAGCCGGAAGGCGGCGCCCTCCTGGCCGACGAAGTCGAAGTAGGCGCGGGTCATCGTGTTGATGCGCGCCTTGTTGTCGGAGAGCGCGAGGGCGTCGCGGACGAGCTGCTCGAGCTCGCCCGTGTGCTGGTCGATGAGGGCGAGGTAGAGCTCGAGCTTGCCGGGGAAGTGCTGGTAGAGCACGGGTTTCGAGACCCCGGCGCGACCGGCGATGTCGTCCATGGCCGCCGCGTGGTAGCCGTTCTCGACGAAGACGCCGAGCGCCGCGTCGAGCAGCTGCGCGCGCCGCTCGGATCGGGGCAGCCGCTGGCCGCGGGCCGTCGGGGTGGTCTGCTCTGCCATGCGGATCCTCTTCGAAGCGTGGGCGTGGTGCTCGTGCGGTCCAGCCGTCCACCCGCCGACGACCGTGTCCACCTCACCATACCGAGCAGTACGGTGAGGACATGTCGACGGATCCGCTGGTCAAGACGGGTCGGGCGCTCAGCAAGGCCGAGACGACGCGCTACGCCCGCCACGTGCTGCTGCCCGACGTCGGGCGCGAGGGGCAGGAGCGTCTCGCCGCGGCCCGCGTGCTCGTCGTCGGAGCGGGTGGGCTCGGCTCGCCGGCCCTGCTCTACCTCGCCGCGGCCGGCGTCGGCACCATCGGCGTGGTCGACGCCGACGTCGTCGACCTGACGAACCTGCACCGCCAGGTGATCCACTCCGACGCCGACATCGGTCGCCCCAAGACCGAGTCCGCCGAGGCCGCCGTGCACCGCGTCAACCCGCACGTCGAGGTCGTGCGTCACGACGTGGCGCTCGACTCCTCCAACGCGCTCGGGATCGTCGCCGGCTACGACCTCGTCGTCGACGGCACCGACAACTTCCCGACGCGCTACCTCGTCAACGACGCGTGCGTCCTGCTCGGCAAGCCGCACGTCTGGGGCTCGATCCTCCGCTTCGACGGGCAGGTGTCGGTCTGGTGGGCCGGCCACGGGCCCTGCTACCGCTGCGTCTTCCCCGACCCGCCGCCTCCCGGGTCGGTGCCGAGCTGCGCGGAGGGCGGCGTGCTCGGCGTGCTCTGCGCGGCCATCGGGTCGATCCAGTCGACGGAGGCGATCAAGCTCCTCCTCGGCATCGGCGAGCCGCTCGTCGGGCGGCTCATGGTGCACGACGCGCTCCGCCAGACCTGGGACTCGCTCACCGTCCGGGCCGACCCGCAGTGCCCGGTCTGCGGCGAGGATCCGACCGTCACGGAGCTCGTCGACTACGTCGAGTTCTGCGGCGTCCCCGGCGCCGCGACCGCCCACGAGGGCGACCTGCCGAGCGTCACCGTGCTCGAGATGGTCGACGAGCTCGCGGCCCCGCAGCCGCCCCTGCTCGTCGACGTGCGCGGCGAGGAGGAGCGCTCCATCGCGTCGATCCCCGGCGCGGTGCCCATCCACCTCGACCGCTTCCGTTCTGGCGAGGCGTTCGGTGAGCTGCCCACGGACAGAAGGGTGCTCATCCACTGCAAGGTCGGCGGACGTTCCGCGGAGGCGACGCGACTGGCCCTGCGCGCGGGCTTCACCGACGTCGCGAACGTCGAGGGCGGCATACTCGCGTACCTGCGGGAGGTCGACCCGAGCCAGCCCGAGTACTGAGAGGATCGCCGTGCCGCTGGAGGACCACGCCGGGCGCGTGCTCGACCTCGTCGCGACGATCCCCGAGGGGAGGGTGCTCGCCTACGGCGACATCGCCGGGCACCTGGGCGGCATGGGGCCGCGCACGGTGGGCACGGTGATGAGCCGCTACGGCTCCGAGGTGCCGTGGTGGCGCGTCATCCGGTCGGACGGACGCCCGCCGCAGGGCCTCGAGGACGAGGCGCTCGAGCACTGGCGGGCCGAGGGCACGCCCATGGTGCGCGGGCTCGTCGCGGGTGGGCGCGCCGACATGTCCCGCGCCCGCTGGGACCTCGGCGGGGCCGCGGCGACGTCCGCGCCGGCCGGCGTGACCGGCGGGGGCGACCCGGCCCGGCGTGGTGGGCTCCACCACGTGGAGATCTGGGTCGACGACATCGCTGCCGCCAAGCGCGAGTGGGGCTGGCTCCTCGCGCGGCTCGGCTACCACCTGGGCGACGACTGGGGCCACGGCCAGGCCTGGGAGCTCGGCTCGCTCTACGTGGTCGTCGAGGCCGGCCCCGACATCGTCGCGGGCCGCCACGAGCGCACGCGCGCAGGCCTGAACCACCTGGCCTTCCACGGCGGTTCGCGGGTCGAGGTCGACGCGCTCGTCGACGCCTGCGGCGCCGGAGGGTGGACCCTGATGTTCCCCGACACGCACCCGTATGCCGGTGGGTCGCAGCACTATGCCGCCTACCTCGAGAGCGGGGAGGGCTTCGAGGTGGAGCTCGTCGCGGAGGATCCCGGGGCGGCGCGCTAGTCGCCGCGGGTCCGTCGACCGGCCCGACGGTCGGCCCGCCGGTCGGACCGGCGGGCGCGCCCGCGTTCGACCCCTCGGGGGTACGGGCGGTCGGGGTGCAGGAGGACGTCGTCGACGATCCGCGGGAGCTGCGCGAGCCGGCGGTGGCGCTGCTGCTCCTTCCACCGCTCGTGCACGCGGGCGCGGTCCTCGAGGTCGAGCCGCGCGAGCACCTGCTCGACGGCGGCGAGGATCGAGCCCCGGAGCAGCCACGACGACGCGTCCTCGCGGGCCCGCACGAGGATGAGCTCGGTGAGGATGGCCTGCGTCTCACGCAGGATGTCGAGGCTCTGCGCGAGCGCCTGCTCGGTGTCCTCCTCGCGCCCGTCGGCCTCGGCGAGCACGAGCCCGGCGAACGCGCGCACGCACTCGGCCGTGTCGGTCAGGACGACCCCGAACGCCTGCCGCAGCTCGTCGCCGTAGGGGTCGTCGGGCGCGTCGCGGGGAGGCAGCTCTGCGAGGAGCACCGCGAAGAGCGCCCGGATGGCGAGCAGGCAGTGCTCGAACGTGTCGAGGGCCGAGGACAGCACCGGCCCGACGTCGAGCGTGCCCAGGGCGCGCGGGTTGAAGCGGCGGCTGTCGTCGAGGCGGCGGATGGCCTCGGTGGCCCGGGCCACCTCGCGGTTCGCCGACCGCACCCGGTCGATCCAGTCGCCCACGTCGCGACGGCTCAGTGGTCCCGAGGCGAGCGCCTGGGCGGCCGCGCCGAGGGCGGAGGCGGCGGCCTCCGAGACGCGCAGCAGCGCCTGGCGGGCCGCCGCGATCGGCATGGCGGGCGGGTAGAGCAGGTTGAAGGCGACCCCGACGGCAGCGCCGACGAGCGTGTTGACGATGCGCGTCTCGGACGCGATGTCGTGGTTGCTGACGCCGAGGATGAGCATCGCGCTGATCGGCGTCTCGAGCGCCTGGTCGCCGAGCCGGAGCACCTTGGCGAGCAGCAGCGAGGCGGCGATCGCGGCGGCGAGGCTCCACCACGTGAGCCCGCTCCACGTGGAGAGCAGGGTCGCCACGAGGATGCCGCAGAGGACGGCGCCGACGCGCACCGTGCCCATCTTGATCGTCGAGTAGGCCGAGGCCTGGACGACGAGCAGGGCCGTCAGCGGGCCGGTGAGGTCGAGGGTGCCGCCCGTGACGGCCTGCGAGAGCAGGTAGGCCAGCACCGCCGCGGCCGTGAGGCGCAGCACGGTGGCCAGGGTGGGCCGCACACGGGCCGGGACCTCGCCCCACCGGGAGGGCCGGCTCGGCCAGGCCCACGTGGCCAGCTGGTCCCACGTCGGGACGCCGGTGCGCTTCGCTCGTGCCATCGCTGCCCCCGGAGTGCTGCGCTCGAGGCGGTCCGTCGGGCGGCCGGCCCGACCCCGACGCGGCCACCCCCGTCCCAGGCCGTCTCCTCGCATCGTACGAGGCGAGACCCCGCTCCGGCAGGTGGACCCGTCGGCCCACGGTCCCGGCGAGTCCACCCACAAGACTTGATTTGTTCCAGAAAGATCGGAAGACTCGCGGCATGAGCGGTACGGACCTGGAGACGGCGCTGCGCGGCTCCGGCCTGCGGGTGACGCGCCAGCGCGTGGCCGTGCTCTCCGTGCTCCACGACCACCCGCACACCGACACCGACACGGTGATCCGCCGGGTGCGGGCGGTGGCGGGCGACGTGTCGCACCAGGCCGTCTACGACGTGCTGCGGGCCCTCACCGACGCCGGGCTGGTGCGCCGCATCCAGCCGACCGGCTCCGTCGCCCGCTACGAGGTGCGCGTCGGCGACAACCACCACCACGTCGTGTGCCGTTCCTGCGGCGCCATCGCCGACGTCGACTGCGCGGTCGGCGACGCCCCCTGCCTCACGGCATCCGACAGCGGTGGATTCGTGATCGACGAGGCCGAGGTGACGTACTGGGGCACCTGCCCGGCCTGCCGGAGCACCCTCGACCGCCTCGACGGACCTCCGGCCGCACCGGCCCCGACACCCCACCGAACCGACCGACCCGTACGTGACCCCGAGTGACACCCGGAAGGACCCATCCATGACCGACAGCCCGAACGACGTCGCACCCGAGAGCCCCCAGGGGGTGGACCGCAAGGCCGAGGGCGGCTGCCCGGTCATGCACGACTCCGCGACCGCGAGCGGCAGCGAGAGCGAGAACCCGGCGATCGACGCGCCCACCCCGAAGTCCGGCGGTCGCCCGCACGGCCTCAAGGACTGGTGGCCGGACTCGCTCGACCTCACGGTGCTGCGCGCCCACTCGCCGCGGAGCAACCCGCTCGGCGCCGACTTCGACTACGCCGCGGCGTTCTCGCAGCTCGACCTCGACGCCCTCAAGCAGGACGTCGTCGACGTGCTGCACGACTCCCAGGACTGGTGGCCCGCCGACTTCGGCCACTACGGCGGCCTCTTCATCCGCCTGAGCTGGCACGCGGCCGGCACGTACCGCATCTACGACGGCCGTGGCGGCGCGGGCGACGGCGCCCAGCGCTTCGCCCCCCTCAACAGCTGGCCCGACAACGCCAACCTCGACAAGGCCCGCCGCCTGCTGTGGCCGGTCAAGCAGAAGTACGGCCAGAAGATCTCGTGGGCCGACCTGCTCGTCCTCGCCGGCAACGTCGCGCTCGAGGACATGGGCTTCGAGACGTTCGGCTTCGGCTTCGGCCGCCGCGACGTGTGGGAGCCGGAGGAGATCTTCTGGGGGCCGGAGGACACCTGGCTGGGCGACGAGCGGTACGCGGGCGACCGTGAGCTCGACGAGGTGCTCGGTGCCGTCCAGATGGGGCTCATCTACGTCAACCCCGAGGGCCCCAACGGCAACCCCGACCCCGTCGCCTCGGCGCGCGACATCCGCGACACGTTCGCGCGCATGGCGATGAACGACGAGGAGACCGTCGCCCTCATCGCCGGCGGCCACACCTTCGGCAAGACCCACGGCGCCGGCGACCCCGACCTCGTCGGTCGCGAGCCCGAGGCCGCCCCGCTCGAGCAGCAGGGCCTCGGTTGGAAGAGCGAGTTCGGTTCCGGCAAGGGCGCGGACGCCATCACCTCCGGCCTCGAGGTGACGTGGACCCGCACCCCGGTGCGCTGGAGCAACGACTACTTCGAGTTCCTCTTCGCCCACGAGTGGGAGCTGGAGAAGAGCCCGGCCGGCGCCCACCAGTGGGTGGCCAAGGACGCCGAGGCCGTCATCCCCGGCCCGACGCCGGAGTCGCCGAAGCGCCGGCCGACGATGCTGACGAGCGACCTCGCGCTCCGGTTCGACCCGGAGTACGAGAAGATCTCGCGCCGCTTCCTCGAGCACCCCGACGAGTTCGCGCTGGCCTTCGCCAAGGCCTGGTACAAGCTGCTCCACCGCGACATGGGCCCGGTCTCGCGCTACCTCGGCCCGTGGGTGCCGGAGCCGCAGCTGTGGCAGGACCCCGTGCCGCCCGTGGAGGGTCAGCTCGTCTCCGACGCCGACGTCGCGACGCTCAAGGAGAAGGTGCTCGCCTCCGGCCTGTCGGTGAGCCAGCTCGTCTCCACGGCGTGGGCCTCGGCCGCGACGTTCCGCTCCACCGACAAGCGCGGTGGAGCCAACGGCGCCCGCATCCGCCTCGAGCCGCAGCGCGGCTGGACGGTCAACCAGCCCGAGCAGCTGGCATCCGTGCTGGAGACGCTCGAGGGCGTCCAGCGTGACTTCAACGCCGCCGGTGGCGCCCAGGTGTCCCTCGCGGACCTCATCGTGCTCGCCGGCTCGGCCGCCGTCGAGAAGGCCGCGGGCGACGCCGGCGTGCCCGTCACGGTGCCGTTCCACGCCGGTCGCACCGACGCCACCCAGGAGCAGACCGACGTCGAGTCCTTCGCCGTGCTCGAGCCGCGCGCCGACGGCTTCCGCAACTACCTGCGGGAGGGCGTCAAGCTGCAGCCGGAGACGCTCCTCGTCGACCGGGCGTACATGCTCGGCCTCTCGGCCCCCGAGATGACGGTGCTCGTGGGCGGGCTGCGTGCCCTCGGCACCAATGTCGGCGGCACGGCGCACGGCGTGCTCACCGACCGTCCCGGCGTGCTGACCAACGACTTCTTCACCAACCTGCTGTCCGCGGGCACGCAGTGGAAGGCGTCGGCCACCGAGGAGAACGTCTACGACATCCGCGACGTGAAGTCGGGCGAGCTGCGGTGGACCGCGACCCCGGTCGACCTCGTCTTCGGCTCGAACTCCCAGCTGCGTGCGCTCTCCGAGGTGTACGCGAGCTCCGACGCGACGGAGAAGTTCGTCCACGACTTCGTCGCCGCGTGGACGAAGGTCATGGAGGCAGACCGCTTCGACCTGTCGTGAGCTGAGCACGCCGATCGGGCCCGGGACGAGCAGGTATGCCGTCCCGGGCCCGACGCGCGCCCGCGGGCCCTCGGCGGGGCTGGGCCCGAGATCCCCGCGCTCACCGCCGCAACGTGCAGGCGAAGTCGCTCGCGCGCCGGGCGCGCAGCGGGACCGACGGCACGAGGTCGCCCGCGTCGAGCAGGCGCACCACCTCGGCCCGCGGGAGCACGAGTCCCTCGGCGACGAGCCGCACCGGCCGCACGGGGATGCGTGCGGTGAAGCGCACCCGCACGTCGGCGCAGACGGCGGGATCGCGGTGCTGCGGCGGGCCGGTGTCGAGCCGCCAGGCACCGTCCCAGCCGAGAGCGATGCGGTTGCGCCGCCCGGACGGTCCCGTCCTGCAGCACCGCCGGTCGTGCGGAAGCGGTCCCCGGTGCACGCGTGGCACCAACGGACGACCCTGGGCAGGCAGGTGGGCACGACGGCCCAGTGAGTGGGCACGGAGAGGCACCGGTTTCCTGTGAGGAGTTCGAAGGCAGAAGGAGCACGACGCGCGGGCGCCGTACGACGGTTCAGCGGTCGAGGGGTCTCACAGGAGGTGCATCGGCAGGTCCTCGGGACGCAGGGGCTGGGGCAGCAGCACCGTAGCCACGTCGGCCACCCGGGCTCCACCCCTTTTCCGTCGCTGCCGGGCGGCGGTCGCGGCGGTCGCGGGTGTCGGCGGGTGTCGGCAGGTGTCGGCAGGGCGTGATGGAATCCGGAGGTGGTCATCCTGCGTCGCGCTCCTGCCCTCGCCCCGGCGACGGTGCGCCTCGACGAGCGCCAGCAGGCCGCCCTCGACTCGCGGGCGCGCGTGCTGCGCGTGCTCGGCGGCCCGGGCACGGGCACCTCGACGCTCGCCGTCGAGCTCGTCGTCGACGCGGTGCGGCGGCAGGGGCTGCGCGCCGACTCGTGCCTCGTGCTCACGTCGAGCCGCAGCGCGGCCGCCCGCCTGCGCCAGGACGTCACGGCGCGTCTCGGCGGCACCTCGACGGAGTCGCTCGCCCGCACCTGGCAGGCGTTCGGCTTCGGGGTGCTCCGGGCCGAGGCCGCGCTTCGCGGCGACCCGCCGCCGCGGCTGCTCAACGGCCCCGAGCAGGACGTCATCCTGCGCGACCTGCTCGCCGGGCACGCGGCCGGCGACGTGCCCGGGCCGGCGTGGCCCGCGGGGCTGCACGAGGCGCTGACGACGCGGGGCTTCCGCAACGAGCTGCGCGACCTGCTGATGCGTGCGGTCGAGCTGGGGCAGGGGCCCGACGAGCTCGACCGGCTGGCCACGGAGCACTCCCGCCCGGAGTGGGCTGCGGCCGCCCACGTGCTGCGCGAGTACGACCAGGTCACCGCGTTCAGCCGTCACGGGTCCTACGACCCGGCCTGGGTGCTGACCGCCGTCGCCGAGCTTCTCGACGACGACCCCACGGCGCTCGACCGGCTCAACGAACGCATCCGCCTCGTCGTCGTCGACGACGCCCAGGAGCTGACGTCCGCCGCCGCACGGCTGCTGCGCGTCGTCGCGCGGCCCGGCGGTCCGCGCATCGTGCTGCTCGGTGACCCGGACGCCGCCGTGCAGACCTTCCGCGGCGCCGACCCCCGCTTCCTCGCCGACGGCTGGACCGAGCTGGCGACAGCGGGCCGCGACCCCCGGCTCGCCGGGGGCCTCTTCGACCTGCTCGACGACACCGACGACAGCGAGACCGTCGTGCTCGACCGCGGGCACCGCTTCGGCGCGGCGCTCGCCGGGGTCGCCGACCGGGTCTCGCGGCGCATCGGCGCCCTCGGCGGCGGCGAGCAGCGCCGGTTCGTCCCGGCAGCACCCGGTGGACCGGCGTCCGACCGGGGCTCGGTGGAGGTCGCGCTGCTGCGGTCGGCCGCCCAGGAGACCGCGCACGTGGCGGCCGTGCTGCGTCGCGCGCACCTCGTGGAGGGCCTGCCGTGGACCGACATGGCCGTCGTGGTGCGCGGCTCGGCCCGCGCCGACACGATGCGTCGGCTGCTCGGCCAGGCGGGCGTGCCGGTCGAGGCCGGCTCCGCGGAGGCACCGGTCCGCGACGAGAGCGCGGTGCGACCGCTGCTCGTGCTGCTCGAGGAGGCCATCGCCGTCGCGCGCGCCGAGCACCGCGGCGACGTCCACGCGCTCGACCCCGTGCGCGCGACCGACCTCGTCCTGTCACCCGTCGGCGGCTCCGACACCGTGGCCCTGCGACGGCTCCGACGGTCGTTGCGTCAGGACGAGCTCGCCTCGGGCGGTGGGCGATCCAGCGACGAGCTGCTGGCGGAGCTGCTGCAGCACCCGGCCCGCGCCGCGCTGCTCGGCAGCA
Organism: Terrabacter aeriphilus; assembly: GCF_039542985.1. Classification (NCBI taxonomy): domain Bacteria; kingdom Bacillati; phylum Actinomycetota; class Actinomycetes; order Micrococcales; family Intrasporangiaceae; genus Terrabacter; species Terrabacter aeriphilus. The sequence continues at coordinate 342,473 of NZ_BAABIW010000014.1, forward strand.
CCGCCCGTCCGGCGGCCCGTGTGGCCGCAGCGCTCGCGGCCGGGGTGGCCGCGGCCCGCGTCGCCGACGACGGGAGGTGGGCGCGCGGCGTCACGGCCGAGTCGGTGCTGTGGGCGATCTGGGAGGGCGCCGGCGTGGCCGAGGGGTGGCGTCGGCAGGCCCTCGCGGGCGGAACCTCGGGCGAGCGGGCCGACCGCGACCTCGACGCCGTCCTCGCGCTCTTCGATGCCGCGGGCGCCTTCGTCGACCGGCTGCCGACGGCGGGACCCGACAAGTTCCTCGAGCACATCCAGGGCCAGGACGTGCCGGGCGACACCCTGCTCGTCGGCGGCCAGTCCGGTGGGCGGGTCGCCCTGCTCACGCCCCAGACCGCGGCCGGCCGCGAGTGGCGGCTCGTCGTCGTCGCCGGCGTGCAGGAGGGCGTCTGGCCCGACCTGCGGCTGCGCGGCTCGGTGCTCGGCTCGGAAGACCTCGTCGACGTCGTGGCCCGGCGCCCGCTGGGCTTCCGCGCCGCGCAGGCCGCCGTGCGCTACGACGAGACCCGCCTCTTCCTCGTCGCCGTCACCCGGGCGACGGAGCGGCTGCTCGTCACCGCGGTCGGCAACGAGGACGAGCAGCCATCGGTCTACCTCGACCTCGTCGACCCGCCCGCGACGACCCGCCTCGCCGACGAGGTGCGCCCCCACGCCGAGGTGGCGCGCACGATGACGCTGCCGGGACTCGTCGGCGAGCTGCGCCGCGAGGTCGTGAGCCCCGACCCCGGCGTGGCCGAGCCCGCCCTCAACCTGCTCGCCGCGGCCGCGCGCGCCGGCGTGCGCGGCGCAGACCCCGCGACGTGGTGGGCCCTGCGTCCGGTGACGAGCGACCGGCCGGTGCGCCGCCCCGACGAGCCCGTGCCGGTGTCGCCGTCGAAGGTCACCTACTTCTCCGAGTGCGGGCTGCGCTGGTTCCTCACCTCGGTCGGCGGCGAGGGCGTGTCGCTCGGGGCCGCGTCGGTCGGCACCTTCGTGCACGACATCGTGGCCGAGCTGCCCGACGCGCCGCTCGACGTGCTGCACCGTGAGGTCGACGAGCGCTGGGGTCGGCTGGGGCTGCGCCCGGGGTGGGTCACCGAGCGCACGCGCGGGGAGGCACACGACATGGTGGCCCGCTTCGCGGCCTACCGCGACGGGAGCGCGGGGGAGTGGGAGCCCGTCGGCATCGAGACCCCCTTCCGCGTCGAGGTGGGGCGCGCAGTCGTGGCGGGGCGCGTCGACCGCATCGAGCGCGACGCCGAGGGTGGGCTGCGGATCGTCGACCTCAAGACCGGCAAGTCGAAGCCCACGCGCGCCGAGCTCGCCGAGCACGGCCAGCTCGGCGCCTACCAGGTCGCGGTCGAGGAGGGTGGCTTCGGCGACCTCGGGGACCGCAGCGCGGGTGCCGCGCTCGTCTTCATCGGCAAGGGCGGCCTCTCCGGGCTCAAGCCGGGGGTCCTGCCGCAACCGCCGCTGGCCCGCAGCGACGACCCGGGATGGGCCCGCACCCTCGTCGAGCAGACGGCCGAGGGCATGGGCGGCGCGCAGTTCCGGGCGTCGCAGGGCAAGGCGTGCGAGACGTGCCCGGTGCGCTCGTCCTGCCCGGTCCAGCCCGAGGGAGACGCCCTGTGAGCGCCGGGACCGTCGGCGTCGCAGGCGCCGCCGCAGGGTCGCCGTCGGCGTCCAGGTCGCCGGAGTCACAGGGGTCCCCCGGGTCGCCCGGGTCGCCGGGGTCGCTCCCGCAGCACAGCGCCCTCGACATCGCGGCGGCGCTCGAGATGCCGCCGCCCACCGACGAGCAGGCGGCCGTCATCGAGGCCGGCGCCCGCCCGCTCCTCGTCGTCGCGGGGGCGGGCTCGGGCAAGACCGAGACGATGGCCGCCCGCGTCGTCTGGCTCGTCGCGAACGGCCTCGTCGATCCCGACCAGGTGCTCGGCCTCACCTTCACGCGCAAGGCCGCGGCCGAGCTGTCCCAGCGCATCGCCAAGCGCCTGCGTGGGCTCGAGCGCGCCGGCATCTGGACGCCGCCCGCCGACGACGGCACGGGCGCCGAGGTGCTGGGCGGCACGCCGACCGTCTCGACCTACCACGCGTATGCCGGCCGCCTCGTGCGCGAGCACGCCCTGCGCGTCGGCATCGAGCCGGAGTTCCGGGTGCTGACGGAGGCCGGGGCGTGGCAGCTGGCGGCCGAGGCCGTCTCGCGCTGGGACGGGCCGATGGACGACGTCGTCAAGAGCGAGGCGACGGTCATCCAGGCCGTCATGGCGCTCGCCGGTGAGATGGCCGAGCACGTGCGCACGCCCGGCGAGGTGGCCGAGCACCTGGACGCCGTGCTCGAACGCCTCGACGCCCTGCCCGACGGTGAGGGCCGGGGCTCGCTCACGGCCGCCCGCGACGCCGTGGCCGTGCTGCGCGAACGGCGCACCGTGCTGCCCATCGTCGACGCCTTCCTCGCCCTCAAGCGGGAGCGCGAGTCGCTCGACTTCGCCGACCAGATGGCGATCGCGGCCCGCCTCACCCGGGCGGTGCCCGCGGTGGGAGACATCGAGCGCGAGCGGTTCCGAGCCGTGCTGCTCGACGAGTTCCAGGACACCTCGGAGGCCCAGCTCGAGCTGCTGCGCTCGCTCTTCCACCACCCGGGGGTCGCGCTGACGGCGGTCGGCGATCCCAACCAGTCCATCTACGGCTGGCGAGGGGCGAGCGCGACCACCCTGCTGCGCTTCCCGACCGAGTTCGCGGGGGAGCAGGGCCCGGCCGACGTGCTGCCGCTGTCGACGAGCTGGCGCAACGACCGGCTCGTCCTCGAGGCCGCGAACGTCGTCGCCGCGCCGCTCGCCACCGAGCACGTCGTGCCGCTGCGGGCCCGGCCCGGCGCGGGCGAGGGGACGATCGAGACGGCGCGGCTCGACACCGCCGAGGCGGAGGCCGACCACCTCGCCGCGTGGGTGGCCGGGCACTGGTTCAGCCCGAGCGGCCGCCGCACGGGCCGCAGCGCGGCGGTGCTGTGCCGGCGGCGCTCGAGCTTCCCCCTCGTGCTCGAGGCGCTGCGCCGGCGCGCACTGCCGGTCGAGGTCGTCGGGCTGGGCGGGCTCCTCGTCACCCCGGAGGTGAGCGACCTCGTCGCGGCCCTCTGGGTCGTGCAGGACCCGACGCGCGGCGACCAGCTGATGCGCCTGCTCACCGGGCCCGTCCTGCGTCTGGGCGCAGCCGACCTCGCCGGGCTGTGGGCGTGGGCGCGGGAGCTGCACGCGCGAGCCACCCGTGCGGCCACGCCCGCCCCGGCGGAGGCCGCCGGCGACCCGGCGCCCGCGGACGCGGGCACGCCCCCGACGGGCCCTGGCGCGGCGGGGGCGAGCGCCGCGGGAGACGGTGACGGTGTCGCGACCGGCGACACGGAGGCGGTGACGGCCGACGCGTCGTGCGACCGGCACGGCTCCGACCTCGCGGCCGACAGCGCCGACACGGCCACCCTCGTCGAGGCCCTCGACGACCTGCCGCGGCCGGGCTGGGTGGGGCGCGACGGCGCGGGCATCGGCGACGAGGCGCTCGCCCGCCTGCACGGCCTCGGCGAGGTCGTGCGGCGCCTGCGCCGCCTGACGGCCCTGCCGCTCGTCGACCTCGTGGCCGAGGCCGAGGTCGCCATCGGCCTCGACGTCGAGGTGCTCTCGCGCGCCGAGCACACCGCGTCGACCGCACGCGTGCACCTCGATGCCTTCGCGGACGTCGCTGCGCGGTACGCCACGAGCGCCGACCGCCCCACCCTCTCGGGCTTCCTCAGCTGGCTCGACGCCGCGCGCGACCAGGAGCGCGGGCTCGATGCGGGCCACGTCGAGTCGGACGCCGACGCGGTGCAGGTGCTCACCGTCCACGCCGCCAAGGGCCTCGAGTGGGACGTCGTCGCGGTGCCGACCCTCGTCGAGGGCGTCTTCCCGGCCCACGGTGCGACCGCGGTGGCGCCCGTCGCCGACAGCGACCCACCCGCCTACGCCTGCGCGGGTGAGGTCAAGGACAAGGGGTGGCTCGTCGGGCTCGACTCGCTGCCCTACGACCTGCGCGGCGACCGGGCGGGGCTGCCGCACCTGGACTGGCGCGGCGTCCCGGACCGCAAGGCCCTGGGCGTCGCCATCGAGGCGTTCGTGCGCGACGGCGGCCGGCACGCCGTGGCCGAGGAGCGCCGGCTGGCCTACGTGGCGCTGACCCGGGCGCGCACCGCCATGCTGCTGACGACGCACCTGTGGGGCGCGTCCAAGAAGACGCTCTCCGTGCCGTCACGCTTCCTCGGCGAGGTGGAGGCCGCGCTGCCCCACACGGTGCGGCGCACGGTGTGGGCACCCGACCCCGAGCCGGTGGTCGACGCCAAGGGCAAGGCGTCCGCGCCCTCGAACCCCCACCTCGCCGTGCCCGTCTCGCAGCTGTGGCCCCACGACCCGATGGGCGAGCGGCGCTCGGGCCTGCTCGAGGCGCACCGTCGCGTGTCGGCCCTCGTCGAGGCGGGACCGACCGTGCCGCGCGGGGACCCACGAGTCGACGACCTGCGGCTGCTGCTCGCGGAACAGGCCGCCCGTCGGTCGCGCGGCGAGCCGGTGGTCGACGTGCCACGGCACCTCTCCGCCTCCGCGGTGGTGTCGCTCGCCCGCGACGCCGAGGCGTTCGCGATGTCGCTACGCCGCCCGATGCCCAGCGCTCCCGCGGTCGCGGCGCGGCAGGGCACCGCTTTCCACGCGTGGGTGGAGGAGCACTTCGCCCGCGCCGCGATCGTCGACCTCTTCGACCTGCCGGGCAGCGCCGACGAGGGGGCCGCCGACGACGCCGACCTCGACGCGATGAAGCAGCGCTTCCTCGACAGCGAGTGGGCCGACCGCAGGCCCGACGAGGTCGAGCTGTCGATCGAGACCGTCATCGACGGGATCGCCGTCCGCGGCCGCGTCGACGCGGTGTTCCCGCGCGACGACGGCGGGTGGACCGTCGTCGACTGGAAGACCGGCGCCCGTCCCACCGGCCAGGACGCCCGGGTCCGCGCGCTGCAGCTCGGGGCGTATGCCGTCGCCTTCGCCCGGCTGCGCGGGGTGGACGCCGCGCTCGTCGACGCGGCCTTCTACTACGCGGGGGAGGGCGTGACCGTGCGCCCCGACCTGCCGGGCGAGGCCGCGCTCGTCGACCTGCTCCGGACCCTCCCCGACTGACCACCCGTCGAGTGGGCACGGCCCGTCGACGAGGTGGGCGGGTCAGCGGTCCTTCGGGTGCTCGGCCGGGGTGACGGGGACGAAGTCCGAGGCGCCCTCGTGCAGGTCGAGCACGCCGTCGGCCTCCTCGGGCAGCGCCTCGACCTCGTCGATCTCGAAGGCGGAGTCGTCGGCGTCCGCGGCCACGACCGGGACCGGCTGCGACTCCTCCGCGGCGGGCTCCTCGGATCCCTCGGGCTCCGCGGCGCGAGCAGCCGGGTCGGCAGGTTCCGCAGGCGCTGCGTGCGTCTCGGGGGTCTCGGGGGTCTCGAAGGTTTCGGTGGGCTCGGGGGTCGTGGTCGGGCCGTCCGAGGGGTCGGCAGCCGTGACGTCGTCGTCCGACCCGGGCGCGGTGGTCGTCGTCGACGGGTCGGGCTCGCCCAGCTCGTCGACCATCGGGACGGCCTGCGTCTCGCCCAGCATCGGGAAGGGCACGTGCGGCGCGGTGGCGTCCCAGGCCGGCTCCGGCTCGCGGTGCGCGTCGTCGGCACCCGGGGCGGAACCGGCGCCGGGGCCCGAGCCGGGTGGCGAGCCAGCTCCCGTGCCGGGGGCGGTGGCCGGTGGGACGACAGCGGCGGACGACGCTGCCGCGGCCGCCCTCTCCTGGGCGAGCCGGGTGCGCTCGCTGCGACGGGCGTCCTCGGCCGCGCGGCGACGGTCGTCGTCCTCGACCCGTGCGTCGAGGGCGCGCAGCTGCTCGGCCGTGCGCTCCACGACCTCGATCTGGCCCGCGGCGAGCGCCCGGAGCAGGACGCGCAACGGCGTCATCTCCGCGGCGAGGCGGGCCCGGCGCACGAGGGACGCGTCGGGGCGCTCGACGCGCGAGCGCGCGTAGGCCTCGAGCACGGCGTCGAGCGCGGCGGGCGCGGCGACCTCGGCCAGCTCGGCGACGTCGTCGGCAGGGTCGCCGACGCGGCTCTCCTCCCAGCCGAGCACGCCGCGCACCCGGCCGGTCGAGGAGTCGTCGTCGTCGTCGAAGGAGGCGAGCACGTTCTCGCCCGTGAAGGTGCCGTGCACCGCGGTCGGCGCGAAGCGCCACATCGAGACGTCCTCGAGGGCGTGCTCCCAGCGCGTCAGCAGCCCGGTGGGCACGTGCCCCGTGGCCGCGGCGCGGTCGAGCTCGGAGAGCTGCCGGCGCCGGTGCGACTCCGCGTCGTAGGTGGGCCGGCCGGCCTCCTCGAAGACGAGGTGCTCGACGTTGTGGATGTGCGCCAGCGCGCGACCGACGTCATCGGCGAGGGCCCCCGGCGTGAGGCCCGCGAAGTCGAGCGGGCGGCCCGGCAGCCGGAGGTAGACGGCCGCCCGGCCCTCCGGCACGGGGGCATGCCCCCGGACCATCGGCATCGCGACGTCGAGACGGCGCCCGAGGAGGGCCCCGAGCGCGACGCTGTCGTCGAGCATCGCCCCGGCCGCAGGTGTCCGCGGAGCCTTGACGACCCACCGGCGGTGCTGGCTGTCCTGGACGTAGGCGATCTCGAAGAGGTCGCCGGGCCGGGTCACCACGCCCTCGACGTTCACCGGGTCGAGCCCGGGCACGGCCGAGCTCGCCAGCGCGGCGAGGACAAGCGGGCTGCGGGTCACCCCTCCACCGTATGCGGCACGGCGTGCTGAGCGTGGGAGGCGACGCCCGTGCCGGGCCCGTTCGTCGCCGTCCTAGTCTGATCGGGTGGCCCTGACCGACGAGACGTCCGAGACGACCGATACGACGAGCCCGACCAGCCCGACGAGCCCGACGAGCCCGACCAGCCCGACCAGCCCGGCCAGCGCGACCGGCCCGGCACCTGCCGTCGGCTCGCACGCGGGCGACACGGCATCCGGGATCGCTGCCGCGCCGGGCCCGGTTGCCGCCGGTCCCCTCCCGCACCTGGCCCTCGCGCGCCCCTCGCTCGACCGGGTGGCCGACGAGCGCCGTCGGCCCGACGTGCTCGCCGCCCTGCTGGCCGACCCCGCCACCCGGGTGGCCGAGCTGCGGGGCGACCGCCTCGAAGTCACCTCCGAGGGTGCCGACGGGGACGGCGGCCTGGCCCTCGTGCTGCGGGCCCCCGAACCGGCCGACCCGGCCCGGCTGGCCCTGCACCTCGGCCGCGGACCCGACGGCACGGCATACGTCGGCGTCGTCGGTGACGAACCGGACGACGAGGGCGAGGACGCGGCGGACGGGGGAGCCGGCGTGCGCCGGTGGCTCGCGCTGCGGCAGGCGGGGGAGACCCTGGGCCCGCTCGACGCGGGGATCTTCACGACGGTGCTCGCCCTCGCCAACTGGCACGCGACGCACGCGCACTGCCCCCGCTGCGGGTCGGTGACGACGCCCACGCAGGCCGGTTGGGTGCGCCGTTGCGAGCGCGACGGCACCGAGCACTACCCGCGCACCGACCCCGCGGTCATCATGTCGGTCGTCGACCCGGACGACCGCCTCCTCATCGGGCGCGGTGCGCACTGGCCCGAGGGCCGCTTCTCGGTGCTCGCCGGCTTCGTCGAGCCGGGGGAGTCGTTCGAGGCGGCGGTCGCCCGCGAGGTCGCGGAGGAGGTCGGCATCGCCGTGCACGACGTGCGCTACCTCGGCAACCAGCCGTGGCCGTTCCCGTCGTCCGCGATGATCGGCTTCGCCGCCCGGACGACCGAGACCGAGCTGACCCTCGACCCCCTCGAGATGGCCGAGGCGCGTTGGGTGACGCGGGCGGAGTACCGCGCGGCGCTGCGCGACGGCTCGGTGCGCACGCCGAGCGGCATCTCCATCGCCAAGCGCATCATCGAGCACTGGCTCGGCGAGACGGTCGAGTCGGCCGCGGCAGTGCCGGACGGCCGCCGTCACTGACGTCGCTGGAGTCGCCGGGGGTCGTCAGCCGGCGAGGCGGGCGCGCACCTCGGCGAGCGAGGGGTTCGTCGCCGCGCTGCCGTCGGGGAAGACGACGGTCGGCACGGTGCGGTTGCCCCCGTTGACCTGCTCGACGAAGTCGACGTGCTCGGGGCTTCCCTCGATGTCGATCTCGGTGAACGGCACGCCCTCGCGCGTCAGCTGGCCCTTGAGCCGTGCGCAGTAGCCGCACCACGAGGTCGTGAACATCGTGACCGAGCCCTCCGCGGGCGTGACGTCGGGCGTGGCGGGCATGGTGCTCCTCGTGGGTCCGGTGGTCCGACCCGTGCGGGGTCGGACGGTGGGGACGCCCCCTCCGGGCGTCTCCCCTCGGTGCAAGGATGGCTCCATGGCGACGCGCGGTGCAAAACGATCCCCGAAGATGGACCTCGCCGTCTACGAGGCGGAGGTGCGACGCCTCCAGGCCGACCTCGTCGCGTTCCAGGAATGGGTCCGCACGACGGGCCAGCGCGTCGTCGTCGTCTTCGAGGGGCGGGACGCGGCCGGCAAGGGCTCGGCGATCAAGCGCATCACCGAGTACCTCAGCCCCCGCGTGGCCCGCATCGCGGCGCTGCCGGCGCCGACCGACCGGGAGCGCTCGGAGTGGTACTTCCAGCGCTACGTGGCCCACCTGCCGGCCGCCGGCGAGATCGTGCTGTTCGACCGGTCCTGGTACAACCGCGCCGGTGTCGAGCGGGTCATGGGCTTCTGCACCGACGAGCAGCACGCGCGCTTCCTCGAGCAGGCGCCGGTCTTCGAGCGGATGCTCGTCGACGACGGCATCATCCTGCGCAAGTACTGGTTCAGCGTCTCCGACGTGGAGCAGGAGCGCCGGTTCCGCGCGCGCGCGAAGGACCCGATGCGGCAGTGGAAGCTCTCGCCGATGGACCTCGAGTCCATCACCCGGTGGGAGGACTACTCCGAGGCCAAGGACGTCATGATGGCCGCGACGAGCACCGACTGGGCGCCGTGGCACGTGGTGGAGTCCGAGGACAAGCGCCGGTCGCGGGTCAACGTCATGCACCACCTGCTCTCCTCCATCCCGCACGAACAGGTCCGCCCCGACGTCCCGCCCGTGCCCGCGCGGCCCGCGCCCCGTGGCTACGAGCGCCCGCCGCAGGCCGACCAGAACTACGTTCCCGACCACGCCGCGAGAGTGCTCGCCGCAGCGAAGGGTGATCGCTCCTGAGCGCCGCACCGACCGCCGACCAGATCCTCGACGGCCTCGACCCCGAGCAGCGCGAGGTCGCGATGGCCCCGCCCGGCCCGCTGTGCATCCTCGCCGGCGCCGGTACCGGCAAGACCCGCGCCATCACGCACCGCATCGCGTATGCCGTCCACTCCGGGGCGCAGCAGCCGCAGCGCGTGCTCGCCCTGACCTTCACCGCGCGCGCGGCCGGCGAGATGCGCTCACGCCTGCGCGGGCTCGGCGTGCAGGGGGTGCAGGCGCGCACCTTCCACGCCGCGGCCCTGCGCCAGCTGCACTTCTTCTGGCCGCAGGCCATCGGCGGAGCCGCTCCCGAGGTGATGAGCCACAAGGCGCCGGCCGTCGCCGAGGCGGCGAGCCGGCTGCGCCTGCAGTTCGACCGCACCACCATCCGCGACCTCGCCGCCGAGGTCGAGTGGGCCAAGGTCAACCTGCTGACGCCGCAGTCGTATGCCGCCCGGGCCCGCGAGCAGCGCCGCGAGCCGCCCGGCCTCGACCTCACCGCGATGGCGCGCCTCTTCGAGGCCTACGAGGACGTCAAGCAACGGCGTGGCGTCATCGACTTCGAGGACGTGCTCCTGCTGACGGTCGGCATCCTCGACGAGCGCGAGGACATCGCCCGGACGGTGCGCGGGCAGTACCGCCAGTTCGTCGTCGACGAGTACCAGGACGTCAACGACCTGCAGCAGCGCCTCCTCGACCAGTGGCTCGGGGAGCGTGACGACCTCTGCGTCGTGGGCGACCCGGCCCAGACGATCTACTCCTTCACCGGTGCCAGCCCCCGGCACCTCGTGGGTTTCCCCCAGCGCTTCGCCACGGCGCACGTCGTGCGCCTCGTGCGCAACTACCGCTCGACGCCCCAGATCGTGGCGCTCGCGAACACCATCGTGGCCTCGGGCACGCAGGCGGCCCGCGACGGCGCCGTGCGCCTCCTCGCGCAGGGCGAGGCGGGGCCCGAGCCGGAGCTGACCGGTCACCCCGACGACCCGGCGGAGGCCTCGGCCGTCGCCGAGCGCATCCGGGCGCTCGTGGCCGCGGGCCACCCCGCCGGGGAGGTCGCGGTGCTCTTCCGCACGAACGCCCAGTCCGAGGCCTACGAGTCGGCCCTCGCCGACGCCGGCGTGCCCTACCTCGTGCGGGGCGGCGACCGCTTCTTCGCCCGCAAGGAGGTGCGCGACGCCATCCTGCTGCTGCGCGGCGCCGCCCGCAGCGACGACGGCGAGAAGCCGCTGGGCGAGCTGGCCCGCGACGTCATCACGGGAGCCGGCTGGTCGCACGAGCCGCCCGCCGGCGCCGGGGCCACCCGGGAGCGGTGGGAGTCGCTGCTCGCGCTCGCGACCCTCGCCGACGACCTCGCGGCCGCGGTGCCCGACGCCCGGCTGCCCGAGCTCGTCGCGGAGCTCGACCGCCGCGCGGCCGAGCAGCACGCGCCCACCGTCCAGGGCGTCACGTTGGCGAGCCTGCACGCGGCCAAGGGCCTCGAGTGGGACACCGTCTTCCTCGTCGGGGCCTCCGACGGGCTCATCCCGATCTCGATGGCCGAGGGCCCCGACGCCGTGGAGGAGGAGCGGCGCCTGCTCTACGTCGGGCTGACGCGGGCTCGGCGCCAGCTGTTCATCTCGTGGTCCGGGGCCCGCACCCCCGGGGCGCGGTCGACGCGCCGGGTCTCCCGCTTCCTCGCGCCCGCGGCCGGCATCCTCGGGCAGGGCGCCCGCACCGAGGGGCGGCCCGGTGGGTCGCGACGCGCCGCCCCGAAGGTGGCCCGCATCGCGCACTGCCGCAGCTGCGGGGCCGAGCTCGTGCCGGCCGCGCAGCGCAAGACGGGCCGGTGCGACACCTGCCCGCCGACGTACGACGAGGCGACGTACGAGCGGCTGCGCACCTGGCGCATGGCCGTCGCCCGCGAGGCGAGCGTGCCGGCCTTCGTCGTCTTCACCGACGCGACGTTGACCGCGATCGCCGAGAACGAGCCCGCCGACGAGGGTGCGCTGTCGACGATCAGCGGGGTGGGGGCACGCAAGATCGAGCAGTACGGCGCCGACATCCTCGCCATCCTCGGCGGTGCCGACCCGCAGGAGCTGCTCGAAACCCGTTCTGCCGCAGAGGAATCGGGCGCCTGATGGTGGCGAAGGAAAAAGTTTCGGAAAACTTCGTTAAATGAGTTGTTCGGCTCGGAGGCGCACGCGTACCCTTGTCGGAGTCAAGCCCGGTGACCTAGGTGGTCAGCTGGGGCCCGTGAGCAGAAGTGAGGAGGTCGGCCTGATGGACAACACCACGATGACGATGAACGCAGTCTCCTGCGTCCTTTCCGTGCGTCTGCGGCCGACCACCGGCGATGTCCGCCTCGCGGCCGTGCACGCTCCGGAGCAGGGGACCGCTGTGTCCGCCGCCGTCCTCGGCGGCCGCCTCGGCGCCTTCATCGCCCCGACCACGGGAGACGTCTCGGTCGACGACCGCACGTCCGCCCCCTCGTACAAGACCACCGATGTCGCACGCTCCCGTCCTGGGAGGCCCCCGGTCTGACCAGACCTGACGCCTCACAGGCCGCGAACCCGACATCACCGGGTCCGCGGCCTTTTTCGTGTCCCAGCACCGTCTGAGCACCGATCGCCGCTCCGCCCGAAGCACGCACCACACCGCAGAGGAAGCACCCGACCGGGTGCCTGACAGATCAGGGAACAGGGACACGACATGACTCCCCGGATGCCGAGCAGCAGGACCGAGACGCGCACCACCGGTGCCGGTCTGCGGACCAGGCCAGACACGAGTGAGCAGGGGCACCCCGCGACGGGCGCCCTCGAGACGGAGGTGAGAACGATGCAGCTGAGCGAGTTGATCGACATGAGGACCGAGGCCGAGCAGGTCGGCGAGACCATCCCGTGCCGCGACTACGACGCGGAGCTCTGGTTCGCCGAGCGCCCGGAGGACGTCGAGTTCGCCAAGACGCTCTGCGGGCTCTGCCCGGCACGGACCCAGTGCCTCGCCGGGGCCCTCGAGCGACAGGAGCCGTGGGGCGTGTGGGGCGGGCAGCTGCTCGTCCAGGGCGCCATCGTGGCCCGGAAGCGGCCGCGGGGACGTCCGCGCAAGCACCCCGTCGCTGCCTGAGCGTGCGTGACCGCGCATGACCCCCGTGCGGGCAGCCAACGACACCAACCTTTTTCACAGACCAGGAGATCGTCATGAACCAGCTCGAGATGCTGGCTCGCGAGCGCATCACCCAGCGCAGTCAGCGCGAGGACCGCAGCGGCATCCGTCGCAGCGCCCGCCTGATCGCGCAGGAGATCCGCGCCAGTCGACGCCACAGCCAGAAGTGAACGACAGCGCCGAGCGGCGCACTGCAGGACAACTGAATCGAGTGAGCGAGCCGCGGGTGACGCGCACGTCACCCGCGGTTTCGCATGTCCGGGCCCGTCCGGGCGGATACTGCGAGTCAGCGGAAGGAGACGACATGGACGCCCCGAGCACCCCACCCACGGGCCGGACCCCCGACCCCGAGGCCGGACCCGACCCCGACGCGGAGCTCGTCTGCGCCACCTGCGGTGCCACGCCGGCACCCGAGCAGCGGGCGGCCGCCCGGCTGACGTGGAGCCGGGGCAGCGACGGGGGACGCTCCCGCTGGACCTGCGACCGCTGCAGTCGCGAGCACCTGCGCTCCATCGAGGGCAAGCTCGACCCGGCCTGGTGGTGAGCCCGGTCGGCTCAGACCGCCGTGCCGACCGGCGGGAGGTCTGCCCCCGGGAGCAGCTCGTCGACGATCGCGCGGCCGTGCACCGTGCCGCCGAGCTGGCTGAGCACGCCGATGCCGCCGCCCCACACACGATGGATGAGTAGGTACTCCGGCGGCAGGTTGAGCTTGTAGGCCACCGCGTAGTTCGGCTGCCGGGGGTCGTTGATGTGGGCGAAGACGCCGCGGAGCCAGTCACGGCTGAAGGTGAACGTGTCGTCGCGGAACGGGGCCATGAAGGGCTCGAGGTAGTCGAGCAGCCGCTCCGGGTCGAGGTCGATGGTGTTCTTGACGAAGCCGATCTCGCGCAGCCCCTCGAGCACCTGCTCGGCGCTGCCCTCGAGCCCGGTCGTGAGCAGCGGCCCGATCTCCGGCGGCATGCCGTCGGGCAGGCGGTTGACCGCGCCGAAGTCGATGATCCCGAGCCGACCGTCGGGAGTCATCCGGAAGTTGCCCGGGTGCGGGTCGGCGTGGAGCAGCCCGGCACGGGCCGGGCCGGCGAGCAGGAAGCGCAGGTAGAGCTGCGAGGAGCGGTCGCGCTGCTCCGGGGTGCCCTCGGCGATGATCCGCGACAGCGGCACGCCGTCCATCCACTCGGAGACGATGACGTGCTCGCGGCCCTCGACGACCTCGGGGACGTGGAAGTCGGGGTCACCCGCGAAGGCGGCGGCGAAGGTGGCCTGGGAGTCGGCCTCGAGGCGGTAGTCGAGCTCTTCAGCCATGCGGTCACGCAGCTCGTCGAGGATGGGCCCGAGCTCGATGCCCGGCACCCAGCCCGCGGCGACCTTCGCGACGCGACTGATCTGTCGGATGTCGCTCATCAGGGCGGCGCCGGCCCCGGGGTACTGGATCTTGACCGCGACGTCGCGCCCGTCCTTCCAGACGGCCCGGTGCACCTGGCCGATCGAGGCGGAGGCCACCGGCTGGTCGTCGAAGGACTCGAAGCGGCTGCGCCACCGCGTGCCGAGGGAGGTTCGCAGGACCCCGTGCACCGAGCTGGTCGGCATCGGCGGCGCGCTGTCCTGCAGCTTGGTCAAGGTCGCGCGGTAGTGCACCGCGAGCTCCTCGGGCAGGGCCGCCTCGAAGATCGAGAGGGCCTGGCCGAACTTCATCGCGCCGCCCTTGAGCTCGCCGAGCACTTGGAAGAGCTGCTGCGCGGTGCGCGCCTGCAGCTCCGCGGCGACGAGCTCGGCGGGGCGCCCACCGAGCCGTTTGCCGAGGCCGAGGGCGGTGCGCCCGGCGAACCCGAGGGGCACCGCGGCGAGCCGCGCGGAGCGCACCACGGCCTTGCGGGGCAGGTCGGTCATCGGGGGCACCTCCTCGGGTCGTGGGTGTCGGTGTCGGTGTCGTGGCGCTGTCAGGGTCGGTGTCGGCGTTGCCGCCGGCCCGTGCACGTTCGTGGTGGCACGAACGAGCGCGGTCACGGGCCGTGCGGGCCGTGCGGGCCCGCCTCGGCCTCCTCACCCGACTCTATGCGCACGGCCCTGCCGCCACGTCACGGGCGCTCCCCGCGTGCCCCGCTTGTCGAGGGTTGGGCTGTCGAGGGTCGGACGATGAGGTGGCCCGTGCAGAGCGGGTGCACCGGCCACCGCCGGTGGTCGAGCCGGGGCCACGGCGGGCTCACCTCCACCGAGACACCCGGCGGGGGCAGCCGCCCCTGGAGCGCGCCCGAGACGAGCAGCGTGACGCTGCCGACGACGAGCTGGGCCAGACCCGGGGCGAGCGCGTCGTGCGTCCCGTCCACGTCGACGGCGACGGCGACGGACGCCGGGTCTGCCGGGTCTGTTGGATCTGCCGCCTCGTCCGTCTGGGCGGCATCCGTGCCGTCCGGGCCGGTCGCGACGTCCCGGGGCGCCGGCGTCGACGTGCGGCCCTGACCGCCCCACGGGTGCGTCGCCGACGCGACCGTCGCCGACGCGATCGTCGCCACGGACTGGCTCATCACCGTCGGCCACGCCTCGTCACGATCGGCGCGGTGGTGCTCGAGGCACCAGAGGCAGGGCGCGGAGGCGGAGCCGTCGACGACGGGCCCGATGACGGTGCGTGGAGCGGCCGGGGTGACCGGCAGGTGGACGATGCCGCGGCGCAGCCACGGGTCCGCCCGCCGTGGGTCGACCACCGGGGAGCCGACCAGCACCACGAGGTCGGGCCGCGGCCGGTCGGGGGAGGCGAGGGCCCGGTCGACCGCCGCGCGTCCGTGCACGACACGGACTCCGGTGCGGGCGAGGGCCGCGGCGATCTCGGACGCGACGGGCCCGCAGCCGTCGACGACGACGCGCGGCAGCCCGCCCGTCCCGTCCGGTCCCTCCCGGGGCGTCGCGAGGACGCCCGCCCCGAGGTCCGTCCCCGACGGCCGTGCCCGCGTCGCGGCCGGGTTCGCGCCCGGGATCTGGAGCGGGCTCGTGGTCGGGGGTGCTCCCGGGCTCGTTGCCGGGCTCGTTGCCCGGCGCGGGGTGTGGGCCGGGTCGTCGGCGTCGTGCGTGCCGGGACCCGCGCTCTCGGTCAGCACGCCGAGGCGCGCCAGCAGCTCGAGCAGGGTGCGCCACCGCTCGTGGGGGATCCCGGCGTCGAGGGCGAGGTGGTCGACGACGTCGAGGGGGAGGGCGCCGTCGAGCCGGCGCAGGAGGAGGGCCTCGACCGTGTCGATGCCCGAGACCACCGGGCCGTCGGCCAGCACGCCGAACTGGACCTCACCCGGTCGTCGGGTGAGGGGCCGCAGCCAGACGGGGACCCTCGGGTGCGGCGGGATGGGGGCAGCGGACATGGGACCTCCAGACCCGGCGGCGCCCGGCGGGCGCCGACCTCGAGGTCAGGCTCGCACCGCGCGTGACGACGCGAGCGCGTCGTCCACAGCCCCGCCCGAGGGGGCGTCCGGCATCCGGCGGCGGGGGAGCGGGCCGCCGGGCACGCACGAGGGGGCGGGACCGTGTGGTCCCGCCCCCTCGATGGACGGCGTCGGTGACGCCGTCAGGACCTGGTCAGGCCTTGCCCAGGATGCGGTTGAGGTTCGTGCCACAGACGGGGCACTGGCCCTTGGCCATCCGACGGCCGTTGTCGGAAACGACAACCTTGCCCTCGGCCTCGCGCTTCTCCTTGCACTTCACGCAGTAGAACTCGCCCTTGTAGGTCTCGTCAGCCATTGGTGTCTCCTTGATGCTGGCACCCATCCGACGGGTGCCTCGACTCGTTCAACCCTAGAGCACGCTGAGCACGAAATCATGCTCATCCCCCGCTTGGCGCGCCTCGCGCCGATGGGGTATGCCGCGGGCGCGCGGCCGCGCTGCGCGCCGGTGTCGGCCCTCGGGCCTACCCTGCCCTCATGGCGACGGAGCGGCGTGAGGTGGTGCAGACGGTGGTCGACGGCGTGACCGTCGAGGTCCGCCGCAGCGTCCGGCGGCGCCGCACCGTGTCGGCCTACCGCCAGGAGGGGCGGCTCGTCGTGCTCGTGCCGGCTCGCATGAGCCGGGCGGAGGAGGGCGAGTGGGTGCGCACCATGGTGGCCCGGGTCGCCGCCTCCGAGCAGCGCCGCCGGCGCACCGACGGCGACCTCGAGCAGCGGGCGCTCGCGCTCTCCCGCGAGCACCTCGGCGGGCGGGCCGTGCCGACCACCGTGCGGTGGGTGTCCAACCAGAACTCGCGGTGGGGCTCCTGCACCCCGGCCGAGGGCTCGATCCGCTTGTCCGACAAGCTCCGTGGCATGCCCGGGTGGGTCGTCGACTACGTGCTGCTCCACGAGCTCGCCCACCTGCTGCAGCCCGGTCACGGGCCGGAGTTCTGGGCCCTGCTGCAGGACTACCCGCGGCTCGAGCGGGCGCGCGGCTACCTCCAGGGAGTGTCCGCGACGGCGGGCCTCGACCTCAGCGACGACTGAGCGGATCGCCCGGCCGACGCCAGCACGACGGTCAGGACGCGACGGTCAGGACGCGACGGTCAGGACCGGGTCGCCCGGAGGCCGGCCGCGACGAGCGGCGCCAGCTCGTCACGTGTGCCGATGGGCAGCTCGTCGACGGGCCACCAGCGCACGTCGATCGACTCGGTGCTGACGCTCGCCCGCGTGTCGCGCGCCGTCACGGCGGCGAAGCGGATGTCGAGGTGCTCGCGGCAGGTGCCGAAGTCGCCGACGAGCACGTGCCGGTCGAGCTGGACGATCTCGGGCAGCGCCGCGATGTGCGCGATCCCGGACTCCTCGCGTGCCTCGCGCGTGGCGGCGTGCCACACCGACGCGTCACCGGGCTCGTAGTGGCCACCGAACTGGAACCACTCGCGCGCCCGCCGGTGCAGCGTCAGCAGCGCCGACCCGCCGGCCTCGTCGAGGACGATGACGCTCCCGGTGAGGTGGGCGGGCGGCCCGGCCTTGCTCATGGCATCGGGGTGGGCGGCGAGGTGCGCGAGGAAGTCGAGGCGCAGCTGCTCCTGACGGGCGTCGGGCGCGGCCCAGGACTCGAGCCGGGCCACGGCGTCCGCGTGCAGGGTGGCCCACGCCGCGCCTGCGTCCACCGCGCCGGAAGCCGTCGTCGCCGGCCCCGGCGACGAAGACGGATCCGGACACGCGCCTGTGGTGGCGCCCGTCACCGCGGGTCGTCGCCGGGGCGCTCGTCGCGCTCGCCCCCGGCGCCGCGCTCGCGGTCGGCCTCCTCGAGGATGTCGCGCAGCACGGCGTCGAGGTCGGCGCTGATCGTGTCCTCGTCGCCGCCCGTGGGGTCGGACGCGCCCGGGCTGCCCGCCGAGTCGGTCGCACCCGTCGAACCCATCGAGTCCGTCGAGCCTGCCGGCGCGCCGGGCGAGGACTCGCCGGCGGCGCGCTGGACGAAGCCGATCGGGTCGTCGAGGTCGGCCGAGGTGGGCGCGAGGTCGGGGTGCGCCCACCGTCCGTCGCGCAGGTCCGGCCCACCGGCGTTCTCGAGCGCGGCCCAGAGGTTGGCCGCGTCGCGCAGGCGGCGCGGGCGCAGCTCGAGGCCCACGAGCCCGGCGAACGTCTTCTGCGCGGCGCCGCCCACGCGGCGGCGGCGGATGGTCTCGGCCAGGGCAGCGGACTGCGGCAGGTGCCGCGCCGTGGCCCGGTCGGTCACGTGGTCGACCCAGCCCTCGGCGAGGGCGAGGAGGGTCTCGAGCCGGCCGAGGGCGGCTCGCTGGGCCGGCGTGGGCTGGGGCCGGAAGAGGTTGCCCTGCAAGGCCTCCCGCAGTGCCTCGGGGTCCGAGGGGTCGATCGTCGACAGCGCCGACTCGATGGCCTCGGTGTCGATGGTGATGTTGCGGGCGTAGTCCGACACGGCCGAGAGCAGCTGCGGCCCGAGCCACGAGACCTCGGCGAAGAGCCGCACGCGAGCGGCCTCGCGCACCGCGAGGTAGAGGCGCACCTGCGCCACGTCGATCTCGAGCGACTCGGCCAGCTGGGCCACGTTGCCGGGCAGGAGGGCGACGAGGCCGGGCTCGGTCAGGGGCAGGCCCACCTCGGTGCCGCTGACGACCTCGGTGGCGAGGGTGCCGACGGCCTGGCCGAGCTGCGCCGAGAACATCTGCCGGCTGAGGTTGCCGAGCATCGGCGCCCACTGCTCCACCATCTCGCGCGGGTCGAAGCCGGCCGGGAGCCCCTCGGGCAGCGCTTCGCCGAAGGCCTCCGGGCCGAGCTCGCCGACCTGCTTGCGCATCGCGTCGGACGTGGCCGAGGTGACCCCGTCCGAGACCGGCTCGATGAGCTCGAACCAGCGCGGCATGGTCGCGTCGACCCACTCGGCGCGGCTGAACCCCGTCGCCCGCCACGCGGGTGCGGCGAGGGTGGTCTGCTCGTCGAGCCAGAGCGTGGCCACGGCCACGGCGTCGGCGACGACGCGGTCGGCCGCGGGGTCGTGCACGTCGTTGCCGTCGACGGTGAGCACGTGCCGGCGCGCCACCTCGGTGGCGAGGTCGCGCGAGCCGGTCGGCGACTGCTGCGCCGCCATGAACGTGCCGAGCTGGGCACGCATCGCGGCCTGGGTGGCCGGGTCGGTCGGGTCGACGCCCATGCTGCGCATCGCCTCGGCGAGCTCGGGGTTGTCCGCGGCCTCGCCGAGCACCTTCTCGAGCATCGCGCCGAGGTCGGAGGCGTCCATGCCGCCGACGTCGGGCAGGCCACCGAACCCGCCGAACCCACCGAACCCACCGCCGGCACCCGTGCCGGGTGCGGCACCGAAGCCGGCCCCCGAACGGTCCAGCGGGAGCCCGAAGGGGGACTCGCCCGGGCGGCGGCCCTGCGACCCACCCGCACCGGTGTCGCCGGCCGGCCCGGCGCCCCCGGTGTCTCCGGCGCCGGTCTCGCCGGCCCCGCTCGAGGCGTCGGGCTCGCGGGGCTCGTCGTCCCGGTCGCTGCGGTTGTCGTCACCGCGTCCACGGTCGTCGGCCATGCCTGCTCATCCCCACTCGTGCGCGTCACCTGCGGCCGGACGGCCACACACCAAGACAACCACGGATCACCGCCGTTGGTTCCCGGCCCGCGACGCACCCCGGGGCGACCCGGCCTACGATGGCGGGCGTGACGGTCACCCTTGCCGAGATCCGCGAGACACCCCTGTCGGTCGACGAGGTGCTCGCCGGCGTCTCCTCCCCCCGGGCGGGCGGGGTGTGCCTCTTCATCGGCACCGTGCGCGACCACGACCGGCCGGCGCACGCCGACGGCGCCGGGACGACGGATGCCCCGGTCGCCCACCTCGACTACTCCGCCCACCCGCAGGCGGCCGAGGCCGCGCGGGCCCTCGCCGAGCGGCTCGCCGCCGACGGGCGGGCCGTGCGCATCGGCCTCGTCCACCGCGTCGGGCACCTCGAGGTCGGTGACGTCGCCGTCGTCGTCGGGGTGAGCGCCGAGCACCGGGCGGAGGCCTTCGAGGTCTGCCGCGAGCTGATCGACGAGCTGAAGGCCACGGTGCCGATCTGGAAGCACCAGCTCTTCGCCGACGGCGCCGACGAGTGGGTCGGGCTGCCGTGAGGACGATCAAGCGGGTGCCCGAGCAGTCACCCGAGACCGGCACCGCCGTCGGCGCGCCGCAGGCCCGGTCGGCCCGCCTGACGCGCGGCAACAAGGCGGTCCTCGCCGCCTTCTTCCTCTTCCTCGCGATCATGGTGGCCGGCTCGCTCGTGCACCTGCCGTATGCCGTCATGAGCCCCGGCCCGACGCAGAACACCCTCGGCACCTCGCCCGACGGCAAGAAGACGCCGGTCATCTCGATCTCGGGTCTGCCGACCTACCCCACCGAGGGCGCGCTGCGCTTCACGACCGTGCGGGTCGAGGGTGGCCCGGGCTACCCGGTCGACGCCTGGGACGTGCTGCAGGCGTGGATCGACCCGGCCCGCGAGGTCCTGCCCGTCGACGACGTCTTCGACCCCGCGGTCACCCAGGAGCAGGTGGCCGAGGAGAACGCCATCCAGATGGAGGGCTCGCAGGAGGAGGCCACGGCCGTCGCCCTGCGCGCCATCGGTCAGGACGTGCCGACCCACATCGCGGTGGCCGGCCTCGCCGACACCTCGCGGGCCAAGGGCCTGCTGAAGCCCGGCGACCGGTTCGAGCGCATCGGCGACGTGCCCATCACGTCCGCCCAGACGGTCCGTGACGCCCTGCAGAAGGCCAGGCCCGGCGAGTCGGTCACCATCGTCGTCTCGCGGGCCGGCACGGACGTCTCGCTCGAGGTGCCGACGGTGACCGGTCCGGAGGGGCGCACGGCGCTCGGGGTGATCCTCGGCCTCGACCACGACTTCCCGGCCAAGGTCACCATCGACGCGGGCTCGATCGGGGGGCCGTCGGCCGGCCTGATGTTCTCCCTCGGCATCTACGACAAGCTGACGCCCGGGGCGCTCGTCGGCGACCACGAGGTGGCCGGCACCGGCACCATCGACGACGCCGGCACGGTCGGGCCCATCGGCGGCATCCGGCAGAAGCTCGCCGGGGCGCGCGCCGACGGCGCCACCTTCTTCCTCGCCCCCGCCGCGAACTGCGGCGAGGTCGTCGGCCACGAGCCCGACGGGCTCACCGTGCTCAAGGTCGGCACGTTCGACGAGGCCCGCACCGCCGCCGAGGGCATCGCCGCCGGCCGCGCCGGCACGCTGCCCCGCTGCTGACCCGCCGAGCGGGTCGTCTCAGTCGGTGAGCGTGGCGCGGAGCGCCTCGACGAGACCGGGGGCGATGTCCTTGCCCGTGGCCACCGCGTCGTCGGAGTCGTGCTCGCGCTGGCGCAGCAGGCAGATCGACCGACCGTCGCGCAGCACCGCGACGACGAGCCGCACGTCCTTGCGGTCGGGGTGGGCAGCGAGCAGGTCGACCGCCTCCTCGCCGCGGGAGGGCAGCTCACGCTCGGCCTCCGGCGGCACGACCATCCGCTCGATCGCGAAGGCGCACCCGTCGACCTCCGCCGGCCAGGCGATCCGCCCGAGCAGGGTCTCGAGCGAGCTCGTCGCCTGCAGGCCCTCCTGCTCGATGGCCGTCAGGGCCCCCTCCGCGAGGTCCGAGGGGCCCATCTGCGCGCGCAGCTGCGGCTCGCGCTCGAGCAGGTCGGCCGTGCGCACGAGCGCGAAGAGGCGGGCCGGCTGGTCCCAGCCCGCGGCCGCGACGTGGCGCTCCGTGTCGAGGGCGGCGATGGCGAGGGGGTCGATGACGGGCTGCGCGTTCACGGCCCCCATGCTGCCGCATCCGGGCGTCGCGGCTCGCCACCGGTCCGGATGTGACGGCCGGGGGGTCACGTTGCGGTATCGCCCCGGGGGTTGCGGCGCGAGCGCGGGTTATGGTTGCCGCAGGCGGCCACCGGCGGTCGCCCCGGGTCCGTTGCAGGCGCTCCCGAGCGCCCGAGCCGGCCCGCGAGCACCCGAGTCCATCTGAGCCCCTGACCGCCCCAGCACCCAAGGCACTCCACGTGAGCGACAGCAACTTCGGCCCCCCTCCGGGCAACTTCAACGACGACGACTCGGGCAGGCCCCGGCGACCGGACACCGTGGCGCTCCCACCCACGCGACGCCCGCTCGTCACGGCGCTCGTGGTGGCGGCGGCGCTCCTCGTCGTCATCGCCATCGCCGCGCAGTTCTGGACCGAGGTGCTGTGGTACCAGTCGGTCAGCTTCTCGGGCGTCTTCAGCACCCAGGTCATCACCAAGGTGCTCCTCGGCCTCGTCGGGGGGCTGCTCACCGCGGCCATGGTGTGGTCGAGCATCCACCTCGCCTTCCGCAGCCGGCCGATCTACGCGCCGTCGCCCGACACGCAGGCCATGGAGCACTACCGCCAGCTCGTCGAGCCGATGCGCCGCACCGCGACCATCGCGGCACCGCTCGCCGTGGGCCTCTTCGCCGGGCTCTCGGCCGCCACGCAGTGGGACACCTTCCTGCTGTGGCGCAACGGCAGCCCGTTCGGCACGACCGACCCCGAGTTCGGCCTCGACATCGGCTTCTTCGTCTTCGACCTGCCGTGGATCAACTTCGTCGTCGCGTTCCTCACGATGATCCTCGTCATCGGTTTCATCACGGCAGCCTTCACGCACTACCTCTACGGCGGCATCGTCGCCGGTCAGAAGATGCGCTCGACGCAGGCCGCGCGCGTGCACCTCTCGGTCATCGCCGCCGGGCTCGTGCTCGTGCGCGCCGTGGCCTTCTGGGTCGACCGCTACAACCTCGCCACGGCCCAGTCGACGCGCATGACCGGCATCCAGTACACCCAGGCGCACGCGGACATCCCCACCAAGGGCATCCTCGCGATCGCGGCCGTCATGTGCGCGCTGATGTTCCTCACCGTCATCTGGACCCGCACCTGGCGGCTGCCGCTCGTCGGCGTCGCGGTGCTCGCCGTCATCGTCGTGGCGGTCGGCGGCATCTACCCGGCGCTCATCCAGTCGCTCAAGGTGCGCCCGTCGGAGAAGTCGCTCGAGATCCCCTACATCCAGCGCAACATCGACGCGACGCGCGCGGCCTACGGCTTCGACAAGATCGACGTCAAGCCCTACGACTCGAAGACCGTGGCGGCTCCCGGGCAGCTGCGCGGCGACGCGGCGACCGTGCCCGGCATCCGGCTCATCGACCCCAACATCGTCAGCCCGACGTTCAAGCAGCTCGAGGCGAGCAAGGGCTACTACCAGTTCGCCGACGTGCTCGACGTCGACCGCTACAAGATCGACGGCAAGTCGCAGGACACCGTCATCGCCGCCCGCGAGCTCGACCTCACGGGCGTGCCCGACGGCCAGCGCAACTGGCTCAACGACCACACCGTCTACACCCACGGCTACGGCGTCGTCGCGGCGAAGGGCAACACCCGCGAGGACGACGGCCGCCCGACGTTCTTCGAGTCGCAGATCGGCAGCGAGGGCGCGCTCGGCAAGTACGAGCCGCGCATCTACTTCGGCGAGAGCTCGCCGGAGTACTCCGTCGTCGGCGGGGGCAAGCGTGAGTTCGACTACCCGGACCCGCAGGGCACCGGGCAGATCACCTACAGCTACGCCGGCACCGGCGGTGTCGCCCTCGACGCCGTCCGTCGCCTCGCGTATGCCGTCAAGTACCGCGAGATCAACTTCCTCCTCTCCGACGCGGTGACCAACGACTCACGCATCCTCGACCACCGCACGCCGCGGGACCGCGTCCAGCGCGTCGCCCCGTGGCTGACCCTCGACGGCAACGCCTACCCCGCCGTCGTCGACGGCCGCGTGATCTGGGTGCTCGACGGCTACACGACGTCGGCGAACTACCCGTACTCGGAGATGACGACGCTCGACACCGCGACCGAGGACGCCGTGACGAGCACGCGCACCTCGGTGCGCGCCGTGCAGGGCGGGCAGGTCAACTACGTGCGCAACTCGGTCAAGGCGACCGTCGACGCCTACGACGGCACGGTGACGCTCTACCAGTGGGACGAGACCGACCCGGTGCTCAAGGCCTGGATGTCGATCTTCCCCGGCACGGTCAAGCCGCTCACCGACATCAAGGGCTCGCTCATGGAGCACCTGCGCTACCCGGAGGACCTCTTCAAGGTGCAGCGCAACCTGCTCGTGAAGTACCACGACACCGACGCCGCCTCGTTCTACGGCGGCCAGAACTTCTGGCGCATCCCGGACGACCCGACCCAGCAGGGCGCCGACCTGCTGCAACCGCCCTACTACCTGTCGCTCGCCATGCCGGGCCAGCCCGCGCCGGCGTTCTCGCTGACGTCGACGTTCATGCCGACGGGTGACCGCAACGTGCTCTCGGGCTTCCTCGCCGTCGACGGCGACGCCGGCACCGCGGACGGCAAACGGTCGTCGACCTACGGGACGATGCGGCTTCTCGAGACGACGGGTGGCTCGGTCAACGGCCCGGGTCAGGTCTACAACGACATGCGCACCTCGGCGGTGACGTCGAACGACGCCTCGCTCGGCCGTCAGCTGACCCTCGCGCAGTTCATCTCGACGACGTCGTCGACCGGCGCCAACGTCATCTTCGGCAACCAGCTGACCCTGCCCGTCGGCGGTGGGCTGCTCTACGTGCAGCCGATCTACGTCCAGGCGAGGTCGACCGGCTCGGGCACCTACCCCCGCCTGTCGGCGGTCGCCGTCGCCTTCGGCGACAAGATCGCCTGGGCGGGCTCGCTCGACGCCGCGCTCAACGACCTCTTCGGCGGCTCGTCGGGCGCCCAGGCAGGCGACAACGGCGCGTCGGCCCCCACGACGCCCACGCCGGGCTCGACGCCGACCACGGGCGGCACGGGCGGCACGGGCGGCACCCCGACGCCGTCGCAGACGCCCACGTCCGGCGCGACCGGCACGCCGAACTCGGCCGCGCTCACCCAGGCGCTCAAGGACGCGCAAGCGGCCTACACCGAGGGGGAGGCCGCCCTGAAGCGGGGCGACTTCACCGCCTACGGACAGGCGCAGACGCGCCTCAAGGCGGCGCTCGAGCGGGCCGTGGAGGCGTCGCCGCGCTCGGTCGGGTCAGGCAACTGACTGAGGGGATCGAGTCGAAATGACTTGCGGCAGCACGCGATTCGCGTGCTGCCGCTCGTCGTTCGCGCCGAGGCCAGGCGTGCCGGAGCACCCCGATTTGGACCTCTGCGCCCTTTCGCGTAACGTTGCTCTTGCCGACGCGGGGTGGAGCAGCTCGGTAGCTCGCCGGGCTCATAACCCGGAGGTCGCAGGTTCAAATCCTGCCCCCGCTACCAGATGATGTCGGCAGACATCGACACCGATGGCCTCACAGAGATGTGGGGCCATCGGTGTTTTCTGCCTGCTCCCGCCGAGCCGGTCGGGACCGGTCGGGAGGCTCGGGCTCAGCGCGACAGGCTCGCGGCGGGCAGCTCGAACCAGCGCAGGTGGTCGAAGTCGGCGTTGACGTGCGCCGCGTCGCAGCGCTCGCGCGTCGCGGCCGCGAGGACCGCCCGGCCCTCGGCGAGGTGCTCCGCCAGGACCTCCTCGCCGGCCACCTCGGTGCGCGCGGGATGGGTCAGCCGGCCGCCGGAGAACGAGACGTCGTCGAGGCGCAGCGGTGGCTCCACGGGCCCGTTGCGGTGTCGCCACAGGCCGCTCGCCGGCTCGAAGGTGTAGTCGCCGAGGAGGCGCCACCCCTCACGCGCCACGAGGCGCACGGCCTCGATGACGTAGTCGGCGACGACGTCGGAGATGAAGTAGTTGAAGTTGACGCGCACCCAGCCGGGCTTGATGCCCTCGCAGCCGCGGCCGATCTCGCGCTCGAACTCGTGCGACCGCTCGAGGTCGATGCCGAGCAGGTGGTGGCCGTAGGGGCCGGCGCAGGAGCAACCGCCGCGCGCCTGGATGCCGAAGAGGTCGTTGAGGACGGCGACGACGAAGTTGTGGTGCAGGTGGCGCCCACCGTCGGAGCGCACGACGAACGAGACGATCGACAGCCGCTCGGCATCGAGGTTGCCGAGGATCTCGATGGCCGGCTCCTCGCTCCAGGCCTCGACGGCGCGGCGCAGGAAGCGGTCCTCGTGGGCGCGGATCGTCGGGGTCCCGACGGCCTCCTTGAGCTTGAAGACGAGGCCGGCCCGGATCGACTCGATGATCGCCGGGGTGCCGCCCTCCTCCCGGTGCGCCGGGTCGGTGAGGTAGTCGTGCCCGGCCGGGTTGACGTAGGCGACGGTGCCGCCGCCCGGCACGTCGGGCACCCGGTTGGTCATCAGCTCGCGGCGGACGACGAGCACGCCCGGGGTGCTGGGGCCGCCGATGAACTTGTGGGGGCTGAGGAACACGGCGTCCTTGTAGGCGGTCGGCTCGGCGACCCCCCGCCCGCCGCGGCCGTACATCTCGATCTCGACGTAGGGACCGGCCGCCGCGAAGTCCCAGAAGGCGAGGGCGCCGAACTCGTGCAGGAGCGAGGAGATGGCGTCGGTGTCGGTGACGATCCCGGTGACGTTGCTGGCCGCCGAGAAGGAGCCGATGAGCAGCGGGCGGTGCGCGTGCTCGGCCAGGCGCCGGCGCAGCACGTCGAGGTCGACGTGGCCGTCGAGGTCCTGGGGGATGACGACGACGTCGGCCACGCACTCGCGCCACATCACCTCGTTGGAGTGGTGCTCGTAGGGCCCGATGAAGACGACCGGCCGCTCGTCGCGCGGGACGAGCCGCGAGGCGTGCCAGCGGTCCTCGAAGGTGGACGGGACGCGCAGGCCCAGGATGCCGACGAGCTTGTCGATGGCGCCGGTGCAGCCCGAGCCGGCGAAAACGACGACGGTCTCGTCGTCACCGCCGACGGCGTCGCGGATGGTGCGCCGCGCGTCCTCGCGCAGGCGCGTCGTCTGCAGGCCCGTGCCCGAGCTCTCGGTGTGCGTGTTGGCGTAGCGGGGGAGCACCTCGTCGCGGATGAAGTCCTCGATGAAGCCGAGCCCGCGGCCGGATGCCGTGTAGTCGGCATACGTGACCCGGCGCGGCCCGTAGGGCCCGTGCATCACCTGGTCGTCGCCGATGACGCTCGCACGGATCGTCGCCAGCAGGTCGCTCGAGGGTGCGCTCATGCGCAGAACATAGCGCAAGATGATGCTAAATCGCAGTTCAATAACCTGATGTTATCCCGGCGAGAAGGGCGACGAGTGGGCTCACGGGCGCACGCAGAGCACCGTCCCGCGGTCGCCGGCGGCGAGGGCCGAGGTGAAGGCCCGGTCGGAGCCGTGCGCGGCGCAGAGGGCGCGCACCCTCGTCTCGTCCGTGAAGACGTCGCGCTCGACGAGCACGACCCGGCCCGCCGACGAGCCGTCCGAGCAGTCGACGACCCGGACGTCGCCACCGTCGCCGCCTGCGACGCACTGGCCGACGCGGACGTCGCGGGTGCCGTCGTCGTCGGTGAGCGCGCGCACCACGAGGAACGCGAGCACGGCGAGGACGAGGACGCCGTACCGGCGCGCCCCCGACCCGACCCGGCGGGCGAACGTCTCGGGCGCCTCGGGGGGCTCCGGGGTCCCGTGCGGCTCGGGCGGCCCGGGTGGCTGGTCGGGACCCGGTGCGGGTGTGCTCATCGGTGCGGCTCCTCGGGGTCCGGTGGACGGGGTGGACCCGCATTCTCGCCGAGGCCGCGACCGGCACGCACCCCCGTCCGTGCTCACGGGCGCCCCCGGTCGCATAGGGTCGAGCCCGTGACAGCGATCTCCTACCCGCTCGCGCAGCGCACGCTGGCCAACGGCCTGCGCGTCATCGTCAGCGAGGACCACACGGTGCCCAACGTCGCCGTGAACCTGTGGGTCGGCGTGGGGTCGCGCCACGAGACGCCGGGTCGCACCGGCTTCGCGCACCTCTTCGAGCACCTGATGTTCCAGGGCAGTCGCAACGTCGCGTCGGGGGAGCACTTCTCGGCGCTGATGGACGAGGGCGCGCGCCTCAACGCGACGACCTGGTTCGACCGGACGAACTACTTCGAGACGGTGCCGACGGGCGCGCTCGAGCTGGCGCTCTGGCTCGAGGCGGACCGCCACGGCGACCTGCTCGACGCGGTCACGCAGGAGAACCTCGACAACCAGCGCGACGTCGTGAAGGAAGAGAAGCGCCAACGCTACGACAACGTGCCCTACGGCTCGGCGCTCATCGACATCTACGCGACGGTCTTCCCCGAGGACCACCCGTACCACCACCCGACCATCGGCTCGATGGAGGATCTCGACGCCGCCACGCTCGAGGACGTGCACGCCTTCTACCGCGCGCACTACGGGCCCAACAACACGGTGCTCACGCTCGTCGGCGACGTGACGCCGGAGGAGGGCTTCGCGGCCGCCGAGCGCTACTTCGGCCGGTTGCCCGCAATCGAGCTCGAGGCCCGGCCGCGCCACGACCAGCTGCCGCCGCTCGACGGCCCGGTGCGCGTGGACCGCGTCGGCGAGGTGCCCAACGACCGTCTCTACATCGCCTTCCGCCTGCCGGTCGACACGACGCCCGACTACCTCGCGTGCCAGGTCGCCGTCGACGTGCTCGGCGGCCTCGCGAGCTCGCGGCTCATGCGTCGGCTCGTGCGCACCGACGAGACCGCGGTCGCCGTCGGGGGCTGGACGATGGGGCTCGTGGACGGGGTCGGCCTCGGCACCATCACCGTGGACGTCTCGGCCGGAGCCGACGTCGACGCCGTCGAGGCGGCGGTGTGCGACGAGATCGAGCGCTTCGCGGCGGGGGGCCCCGACGCCGCCGAGCTCGAGTCGGTCATCGCCGACACCGAGCGGTCGTGGCTCAGCGCCCTGGCGAGCATCGAGGAGCGCGCCGACCACATCAGCCACCACGCGATGCTCACCGGCGACCCGGCCTACGTCAACACCTTCGTCGAGCGCATCAGGGCCGTCACGGCCGAGCAGGCGCGCGCCGCCGCGGCCCGGTGGCTCGACCCGGCCTCGCGTGCCGTCGTGCGCTACCTCGCCGCCGACACCAGCGACCAGACCGATCCGGAGGAGGTCGCATGACCGCCGTCGCCCGCCCCGTCGTGGCTCCGCCCGAGCCGTGGGCCTTCCCGCCGTCGACGACGCACGACCTGCCGAACGGGCTGCGCCTCGTCACCTACGACGTGCCGGGGCAGTACGTCCTCTCGGTGCGGCTCGGCCTGCCGGTGTCGCTGCGCGACGAGCCGCGCGAGCGCGAGGGCGTCGCCTCGATCATGGCGCGCACCCTCGACGAGGGCACGGAGCGCCACACGGCCGAGGAGTTCGCCCGCCTGCTCGAGCGCAAGGGCGTGAGCTTCGGTGCCGGGATGGCCGACGCCGGCCTCTCGATCGACCTCGACGTCGTCAAGGGCAACGTCGAGCCGGCGCTCGACCTGCTGCGCCAGATCCTCACCGAGCCGGCCTTCCCGCAGCCCGAGGTGGCCCGCCAGGTGCGCACCCGGATCGCGGAGATCGAGCAGGAGCGCTCGGTCGCCTCGCACCGCGCCGGCCTCGAGTTCGTGCGCACCTTCTACGCCCCCGGCGACCGGTCGTCACGCCCGACCGCGGGCACGCGCGAGACGGTCTCGGCGATCAGCCGCGACGACGTCGCCGCCTTCCACGCCCGGCACGTCGTCGCCGCCGGTACCACCATGGTCGTCGCCGGCGACCTCGAGGGCCTCGACGTGCGCGCCCTCGTCGAGGGCGCGCTGGGGGAGTGGGCGTCCGGCCCGAGCCACCGCGACCGCTTCCTCACCCACGCGGCCGCGCTCGCGCCGGACCGCGGCCGCATCGTCCTCGTCTCCCGGCCGGGCTCGGTGCAGACCGAGCTCGTCGTGGGCGCGCCCGGGCCCGACCGCTCCGTCGAGGGCGGGTGGGCTCCCTACCCCGTGCTCGGCTTCGTGCTCGGCGGCTCGCCGAACGCCCGGGTCGACGCGGTGCTGCGCGAGGAGAAGGGCTACACCTACGGCATCCGCTCGAGCTTCCGCCCCCGGCGGCGCGGTGGCGTCTTCCTCACGTCGGGCTCCGTGCGTGCGGACTCCACGGCGGAGTCGCTGCGCCTGCTCCTCGAGATCCTCGAGAGCGGCCGCGAAGGTTTCTCCGACAAGGAGATCCGTTCGGGTGTCGACTTCATCTCCAAGACGGCGCCGGGACGCTACGCGACGGCCGACACGATCGCCGACGAGGCCGTCGGCATGGCGCTCGACGGCCGCACGACCGACTTCACGACGACGAACCTGCGCGACCTCGCCACCGTCGACCGCGCACGCGTCGAGGCGGCCTACGCCCGCTTCGCCGACGGCGCGGGAGTGGGCGCGTCGGGGCCCGGCTCCGGGTGGACGGTCGTCATGGTCGGCGACGCGGCCGCGCACCTGGCTGCGGTGGAGGCGCTCGGCATCGGCGACGTCACCGTCGTGACCGACGCCTGACGCCCGCCCGACCGACGGCTCGTGTCGTCAGTCGTGGGCCGCGACCGGGCGCTCGAGGACGAAGTCGTCCTCGTACGCGCCGCCGACGAGGAAGCGTTTGACGCCCACGCGCTCGAAGCCGCTCTTGCCGTAGAAGCGCTGGGCCCGCTCGTTCTGCTGGTTGACGCCGAGCCACACCCCGGCGGCCCCCCGCGAGCGCGCCCACGCGAGCGAGCTCTCCATGAGCAGCCGCGCGGCGCCCGACCCGTGAGCGTCGGGGACGACGTAGATCTTCGACAGCTCGACCGTGGGCCGGTGTCGGATCGCCCGGCGCACGTCGTCGTCCGACGGCTCGCCGTCGACGAGCATCGCGTAGCCGAGCGGCTCCGTGCCGGACTCCGCGAGGAGCACGAGGCGGCCGGGGTCCGTCACGTGGTCGGCGAAGCGCTCGGCCGAGAGCACGTCCGCCACGAACGCCTCGATGCGCTCCGGGGTCATCGACGGCGGGCACGCCAGCGCGAAGGTGCGCGCGGCGACGTCGGCGAGCGCCGGCACGTCGTCGGCGGTCGCCGTCCTGACGCTCGCTGGAGCGGGCGCCGCGTCCCTCGGTGCCGCACCCACCTACGGCCGCGTCCCGATGCGCCCGAGCACCTCGTCGTGCAGCAGCCCGTTCGTCGCGACCGCGTTGCCGCTCCAGCACCCGTCGCGCCCGTCGAGGCCGGTGAACCGGCCACCCGCCTCCTGCACGATCGGCACGAGCGCGGCCATGTCGTGGACGGCGAGCTCCGGCTCGGCGGCGATGTCCGCCGCGCCCTCGGCGACGAGCATGTAGGACCAGAAGTCGCCGTAGGCGCGGGTGCGCCAGCAGTCGTCCATGAGGTCGAGGAAGTCGTCCCGCCGGCCCCGCGTGCGCCACCCCGCCAAGGAGGAGTACGACAGCGACGCGTCACCGAGTCGGCCCACCTGCGAGACCGAGATCCGCCGGGCCGACGAGATCGAGCGACCGGTCCACGCGCCCGAGCCGCTCGAGGCCCACCACCGACGGTGCAGGGCCGGTGCAGCGACGAGTCCGAGCACCGGCGTCGTGTCGACCACGAGGGCGATCAGGGTGGCCCACACCGGCACCCCGCGCACGAAGTTCTTCGTGCCGTCGATGGGGTCGACGACCCAGCGCCGCGGGCCGTGGCCCGTCGTGTCGAACTCCTCGCCCTGCACGGCGTCGCGCGGCCGGGTGCGCTTCAGCTGCGAGCGCACGAGCTCCTCTGCGGCCCGGTCGGCGTCGGTGACCGGGGTGAGGTCGGGCTTGCTCTCGACGACCAGGTCGGCGGCCCGGAACCGCGACATCGTCACGCGCTCGACGGCATCCGCGAGGACGTGGGCCAGCCGGAGGTCGTCGTCGTAGGAGGTCACCGGGTCAACCTAGCGAACCGCTCTGCGCCGCGTGGTCAGTGCTCCTCGCCGGCCCGGCTCGAGAGGAGCCGCCGCAGCGAGGCGAGGCGCGACGGACCGGCGGCTCCGGCCCTGCCGTCGGCCACCCACGCGTCGAGCGCGCACTCCTCCTCGTCGTGCGTGCAGCCGCGCGGGCAGCCGTCCGTGCCGGCCGCGAGGTCGGGGAAGTGGTCGATGATGCGGTCGACGTCGATGTGGGCGAGACCGAACGAGCGGATGCCCGGAGTGTCGATGACCCACCCGTCGTCGGCGCCGTCGGGCCCGCGCAGCCGCAGCGCCACGGCGTTCGTCGACGTGTGCCGACCCCGTCCCGTGGTGTCGTTGACGACCCCGGTGGCGCGGAGCGCGCCGGGCACGAGGCCGTTGACGAGCGTGCTCTTGCCGACGCCGGAGTGCCCGACGAGCACGGAGACCTTGCCGGAGAGGCGCGCCCGCAGCTGCTCGAGGCCGGTGAAGTGGTCGTCGGCGTGCGAGGTGACGACGTGCTCGACCTCGAGCGGGGTGTAGTTGGCGAGGAACGGTGCCGGGTCGACGAGGTCGGCCTTCGTCAGGGCCAGCAGCGGCTCGAGGTCGGCGTCGTAGGCCGCGACGAGGCAGCGGTCGACCATGCGCGGGCGCGGCTCCGGGTCGGCGAGGGCGGTGACGATGACGATCTGGTCGGCGTTGGCGACGATGATCCGCTCGTAGGGGTCGGTGTCGTCGGCCGTGCGGCGCAGGACAGAGCGCCGTTCCTCGATGCGCACGATGCGGGCGAGGGCATCCGGTCCACCGGCGAGGTCGCCGACGAGCGCGACGTCGTCACCGACGACGACCCGGGTGCGGCCGATCTCGCGCGCCTTCATGGCGGTGACGACCCGCTCCGGCTCCTTGCGGCCCAGCGAACCCTTCGGGATGAGGCAGGTGTAGCGACCGCGGTCGACGCCGATGACCATGGCGACGACGGCGTCGGCGTGCGCCGGCCGCTCCTTCGTGCGGGGCCTCGATCCCTTGCGGCTCGGGCGGACCCGGACGTCACCCTCGTCGAGGTCGCGCCAGCTCATCGGACCGGCACCCCTGGTGCCGCACCCTCGAGCATGCCGGCCCACAACCCGACGAAGTCGGGCAGCGTCTTGCCCGTCGTGCCGATGTCCTCGACGAGGACCCCCGGCACGCGCAGCCCGAGGATGGCGCCGGCCGTCGCCATGCGGTGGTCGTGGTAGCTGCGGAACCGTCCGCCGTGCAGGGCGGCCGGCGCGATCTTCAGGCCGTCCTCGGTCTCGGTCACGGCCGACCCGATGCCGCTCAGCTCGGCGGTGAGCGCCGCCAACCGGTCGGTCTCGTGGCCGCGGATGTGGGCGACCCCGCGGATCCACGTCGGCGTGGACGCGAGCGCCGCGAGCGCCGCGACGGTCGGCGTCAGCTCGGCGGCGTCGTGCAGGTCGATGTCGATGCCGACGAGCTCGTCGCCGCCGACGACGGTCAGGCCCGAGCGGTCGAGGCGAACGTCCGCCCCCATCGTGTCGAGGATCTCGCGGAGCAGGTCGCCGGCCTGGGTCGTGTGCTGCGGCCACCCGGGCACGCGCACCGTGCCTCCGGCGACGAGCGCAGCGGCCACGAACGGCCCGGCGTTGGAGAGGTCGGGCTCGACCGACACGTCGAGCGCGTTGATCTCCGACGGCTCGACCCGCCACGTGTTCGGCTCGCTGTCGTCGACGATCGCCCCGGCGTCGCGCAGGGTCTCGACGGTCATGAGGATGTGCGGCTCGCTCGGCACGGGCTCGCCGTCGTGGTGCACGGTGACGCCCTCGTCGTAGCGGGCTCCCGCGAGGAGCAGGGCCGAGATGAACTGCGAGGACGCCGACGCGTCCAGCGTCACCGCGCCACCCCGCACCCGGCCCCGACCGGCGACGCTGAGCGGCAGGTGGCCGTCCTCGTCGTCGATCGTCACGCCGAGCGTGCGGAGCGCGTCGACGACCGGACCCATCGGCCGCACGCGGGCCTGCGGGTCCCCGTCGAGACGCACGGTCCCGTCGGCGAGGGCGGCCACGGCCGGCAGGAAGCGCATGACGGTGCCCGCGAGGCCGCAGTCGACCGTCACGTCGCCCCGGAGCGACGCCGGCTCCTCGGGCGGCGTGACGACCCAGTCCGCGACGGCCCCGGGCGCCACCTCGCCCTCCGGGGCGACGTCGTCGATCCCGACGCCGAGCGACCGCAGCGCCTGCGCCATGAGCAGCGTGTCGCGCGAGCGCAGCGGTGACCGGAGCCGCGACCGGTCGCTCGCCAACGCGGCCAGCACGAGGTAGCGGTTCGTCAGCGACTTGCTCCCGGGGAGCACGACCGTCGCGTCGAGCGGGCCGGGGGCGAGGGGGGCGGACCAGTCCGCGTCGGTGGGCACGGGGTGGGGCGATGGATGGGCGGGACTCAACTCAGCTCACGACGTCCTGGGCTCGGTGGGCGAGGAGGCGGGCCTCCCGCTTGGCGGTGCGCTGGGCGTGGCGGGCCTCGCGGCGCGTGGTCTTCGTCGCGTGCTGGGCGCGCCAGGCCAGGCCGGGCTTGCCCTCGGTGTCGACGGCGGCGAGGAGCAGTCCGCCGAGCAGGCCGACGTTCTTGAGGAAGAGGCTGCGGCTCGCGGCCTTGCGCGTCGGGTCGCCCTCCTCCCAGAACGCGTGCTCGATGGCGGTCGTCGGCACGATCGACGCGGCGAGCACCGTGGAGGCGAGGCGCGGCATCCGTCCCGTGGCGAGCAGCAGGCCACCGCCGAGCAGGGCGGCGCCGTTGACGCGCACGAAGAGGTCGGGGTCCTTGGCGGCCACCTCGGCTCCCGGCACCTGGCCGGGCACCTTCTGCAGGAGGTGGGCGGCCTGGTCGGTGCGCTCGGCCGGGTGGCGCAGCGCGTCGACCCCCGCGGCGACGAAGACGGACGCGAGCAGCGGACGGGCGAGACGACGGACGATCATGGATGTTCCTCCTCTGGCCGGCGGCGGACGTGCGTCCGCCGGGCCCCTGTGGACGAGTGGAGACCTACGGTAGCGACATACCCCGGGCGCGGTCGTCGGCGCCCGCCACCGCTCGCCGCCGGTCACCGCCGCTCGCCGTCGGGCGGGCCGCCCGCCGCATACGCTGTGGCGCATGTGCGGGAGGTATGCCGCGAGTGCGCGGCCGGACGAGCTCATCGAGGCCTTCGACGTGGACGAGGACCACACCGGCGAGCCGACCCGCAGCGTGCTCAAGAACCCGCAGGACCCGCCGGTCGGGGCCCCGGACTGGAACATGGCGCCCTCGAAGCAGGCACCCGTCGTGCTGACCCGGGCGCCGCGCGGCGATGCCGACGCCGAGCCCCGGCGCCAGCTGCGGCTGCTCACGTGGGGCCTGGTGCCGGCGTGGTCCAAGGACGTGAAGATGGGCCTGCGCATGACGAACGCCCGCGCCGAGTCGGTGCTCGGCACGGGTGCCTTCGCCCGGGCGGCCCGGTCGCGGCGGTGCCTCGTGCCGGCCGACGGCTGGTACGAGTGGCAGGTGTCGCCGACGGCCGTCGACGCCAAGGGCAAGCCGCGCAAGCAGCCGTTCTTCATCCACCGCGCCGACGGCGCCCCCGTCGCCTTCGCCGGGCTCTACGAGTTCTGGCGCGACCGTGAGCTGCCCGACGACGACCCGGACGCCTGGCTCACGACGTTCACGATCGTCACGACGGCCGCCGACCCCGGCATGGACCGGATCCACGACCGTCAGCCGCTCGTGCTCGAGCCCGACCAGTGGGACGAGTGGCTCGACCCGACCGAGACCGACCCCGAGGTCGTGCGGCACCTGCTCGAGTTCGCGAGCCCCGGGCGGTTCGAGGCCCACCCGGTGGGTCGGGGTGTGGGGGCGACGCGCAACAACGGGCCGGGGCTCCTCGAGCCCGCGCCGGCGGAGGAGCTCGAGGGCGTCGTCGACCCGATGACGGGAGAGGTGATCGGCACGTGAGCGGCGCGAACCGCGAGACGGTGCGGGAGGTCGAGACCCCCGGCGGCCCCGGGCGGGTGCACGTGCACCGCCCGCCCAACCCCCGCGGCACCGTCGTTCTCGGGCACGGGGCCGGGGGAGGGCTCGGTGCGATCGACCTCGCCATCGCCCGCGAGGTGCTCGTCGGCGCCGGGTGGGCGGTCGCCCTCGTGGAGCAGCCGTGGCTCGTGGCCGGACGCCGCGTGGCCGGTCGACCGCCTACGCTCGACGCCGCCTGGGTGCCCATCGTCGAGGCCCTCGTGACGGGCCGCGGGCGGCTGCCGCGACCGCTCGTGGTGGGCGGCCGCAGCGCGGGCGCCCGGGTCGCGTGCCGCACCGCGGGCCCCCTCGAGGCGGATGCCGGCCTGCTCCTCAGCTTCCCGCTCCACCTGCCGGCGCGGCCCGAGAAGCTGCGTGCCGACGAGCTCGCCCTCGCCCCCGACCCCTCGTGGGTCGTCCAGGGCGCCGCGGACGCCTTCGGCACCCCGACCGAGCTGCGGGAGCACCTCGCGCCCGGCACCACCCTCATCGAGGTGCCCGGTGGCCACAGCTTCCCGAAGGGGTCGCGCAGCGCGCTCACCGCCGCCGTGACGCAGGTCGCGGGAATGCTGCCCGGCTAGGGGTCGTTGGACCGCACATGGCCACCTGCTCCCTCCCCGCTCCCGAGCGCGCGACGACCCCGCCGTCACGGCTGGGTCATGCGCCGCAACCAGCCGGTCTAGGCTGGGAGGCGATGGCAAAGGACAAGAAGACCGACCCGACGGCCGCGGTGCTCGCCGCCGCGCCCGCAGCCGACCCCGACGACGTCGCCACGCGCGACGCGACGGTCGACGTGACGGCCGAGGCCGAGCACGAGCGCCGCTCGCGGTTCGAGCGGGAGGCGATGCCGCTCCTCGACCAGCTCTACAGCGCGGCCCTGCGCACGACGCGCAACCCGAGCGACGCCGAGGACCTCGTCCAGGAGACGTTCGCGAAGGCCTACGCGGCGTTCCACCAGTACCGGCCCGGCACCAACCTCAAGGCGTGGATGTACCGCATCCTCACCAACACCTACATCAACAGCTACCGCAAGAAGCAGCGCCAGCCGCTCGAGTCGGACGCCGCGCAGATCGAGGACTACCAGCTCGCGCGCGCCGAGTCGCACACGTCGGTGGGCCTGCGCTCGGCCGAGGCCGAGGCGCTCGACCACCTGCCCGACAGCGACGTCAAGCGTGCCCTGCAGCAGATCCCGGAGGAGTTCCGCCTCGCGGTCTACTTCGCCGACGTCGAGGGCTACGCCTACAAGGAGATCGCCGAGATCATGGACACGCCGATCGGCACCGTGATGAGCCGGCTGCACCGCGGTCGCCGCCAGCTGCGCGAGCTCCTCTCGGAGTATGCCGCCGACCGCGGCTTCGTGGCCGCGGGCGCCACGAGCACGGCGAGCACGGCCAAGACGGCGAGCGCGACCGGCGCGCGGACGGAAGGAGCCCGGTCATGAACGAGCCGACGACGGGTGCGGACGCGCGCACCGACTGCTCCGAGGCGCTGCTGCGGGTCTACGAGTACCTCGACGGCGAGCTCGGCCCCGACGACTGCGCGAAGATCCAGGCGCACCTCGACGAGTGCGGCCCGTGCCTGAAGGAGTACGACCTCGACACGACGCTCAAGTCGCTCATCAAGCGCTCGTGCGGGAGCGAGCAGGCGCCCGAGACGCTGCGGCTGACGATCATGTCGCGCATCTCGACGACCGTCATCCGCGTCGACCGCGGCTGACGGACCGGGTCGGACGACGGCATACGGCGTCGCACGGCGTCAGACGACGGCGCGCGCGCCCCCGGACACGACGAAGGCCCGCCCCGAGCTTCTCGGGTGCGGGCCTTTGACGTCTGCGGCTCAGGCGTTGGGCTTGCGGCCGTGGTTGGCGGCGTTGCCCTTGCGGGAGCGGCGCTTGCGGGCGCGCTTGCTCATCGTCGGCTCTCCTTGGTCCTGCGGTTGCTTCGCGCCCGTGCGGGCACGAAGCCCCGATTCTTCCACATCGCTTCGCTCCCACCCAATCGGCTGCGCTGATACGCTCGCGACGTTAAAATCTTGGTATAGATATGCCCACCCGGGGGTATATCTGCTGTTCCTCGATGAATCGGTGAGGCAGGCTACGCGCTGAGGGAAACCTCAATCGTTCTGTGCTGCCGCAACACGCCCCTCCATGGCGCACGCATCCGGAACACCGAGTATCAAGGAGCCCCCCAATGTTTGCTGCTCTGCTGTCTGCCCTCGCCACGAACGACTACGCCACCCGTGCCGTCGCGTACTTCGCCAGCACCTGGTCGTGGGGTGGCTGATTCCTCAGCACCCTTCCATGCACCAGTTCGGTCCTGCCATGTTGCAGGACCGAACTGTTGTCGGGCATGAATAGGTCGTGACCAGTCCCGCCGAGCAGCTGTCGCCCTCGCGGCTCCTGCCGTACTACATCGCCGTCGTCGTCCTCGTCGGGGTGGCGCTCGGGGTGCTCTCGTGGACGCACGGACGCCACCCCCAGCTGGCGCCGCTGCTGCTGCTCGCGGCCATGGGGATCCTCAGCTACAACCTGCGCGAGCCCACCGTCACCACCTCGCGCATCGGGTTCTCGTTCCTGTCGATCATCCTGCTCGCGTCCGGTGCGATCCTCGGGCCCTTCGGGACGTGGTTCGTCGGCGTCGCCTCGCAGCTGATCGAGCGCGACCCCAAGGTGCGGTGGTTCCAGCAGGTCTTCAACATGGCGATGATGGGCATCATCGGCGCGGCCGGGGCCTACGTC
The DNA here is from genome assembly GCF_039542985.1 of Terrabacter aeriphilus. Classification (NCBI taxonomy): domain Bacteria; kingdom Bacillati; phylum Actinomycetota; class Actinomycetes; order Micrococcales; family Intrasporangiaceae; genus Terrabacter; species Terrabacter aeriphilus. The sequence goes on from NZ_BAABIW010000014.1 coordinate 380,899, forward strand.
TACGTGCTCGTCGGCGGGGCACAGGACCTCGATGCCGTCGAGGGGTTCGGGCAGATCACCCGGGAGGTCGGGCTACCGCTCATCGTGGCCGACGTCGTCCAGTGCCTCACCAACGCCGTGCTGCTCGCCGGCGCCATCACGCTCTTCCGGGGCGTGCCCTTCGGCGTCTTCGCGCGCCGGGTGCTCGCGAGCTCGGGGGTGGCCTACATCGGCTACGGGGTCATCGGCTTCCTCTTCGTCGTGCTCTGGTACCCCGTCGACCTCGGTGCCTTCAGCGCCCTGCTCGTCATGGTGCCGCTCCTCGCTGCTCGCTGGGCCTTCATCCAGTACGGCGAGGAGCTGCGGTCGCACGAGCGCACCATCGACACCCTGGTCACCGCGCTCGGCACCAAGGAGCCGTCCGCCGTCGCCCGCAGCCGGCGTGCGGCCGGCCTCGCCGAGTGGGTCGCCGAGGAGCTCGGGCTCGGCCCGCACCAGATCGGCACCGTGCGGTATGCCGCGACCCTCCACGAGATCGGGCACCTCGGGGTGCCCACCCGACTGCTGCGCCGCGCGCCCGAGGCGCTGAGCGAGGCCGAGCGCCAGACCATCGACCGGCACTGCGTGCTCGGCGCCCGCATGCTCGAAGGCATCGACTTCCTCGAGGACGCGCGCTCCGGCATCCGCCACCAGCACGAGCGCTTCGACGGCGGCGGGCGCCCCGACGGCCTCGTCGGCGCCGACATCCCCATCGCGGCCCGGGTCGTGGCCGTCGCCGCAGCCGTCGAGGTGGTCGCCGGGGCCGACCCGCCCGACCACCGCCAGGAGCTCGTCGCCGACGTGGCCCGCGCCCTGCAGGCCGATCTCGGGCGCTACGACCCCGCCGTCGTGCTCGCGACCGTGGCGGTGCTCGAGAAGCACGGCTGGCCGTCCGCCGTCCTGACCACGGAGGCGGTCTCGTGAACGGCGTCGTGCGCCGCGACCCGATCGCCCTCGCGATCGGTCTGCTCGGCCTCGTCCTGTCGGTCGTCGTCACCATCGCCACCGGAGACGTGCCGGGCATCGACGACCAGGTCGGCGTCGGGGTGGTCGCCGCCTTCGCCGTCACCATCGTGCTCGGGGAGTGGTTCCACCTCTCGGCCTCCGGCTTCCGCGGCTCGGCCCCCATCGCCGCCGCGGCAGCCTTCGCGCTGGCCCTGACGACGGAGGTGCCCGGCGGGCAGCTCGTCGCCTACGGCGGCGCGTTCGTGCTCGCCGTCACCGCCATCGCCATGACCCTCGGGACCGCCACCCGGGTGCTCGCCGGGCGAGAGGTGAGCATCGTCGAGACGACGGGCCGGTTCGTCTCGATCGCCGTGCTCACCGTGCTCTACCGCGGCGTCCACCTCGGCCAGTCCCCGGGCGGGATCGCGCCCGTCGACGGGCTCGTGCCGTGGCAGCGGGCGCTGCTCATGCTGGGGCTCTGCGTCGTGGCCCTGCTCGCCGATGCCGTCTTCACCTCGCTGCTGCGCGCCGTCTCGGCCGCGGCCAACGTGCGGCGCACCCTCGTCGAGGAGCTGCGCTCCTCGCTCGCCATGTCGACCGCGGTCGCCGTCACCGGCGTGCTCGTCGCGCTCGCGGCGCCGTCCCTCGGGATCGCGGCGCTGCCGCTCTTCCTCATGCCGCTCGTGCTGACGCTCTTCGCGTTCCGTCGCTACGTCAGCATCCGCGCGACCTACCTGCAGAGCATCCGCACCCTCTCCCGCCTCACCGACGCCGCGGGCTACACCCCGTCGGGGCACTCCGAGCGGGTCGCCGAGCTCGCCGTGCGGATCGGCCGCGAGCTGGGCCTGTCGGAGCGTGAGCTGCTCGACCTCGAGTACGCCGCGCTGCTGCACGACATTGGCCAGGTCGCCCTCGTCGAGCCGATCCCGGGCGGCGCCACGGTGCTCGCCGCCCCGGCCGACCAGCGCCGCATCGAGGCCGACACCGTCGCCATCGTCCGCGAGACCGGCGTCTTCGAGGGCGTCGCGCACATCCTCGAGCACCAGACGACGCCCTACCGACAGGTGCGCGAGCTGGGGGAGGAGATCCCGCTGACGAGCCGCATCGTCAAGGTCGCCAACGCCTACGAGGACCTCACCGCGGGAGCCCGCAGCGCCCGCGCCCGGGAGGCGGCGGTCGAGCGGATCTACCTCGGGCTGGGCTACGAGTACGACCCGCGGGTCGTCGACGCGCTGCTCAAGTCGACCAGCAGCACCGGCGCGGGCGCCTGAGGGAGCTCCGGCCCGGGGCCGTGAGAGGCCCGTCACACCGGGCCCCGGGGCCTTGCCGTGGTGCACCCCCACCGTGCGAGAGTGGGAGCGCGGGCAACCCCCGTCGCGAGACCGAAGCACGCAGGCCAGACCCCCGGCTCTGTTCCACCAGCCAGGGCGCCTGCCCTTCCGTCCTCCGCGAACGAGGTGTCTCTCCCATGAGTGCGTTGCCGACCCGCCGACCCTTCGACCCGAGCGACGAGGTCTTCCGCGTGCACGAGGGCGGCAAGCTCGCCGTGCACGCGACGTCAGAGCTGCGCGACGCGGCCGACCTCTCGCTGCTCTACACCCCCGGCGTCGCCGAGGTGTCGCTGGCCATCGCCGCCGACCCGGGTCTCGCCCGGGCGTACACGAGCCGCCGCAACACGGTCGCGGTCGTCAGCGACGGCACCGCGGTGCTCGGCCTCGGTGACATCGGCCCCCTCGCGGCGATGCCCGTCATGGAGGGCAAGGCCGTGCTCTTCAAGCACTTCGCGGGTGTCGACGCCGTGCCGGTCTGCATGGAGACCGGCAGCATCGAGCAGATCGTCGACGCCGTGGCCCGGATCGCCCCCACGTACGGCGGGATCAACCTCGAGGACATCTCCGCGCCGCGCTGCTTCGAGATCGAGCGCCGGCTGCAGGAGCGCCTCGACGTCCCGGTCTTCCACGACGACCAGCACGGCACGGCGATCGTCGCCCTCGCCGCGCTGCGCAACGCGGCCGTCGTCGTCGAGAAGGAGCTGACCGGCCTGCGCGTCGTCGTGGCCGGTGCGGGCGCGGCGGGCGTGGCGGTGAGCCGCATCCTGCTCGCCGCCGGGGTGACCGACGTCGTCGTCACCGACTCGCAGGGCGTGCTCGGTCCCGACCGGGAGGGGCTCGCGCCGCACAAGGCCGAGCTGCGCGAGGTGACGAACCCCCGCGGGGTGACCGGCGCGCTCGGCGAGGCGCTGTCGGGCGCGGACGTCTTCATCGGGGTGTCCGGTGGCACGGTCGCCGAGCGCGACCTCATCCGGATGGCGCCACGTGCCGTCATCCTCGCCCTGGCCAACCCCGACCCCGAGGTGCACCCGGTCGTGGCGGCGCGCTTCGCCGAGGTCGTGGCGACCGGACGGTCGGACTTCCCGAACCAGATCAACAACGTGCTGGCCTTCCCGGGCATCTTCCGCGGCGCGCTCGACGCGGGCGCCCGTCGCATCACGGAGGCGATGAAGCTCGAGGCGGCCGCCGCCATCGCCGCTCTCGTCGAGCACCCGACCGCCGACCGGATCGTGCCGAGCGTCTTCGACGAGCGGGTGGCACCCGCCGTGGCCGCGGCGGTCGCCGCCCTCGTCCCGGCGTCGCCGGCAGGGGTGGTCCGTCCGGGACCGTATGCCGTGCGGTGACACCCGCGCGTCGGCGCGTCCGCGCGTCAGGCGTCCTCCGCCGGGTCGGTGAGGCCCCGGGCCGCGAGGGCCTCTCCCGTCGCGCGGGCGTAGGCGACGACGTGCACGACGGTCGGCACGACGACGGCGCGCGGGTCGCGCTCGAGCCCTCGGGCCCGGGCCGACTCGCGCACCGCCGAGAACGACCCGAGCACCCACGGCACCGACCGCACGACGATCCCCAGGGTGAGCGCGACGACCTCGGGGTCGACGAGCCGGCGCAGCGGCCGGGCCGCGCGCACCGCGCCGTCGAGCAGGTCGGTCACCGGCGTCGTCGCGGTGAGGATGCCGGCCGCGACGAAGGCGTTGACGATGCCGAGCACCACGCGGGCGGCATACGGCAGGCCCGTCGACCACCACTGGAAGGCGAGCAGCACGACGAGCACCGGGGCCAGCCCGCGCATCGAGCGGAGCAGCCGGCGCGCGGGCAGCTGCGCGACGAGGACGACCCCGGCGAGGGCGGCGGTGACGACCGCCAGCGGCCACGGCGACGCGACGAACCATGGCAGCAGTCCCACGACCACGACGCCGGCGAGCTTGGGCCACAACGGCATCCGATGAATTAGCGACGTGCCGGGCACGTGCGTGGTGAAGAGTCCCGGCGCGGTCACGGCTCGTCGACCAGGCCGCGGTAGTGGGCCACGGCCGCGGCCGGGTCGCCGTCGAAGACGACCGACCCGCTGTCGACGACGAGGGTGCGGTCGGCCACGAGCGCGAGGTCGAGGTCGTGCGTCGCGAGCACGACCGACTGCGGCAGGGCCTCGAGCACCCGCCGCAGCCGCAGGGTGTTGCGCCGGTCGAGCAGCGTCGACGGCTCGTCGAGCACGAGCAGCGCGGGATCGGTCGCGAGCACGACGGCGAGCGCGAGCAGCTGGCGCTCGCCGCCCGAGAGGTCGTAGACGCTCTGGTCGGCGAGGGCCGTCAGGCCGAAGCGGTCCAGCACGTCGTGGGCCGCGGCTCGGCGGGCCGCGCGGTCGCGGTGCACCCGCCGCAGCGAGAGCTCCACGTCCTCCCGGCCGGTGGGCAGCACGAGCTGCGAGAGCGGGTCGGTGAAGGCGAAGGCGACGCGGCGGCGGACGGCGGCGCCGTCACGCACCGTGTCGAGCCCGTCGACGGTGACGTGGCCCGTCGTCGGCGCCACGAGCCCGTTGAGCAGCCGGAGCAGCGTCGACTTGCCGGAGCCGTTGGCGCCGACGACGGTGACGCGGCGCTCGGTGAGCGTGAGGTCGAGCGGTCCGAGGATCGTGCGCGGGCGACGGTCGGGGGCGCCGTCGCACGGCACCTCGACGCTCGCCCCGGCGACCCGGACCGTCGTCACGCGCGGCGGCGGGCGGGGCGCACGAGGACGTCGGGGAAGGCGCGGTGCACGGCGACGGCCGCGACGACGGCCACGACGGCCTTGAGCAGGTCACCGGGCAGGAACGGCAGGTCGGCGCCGATCGCGGCCGAGAGCGGCAGCTTGAGGTTGACCATGAGCCCGGCGACCCCGAGGGCGTGCACGACGACGACGGAGGTCACGACCGCCGCGACGACGAGCAGCGGCACCCAGAGGGCGCGGCGCACGCGCCGGACGACCGTGCGCGCCGCGAGGCCGACGGCCACGGCGGCGACGACGAACGAGACGAGGTAGCCGGCCGTCGGACCGCTCAGCACCTGCAGCCCCGACTGGCCGGCGCTGAAGACGGGCAGCCCCACGAGGCCGAGGAGCAGGTAGACGAGGACGGCGACGCCGCCGCGGCCCGGGCCCAGCACGAGCCCGGTGAGCAGGACGGCGAGCGTCTGCAGGGTGATCGGCACGCCGAACCCACCGACGGGGATGCCCGGCACCACCGCCGCGGCGACGAGCAGGGCGGTGAAGACGGCGACGAGCGCCACCGAGCGGGGGTCGACGCCGCGCGACCGTCGCGCGCCGCCGGGCCCCGGTCGTGCGGCAGCCGTCGCGGTGCCGGTCGGCTCCGGGCGGACGTGGGTGTTGTCGGTCACGGGCAGGACCCTACCGGGGGTGGCGTGGCCCGCCGCACGCACGACCGGCCGGGCGCCCGCCTGCTCCGCCCGTGCGCCCGCGCCGGTCACTAGGGTGCAGGAATGCTTGCTGCCCACGCCGTCAGTCAGTCCGCCTCCGACCCGCTCTCCGGCCTCGTCGTCGGGGAGCGCCCCGACCCGCAGCCGCGACCCGGCTGGATCGTCGTCGACGTCAAGGCCGCCGCGCTCAACCACCACGACGTCTGGTCGCTGCGCGGTGTCGGGCTGCCGGCGGACCGGCTGCCGATGGTGCTCGGCTGCGACGCCGCAGGCGTCGACCCCGACGGGAACGAGGTCATCGTCCACGCCGTCGTGCCCTCGGAGGGTTGGCAGGGCGACGAGACGCTCGACCCGCGGCGCACCCTGCTGTCGGAGCTGCACGACGGCACGCTCGCCGAGAAGGTGCTCGTGCCTGCCGGCAACGTCGTGCCCAAGCCGGAGGGGATGGCGTGGGAGACCGCGGCGTGCCTCTCGACGGCGTGGCTGACGGCATACCGGATGCTCTTCACGAACTCGGGCGTGCAGCCCGGCGGCACCGTGCTCGTGCAGGGCGCCGGCGGCGGCGTCGCGACCGCGCTGCTCCAGCTCGGCGCGGCGGCGGGCTACCGGATGTGGGCGACCTCGCGCGACGAGGCCCGCGGGCAGCGCGCGCTCGGGATCGGCGCCGATCGCGTCTTCGCCTCGGGGGAGCGGCTGCCCGACCGCGTCGACGCCGTCATGGAGACCGTGGGCGCCGCGACGTGGTCGCACTCGGTCAACGCGCTCCGCCCGGGCGGCACCATCGTCATCTCCGGCGCGACGTCGGGCGACGCGCCCGCCAAGGCCGAGCTGACGAAGATCTTCTTCAAGCAGCTGCGCGTCGTCGGCTCGACGATGGGCACGCGCGAGGAGCTCGGGCGGCTGGCCCGGTTCGTCGGGCAGTCGGGCATCGAGCCGGTCGTCGACTCGGTGCTGCCGCTCGCGCAGGCCCGCGACGGCTTCGCGCGGATGGTCGACGGCGACGTCTTCGGCAAGGTCGTCTTCACCGTCGGCGGGTAGCCGGCGGGGCGCCGGTCAGGCCTGCTCGGTGACGCCCACGACGACGGAGAGCCCGTCAGCCGCGGGCGTGGCCGGGTCGCCGACGAGCCGCTCGCACCACAGCGCCGCCTGCAGCCGGGTGACGAGCGCCCCGAGGTCGTATGCCGTGTCGGCGCCCAGCGTCACCGTGTCGGGTCCCACGTCGGCCGTCGCGCCCTCGCGGTCGTGCACAGCGAGGCGCACGGCCCGCGAGACGGCGCCGATGCGCGTGTCGGGCGCCACGGGGGCGATGCCGACGGCGGCGGACTCGGGGCTGCCCGGCTGCACGCCGAGCGCGGCCCGCACCGCCTCGACCCGGCCGAGGGCGAACCAGTCGCCGGGACCGGTGCGCACGAGGTCGCGGCCGCCGGCGGTGCGGCCGCCGGCAGCGTCGGTGGCGGCGTCGGTGGCGGCGTCGGGGAGGACGACCCCACGCAGCCCGCGCACGACCGCGGCCGGCACGGCCGCGACCTTGCCCTTGACGAGGTCGGCCGCGGCGGCCACCTCGTCGGCCACGGCCCGGCTCGTCACCTCGAGCGGCCGGCCGTCGGCGTCGGTGGCGCCGCGCAGGTCGTCGAGCACGTGCAGCCCGTGGGCGCCGAGCGCGAAGTCGACCTGTCCGACGCGCCAGGGCCGCCCGGCGGTGTCGCTGAGCACGACACCGACGGCGACGCCGTGCCGGGCCCGCAGCGACGCGCACAGGCGCGCGCAGACCTCGTCGGGGTCGTGGGGGAGCAGCAGCCAGCCGCCCCGGTCGCCCGTGTTCGACCCGTCGACCCCGGCGGCGGCCATCACCGGGCCGGCGGTGGCCTCGACGACCCGGGTGACGCGGTCACCGACCGCGCGCTCGGCCACGACGCGACGGCTCTGCTCGCGCACGACGCGGTCCTTGTCGGTGTCGTCGGTGACGAGACCGAGCGACTTGCTCGCGATCTTGCTCGAGACGACGAGCACGTCGCCGTCGCGCAGGCGCACACCGGCGTGGGTCAGCCCGAGGCCGACGACGTCGGCGAGGTCGTCGCCCTCGTGCACCTCCGGGATCCCGGTCAGCGGTAGGAGGGTCACGACGCCCGGGGCCCGGGCGTCGGCCGCCGCGCCGGGGTCGGTCGGGCCGGGACCGGTCGACCCGGGGCCCGGGTCGGTCATGCCCGGCCCGACCCGGGGCGCAGGCGCAGCCCGAGGTCGAGGGCGGCACCGGCCATGGCCGCGGCCGCGTCGGTCGAGCTCATGAGCAGCGGACGGTGCACCACCTCGAGCCCCCGCCGCGAGGTCATCGGGTCGTCCTCGTCGACGAGCCAGCCGTCGAGGAAGTCGGCGTAGAGCCCGGCCACGGCCTCGCTCGTCTCGTCGACCCCGATGGTGCGCAGGCACACGTCGGCGTGGCCGCGGACGGGGCGGCCCCCGACGAGGGGCGAGACGCCGACGACCGGGGCCCGGCTGCCGCGGAGCGCGTCGCGCACCCCGGGCACGCCGAGGATGATGCCGATCGAGACGACGGGGTTGCTCGGCGGGAGCAGCACGACGTCCGCCTCACGGATGGCGTCGAGCACGCCCGGGGCCGGGGTCGCGCGGTCGAGGCCGGCCACGACGAAGCGCTCGGCCGGCAGCTCGGCGCGGTGGCGCACCCACCACTCCTGGAAGTGGATGGCGCGCTGCTCGCCGTCCTCCGACACCACGACGTGGGTCTCGACGGGGGTGTCGGTCATCGGGAGCAGGCGCACGCCCTGCTCGTCCAGCCCCCAGCGGGCGGACAGCCGCTCGACGACCCCGCTGAGCGGCATACCCCGGCCGAGCAGCTGCGAGCGGAAGACGTGCGTGGCGAAGTCCTTGTCGCCGAGGCCGAACCACGTCGGCTCGGCGCCGAGCGCCGCGAGCTCCTGGGCCATGTGGTGCGACTCGTCGGCGCGCCCCCACCCCTGGCCCTCGTGGATGCCGCCGCCGAGCGTGTAGAGGAGCGTGTCGAGGTCGGGGCAGATGCGCAGGCCGAAGAGGGTGATGTCGTCGCCGGTGTTGCCGATGACGGTCAGCTCGACCGGTTCGGTGGACGGGGCGGTGCGGGCGTGGTGGAGCAGGCCGCGGAGGAAACGGGCCCCTCCGACCCCTCCGGCGAGGGCGGTGATGCGCATGCGGCGATCCTCTCAGCCGGCCGTTCGCGGCGCGGTGCTGGGGGTGATCTGTCCGGTTCGTGTAGGCAAATATCACCTGCGGGCTTGACGTGAGGCATATGACACGCATGTAATTTCATCGTTGTCGTCGTCGGATCGCGTCGTTGGGGCACCCGGACTGGTTCGTCCGACGTGCCTGGGTCACGAGGTCGCCGGGTGCAACAAGTGCTGACACAAGTGCAGTCAGGGTCGAGGAGGGGTCATGCACGAGTTGATGGTGGTCTGGTCGGACACGAGCGGCGCAGAGGAGGGTGAGCTCTCCTGGCAGGAGCGTTCGCTGTGTGCCCAGACCGATCCGGAGGCGTTCTTCCCGGAGAAGGGCGGTTCGACGCGCGAGGCCAAGAAGGTCTGCGTGGGGTGTGAGGTGCGCTCCGAGTGCCTCGAGTACGCGCTGTCCAACGACGAGCGCTTCGGCATCTGGGGTGGCCTGTCCGAGCGTGAGCGCCGCAAGCTGAAGAAGCGCGCGGTCTGACCGTGTCGTCCGACCCCGGCATCGCCCAGGTGCCCGGGTGGGCAGAGCCGTGAAGGTGACCACCGTGCCCGACGAGCTCTCCCAGGACCTCCGCACCCCCGCAGGCGCGGGGCGTGCGCCGTCGCCGACGCGCGGGACGACGCCGACCGCACCGGCCGGCTCGTCGGCTCCGACGGCCACCGGCTCCGCCCCTCCCTCGGCGGGGCCCGCCGGGGCGTCGCGCCCCGAGACCGGCGACGCGACCGTCGCCGCCGTCGTCGTCGTGCACGACGGGGCCGACTGGCTCGCGGCGTGCCTCGACGGCCTCGCCGCGCAGACCCTGCCGCCGGAGCGGCTCGTCGTCGTCGACGTCGCGAGCACCGACTCCTCCGCCGCCATCGCGCAGGCGCACTCCGGCGTGCGACGGGCCGTCCCGTCCGTCGAGATCGTGCGCCTCGAGCGCCGCGTGCCGGTGGGGCGTGCCATCGAGGCCGGCATCGCGGCGCTGCCCGCACCGCCTGACCCCGCCTCGAGCTGGGTCTGGGTGCTCCACGACGACGCGGTGCCGCGCCCGACCGCGCTGGAGCGGCTGCTGCGGGCCGGGCTGCGCTCGCGCTCGGTCGGCATCGCCGGCCCCAAGATCGTCAGCGCGGACGACCCCCGTCGCCTCGTCGAGATGGGCATCCAGATCACCCGCACCGGGCGCCGCCTCGCCTCGCCGGCGCGCGGCGAGGCCGACCAGGGCCAGTACGACCACCGCGCCGACGTGCTCGCGGTGAGCACGAACGGCATGCTCGTGCGCCGGGCCGCCTACGACGACCTCGGCGGCTTCGACCCGGCGTTCGTCGACCACGGCGCCGACCTCGACCTCGGCTGGCGCGCGCAGCTGGCCGGTCACCGGGTCGTCGTCGTGCCCGCCGCCGTCGTCAGCGACGCCACGGCCGGGCTCGACGGCAAGCGCCCCGACGCCCCGCGTCCTCGCGAGCTCGAGCGCCGCGGCCGGCGGGCCGCCCGCCAGGTGACGCTCGCTCGGTGCTCCCCGCTGGCGGCGCCCTTCCTCGCGCTGTGGATGGCCCTGTCGGCGGTGCTCGCCTCCGTCATCCTGCTCGTGGCCAAGCGGCCCCGGCAGGCCTGGCGCGAGCTGACCGACGTCACGGCCCTGCTCCACCCCGTCGCCACGCTCGGGGCCCGCTGGCGCGGACGGCGCACCAAGCGCCTGCGCCGCGACCACCTCGGCACCCTCTTCGTCGCGCCCCTCGTGGCGGCGCGCACGACGATCGACCACATCCAGGACGCCATCACCCCGGAGCGCAGCCTGGCCCGTCGCGAGGCGGCGGCCACCACCGAGACCGGGCCCGTCGCCGACGAGTCGGAGTCGCTCGACCAGCTGCCCGCCTCGCTGCCGCGCCGCGTGCTCACGCACCCCGGCGTCCTCGCGACGGGAGTCGTCCTCGCCACCTCCGTGGCGGCCTGGCGCGACACGATCCGCGCCGGGGCCCTCTCACCGACCAACACCGGCGTCGCCGGCGGCGAGCTGCGCCCGGTGACGACCGGCTCGGCGGGGCTGTGGCACGCCTTCCGCGACGCCTGGCACGGTGCCGGTCTCGGCACCGGTGTCGACTCCGGCCCCCACCTCGCGGTGCTCTCCGCCCTCACCTGGCTCGCCGAGCGGGTGCCGGCCGTCGCCGAGAGCCGGTCGAGCGCGGGCGTCACCATCGCCTGGCTGCTCTTCCTCACACCGGCGCTCGCCACCTGGGCCGCCTACCTCGCGGCCCGGGTCGTCACGCCCTCGCGCGTCGCCCAGGCGCTCGCGGCGCTCGCGTGGGGCACCGCCGGCGTCGCCGCCGCCGCGGTCGCGCAGGGCCGGGTCACGGTCGCGGTCGCCCACGTGCTGCTGCCCTTCGTCCTCGCGGGCTTCTGCCTCGCCGCCCGCCGTGACGGCACCTTCACCGCCACCTTCGCGACGGCGCTCGCGGCCGCCGTGCTGGGGGCCTTCGCCCCGCCGCTGCTCGTGCTGACCACGGTGGCGGCCGCGCTGCTGCTGCTCCTCGGCCCGGGCCTGCGCCGGGCCCGCGCGCTCGTGCTGCTCGTCGTGCCGCTCGCCCTGCTGGGGCCGTGGGCCACGCGCTTCGTCGACGACTGGCGGCTCCTGCTCTCCGGTCCGGGGCTCGTCTCCACGACGGGGGAGCGCGGCCCGTGGGACGTCGTGGCGCTCGTCCTCGGCTCGCCCGGCAGCCCGGGCTGGGCCATGTGGCTGGGTGCCCCTGTCGTCGTCCTCGGGCTCCTCGGCCTCGGGGTGCGCGGACGCACCCGGTCGGAGTCGGTCGGCCTGGCCGCCGGCGGCCTGCTCGCGATTGTCGGCCTCGGCGTCTCGCTCCTCGCCGGCCGTGTGGTGCTCGGCTCGGCCGAGACCGGCGTCGGCACCTCGTCGCCCGCGCACCTCTGGTCCGGGATCGGGGTCCAGCTCTGGCTGGCCGGACTGCTCGTCGGCCTCCTCGCCGGCAGCCGCCCCGTGCTCGCCGCGCTGCGCCGCACCGATCGCCGGTGGCGCTTCGCCGCCGCCGTGGTCGTCACGGCCCTCGCCGCCGCACCCGTGCTCGTCGGTGCCGCCCTCTGGGGCGTGCAGGGCACCGGTCGCTCCCTCTCTGTCGGTCGTGCCTCGCTGCCCGCCGTCGCCCTCGAGCAGGCGGGCGGTCCGCTCGCGAACCGCCTCCTGCTGCTGCGCCCCTCGGACGACGTCGTCGACTTCGTGCTCGCCGGCCAGGAGCCGGGCGAGCTGCTGCGCGACCTCGACCGCGCCGGGGCGAGCGTCGACGACAGCCCGCTCGTCGGCGCCGTCGCCGACATCGTCGGCGGTCGCGGCGCCGAGAGCCTCGACGCCGGCGCGCTGGCCCGCCTCGGCATCGGCTTCATCCAGGTGCGCGGCTCGGCCGACACCCCCCTCGCCCGCCGGCTCGACTCCGCCGAAGGCCTCAGCCGCCTCGGCACGAGCGAGCACGGCGTGCTGTGGAAGGTGCAGCCCCTGCCCGCCGCGGCCGGTTCGGCCGCGGCGACGGCACCCTCCCGGGCCCGCCTCGTCGACGCCGACGGGGCCCTGCTCGCCGCCGTGCCCACCGTCGGCCCGCACGCGGCCGTCAGCACGACGCTGGCGACGTCGGCCGTCCCGCGCCGCCTCGTGCTCGCCGAGCCGCCCGAGTGGGCCGACTCGGCACGCGTGACCTTCGCCGGCACGGTCCTCCCGCGGGTGCCCGGCACCGACCAGCCGACGTATGCCGTCCCCGCGACCGCGGGCGACCTCGAGATCGACCTCGCGGCCGCCGAGCCGTGGTGGCGCATCGGGCAGGCTGCCCTGCTCGGCCTCGTCGTCTTCCTCGCCGTGCCCTTCGGCAACCGTCGCTCCAGGAGGCGCGCATGAGCACCCTCACCGGGGTCGTCCGGGTCGGCGCGGTGACGCTCGCCGCGGCGGCGCTCGCCGTCGGGGCCACCCGCGTCAGCGGGTCGGTACAGCTCGCCACCCCCGGTGAGCGCGCCGGGCTGCCGGAGTCCTCGAGCGTGCTCGTGGAGGAGTCCTCGCTCGTGTGCCCGGGGCAGCAGCGCCTCGGTGCCGTCGGCCTGCGCGACGTCCGCGGCAGCGTCACCGTCGCGGCCGCCGCCCCGGCCCCCGGAGTCGTCGACGGCCTCGCGAGCGGCGCGGGCACGGTGCAGCTGCTCTCCGGAACTCGCTCGACCGGTCTGGCGCAGGGTGCCACCCCGGGTGCTCCGGTGAGCGCCGCCGTGCCCGGCGCCGACCTCGTCATGGCCCGGGCCACGGGCACCCTCGCGCCGGGGCTCGTCGCGACCCAGGTCTGGCGCCACACGGGCGACGACGACCGCGGGCTCGCCGTGACCCCCTGCCAGCTGCCGTCCTCGGACGTGTGGCTCGTCGGCGGCGGGGCGGGCCCCTCGCGCACCGAGCGGGTGGTCGTGACCAACCCCGGGGCGAACGCCGTCACGGTGTCGTTCGAGGTGCTCGGCCGCTCGGGTCGGGTCGCCGCGGCCGACGACCGGTCCGTCTCGATCCCGCCGCTGTCGCGCACCGTCGTCTCCCTCGACGCCATCGCCCCGAGCGAGGCCGGCCCCGTCGTCCACGTGAGCGCCACCGGGGGCGTCGTCACCGCGGTGCTCGACGAGCAGTGGATCCTCGGAGCCACCGGGCGCGGCATCGACGACTCGACCCGTGCCGCCGCGCCCGCCACCGACCTCGTCGTGCCCGGCATCGAGACCGGCGGCAGGTCGCTCTGGGCGCGACTGGCCAACCCCGGCGACACCGAGGCCCTGGCCCAGGTGCGCCTCCTCACGGCCACCGGCGCCGTGCAGCCCGACGCCCTGCGCGCCGTGCGCGTGCCGGCCGGCTCGACCGTCGACGTCGCCGTGCCCGTGAACGCCGCCGCGATGGGGCTCGGCGTCCGGTCCGACCAGCCGCTCGTGGCGGCTGCGTGGACCGAGCTGCGGGCGACCACCGGCGACCGCATGGGCGACTTCGCCTGGACGGCGGCCACGCCGGCCCTGCACGGCGTCTCGGGCGTACTGCTCCCGGGTCTCGCCGGCACGAGCAAGCGCGTGCTGCTCACCGCAGGCCCCGCCGGAGCGCAGGTCCAGGTCCGCCTCGGCTCCGGACCCGGGGCGTCCGTCACGACGGTGTCCGTGCCCGCCGACGCCACCCGCGCCGTCGACGCCGGCTCGGCCGACGGCGTGTGGGTCGTGCCGCAGAGCGGCACGGTGCGAGGTGCCGTCTCCGTCGTCGGCGCGGACGCGGGGGTGCCGTTCTTCGGCGTGGCGGCCCTGTCCGACGCGCCGGTGCGGGCGCAGTCGGTGCCGGTGCGCCAGGTGCGCAACTGACCGACGCCGGGCGCGGCACCGGTCCCGGGCGGGTGGGCCACGCCGCGTGCGGCGCGGCCTACTCGCCGAACCCCGGGTCGAGCTCCTCGGGGGAGACCCCGAGCAGCCCGGCGACCTGCTCCGTCACGATGTCGGCGACGAGCGCCGCCACGTCGCGACGGTCCGTCACCCGGGTCTCCACCGGTCGCCGGTAGACCACGATCCGCGCCGGTCGCCCCTCGGTCGCGGGGTAGAGGCGGCCGAGCGGCACCTCGCGGTGGTCCCACGGCGCGGGCCCGGGGGGCACGTCCTCGACCGCGAACTCGACCGTGGGGAAGGCGCGTCCGCACGTCGCCTCGAGGCGGGCCGCTGCGTCGAGCACGTAGTCGTCGAAGGCGTCCCGCCGCGTCGTCATGGCCGGCACGGGCGGCCAGGCGAGCGGCCCGCGGCGACCACGACCGTGACGGTCGCGCACCCGACGGCGGGCCGGGGTGCGGGGCGGGGGACTGTCCACGGCCCCACTCTAGATCGTCGGTGCGGCGGGTCCGTCGACGATCTGCGGGCGGCCCGGCGTGGTGATTCGTCGTGTCACCGGTGGCCGACTAGAGTCGCCGATCGTGGGTCTGACACGTGGTTGCTCGAAGACGGGATGCGCTCGCCCGGCGGTCGCCACCCTGACCTACGCGTATGCGGACCGTGCCGTCGTCGTCGGGCCGCTCGCGACGTATGCCGAGCCGCACACCTACGACCTCTGCCTCGAGCACGCCGAGCGCATGACCGCCCCGCGCGGGTGGGACGTCGTCCGGGTGGGCGGCGAGTTCCCGGAGCCGGTGCTCGCGGCCGACGACCTGCTCGCCCTCGCCGACGCCGTCCGCGAGGCCGGACGGCCGCGGACCCGCCGCCCCGCCGAGTCGCGCCCCCCGGAGAGCCGCACGGCGTCCCGGGGGCAGGCGAGCGCCGAGGCCGAGTCCGGGGCCGTCGAGTCCGGTCGCCGGGGACACCTGCGCATCCTGCGCGACTCCTGACGGCTAGGGTGTTCGCCGTGCCTCATCTCGCTGACTTCGTCAAGGCGTACGACGTGCGCGGACTCGTGCCCGACCAGCTCTCCCCGGACGTCGCCCGGGCCCTCGGCGCCGCGTTCGCCGAGGTCGTCGCGATCCCCGACGGCTCGAGCGGCATCGTCATCGGGCACGACATGCGCCCCAGCTCGCCCGAGCTCTCGGCGGCCTTCGCGGCCGGGGTCACCGCGCGCGGCGTCGACGTCACCCTCATCGGGCTGTGCTCGACCGACGGCCTCTACTACGCCAGCGGTGCCCTCGACCTGCCCGGCGCGATGTTCACGGCGAGCCACAACCCGGCGCAGTACAACGGCATCAAGCTGTGCCGCTCGGCCGCGCGCCCGGTGGGCCAGGACTCCGGCCTCGCCGAGATCCGTGACCTCGCCCAGTGGATGCTCGACGGCGGCACCGGCCTCGCCGAGCCCGTCGGCGGCCCCGGTTCGGTCACGACGCGCGACCTGCTCGGCGACTACGCCGCCTTCCTGCGCGGGCTCGTCGACCTGTCGGGCTCGCGCCCGCTCAAGGTCGTCGTCGACGCCGGCAACGGCATGGGCGGGCACACGGTGCCCGCCGTGCTCGGCACGGGTGCCGGCCTGCCCGAGCTGCCGCTGACGATCGTCCCGCTCTACTTCGAGCTCGACGGCACCTTCCCCAACCACGAGGCCAACCCGCTCGACCCGGCCAACCTCGTCGACCTGCAGGCCGCGGTGCGCGAGCACGGCGCCGACATCGGGCTCGCCTTCGACGGCGACGCCGACCGCTGCTTCGTCGTGGACGCCGACGGCGAGCCGGTCTCGCCGAGCGCCGTCACCGGTCTCGTCGCCGTGCGCGAGATCGCCCGGGCCCGCGCCGGTGGCGACACCGACGTCTCCATCGTGCACAACGTCATCTCGAGCGCCGCGGTCCGCGAGATCGTGCTCGAGGCCGACGCCACCCCGGTGCGCACCCGCGTCGGCCACTCCTTCATCAAGGCCGAGATGGCCCGTGCCGGTGCCGTCTTCGGTGGCGAGCACTCCGCGCACTACTACTTCCGCGACTTCTGGTTCGCCGACACCGGCATGCTCGCCGCCATGCACGTGCTCGCGGCCCTCGGTGAGCAGGACGAGCCGCTCTCGCAGCTCTGCGCCGAGTACGAGCGCTACGTCGCCTCGGGCGAGATCAACTCGACCGTGCAGGACCAGGCCGGTGCCGTCGAGCAGGTGCGGGCGTGGGCGCAGGTGCGCAGCGCGCAGACCGACGAGCTCGACGGCCTGACCGTGCGCAGCCCCGAGGGCGAGGCGCCGACGTGGTGGTTCAACGTGCGCGCGTCGAACACCGAGCCGCTGCTGCGGCTCAACGTCGAGGCCGCCGACCGTGAGACGATGACGCAGGTCCGTGACGAGATGCTCGCCCTCATCCGGTCGGGCGCCGCCGGAGACGATGCGGGCGACCGCCCCGCCGACAGTGCAGGAGCCGCCTCGTGAGCCAGAGCCAGCAGACCATCGAGCCGTGGTTGCGCGGGATCCTGCGCTGCCCCCAGTGCAAGGGTGAGCTCGTCGACGTGCCGGCCGAGGCCGGTGCCGCCGCAGCGACCGAAGAGCTGCGCTGCGACGTGTGCCACCTCGCCTACCCCGTCGAGGGCGGCGTGCCCGTCCTGCTCGTCGACCTCGCCCGCCGCACCGACGGCTGACCGCCGTGGGCGCCGTGTTCGACGAGGGCCGGCTGGACGACGAGGACGCCCTGCGGGCGCTCGACCGCGGCGAGACCCTCCGGGCGCTCGCCGGTGCCGGCGCCCAGGTGCGCCGCACCGCTGCCGCGGCCGGTGAGGCCGGCCTCGACCGGCTGCGGGACGTCGAGCCCCGCGGCGTCGTCGTCGCGGCCGCCGGTGGCTCCGTCGCCGTCGCCGACCTCTTCGAGGCCGTCTCGCGCGGAGCCGCCGCCCTGCCCGTTCAGAGCTGCTCGTCGGGGTCGCTCCCCGGCTGGGTGGGCGCCCTCGACGTCGTGCTCGCCGTCTCGCAGTCGGGTCGAGCGGCCGGCACCCTCGCCCTGGCGGCGGAGGCGGCCCGCCGTGGCGCCTTCCTCGTGACGGTGGGGGCCGCCGACTCGCCCCTCGCCGACGTCTGCGCGCGCGCCCACGGCGTGCACGTGCCCATCGCCGTCGAGGGCTCCTCGTCGCGCACGTCGATGTGGGCGCAGGCGACCCCCGCGCTGCTCGCCGCCGACGCCATGGGCATCGCCTCGACCGGCCAGGCGACGCTGGGGGAGCTCGCCGACGTGCTCGACGCCGCGGCCACCGACGCGCGGCCCGGGTCGGAGTCGTTCGTCAACCCGGCCAAGGTGCTCGCCGTCGAGCTCGCCGAGTCGACGCCGATCGTCCTGGGCGACGGGCCGTTCGGTGACGTCGCGGCCCGGCGCGCCGCGGCGATGATCGGCCGCACCGGCCGCCTCCCCGTCGCGCACGGCTGCCTGCCGGACGCCGCGAGCCAGATCGTCGCCTGCTTCGACGGCCCGCTCGCGCCCGGCGACGCCGGCGACCCTCGCGACGTCGGCGGCTCGAGCGGTTCGGGCTCGCGTCGGGTCGACGACATCTTCGCCGACCCGTTCCTCGACGGGCCCTCGCGGCCCCCGCTCCGGCTCATCATGCTGCGCGACTCCTCGGAGGGTGCCTCGCACCGGCTGGCCGACACCGTCGTCTCGGTCGCCGAGGACGCGGGGGTGCGCGTCTCGCTCGTCGACGCCCCGTCGGCCCACCCGCTGCTGCGGCTCGCCCACCACGTCGCGCTGACCGACTTCGCGGCGAGCTACCTCGCCCTCGGCTTCGGCTTCGACCCGGCCACCTCACCGCACGTCGGCATGCTCCGGGGCGCGCGCGGCGCCTGAGCACGGCACCGGTTGCCGCCTGCGCGCAGCGTGGTCTCCGGCGGCACGTACGCTGCCACCGTGACCTCGCACTTCGACCTCGCCATCATCGGCAGCGGCTCGGGCAACTCGCTCGTGACGCCCGACTTCGACGACAAGCGCGTCGCCGTCATCGAGCACGGCACGTTCGGTGGCACGTGCATCAACGTCGGCTGCATCCCCACGAAGATGTTCGTCTACGCCGCCGACCTCGCCCGGGAGGTGCGCGAGGCGGGTCGCTACGGCGTCGACGCCACGCTCGAGGGCGTCCGCTGGGCCGACGTGCGCGACCGCATCTTCGGGCGCATCGACCCCATCAGCGAGGGCGGCCTGCGCTACCGCGCGGAGGGACCCAACACCACGGCGTTCCTCGGCCACGCGCGCTTCACCGGCGACCGCCGGCTGACGATCGACCTGACCGACGGCGGGGAGGAGACGATCACCGCCGACCAGGTCGTCGTCGCCACCGGCGCGCACCCCGTCGTGCCCGAGGTCGTCACGGCCTCCGGGGTGCCGTTCCACACCTCCGACACCGTGATGCGCATCGACGAGCTGCCCCGCCGCCTGGCCATCGTCGGCGGCGGCTACATCGCGGCCGAGATGGCCCACGTATTCTCCTCCTTCGGCGTGCACGTGACGCTCGTCGCCCGCAGCCCGCAGCTGCTGCGCCACCTCGACGCGGAGATCTCCGAGCGCTTCACCGACCTCGCGCGCGAGCAGTGGGACGTCCGCACCGGCGCGACGGTCGTGAAGGTCGAGCCGCTCGAGCCGAACGGTGGTGCGGGAGTGCGCCTGAGCCTCGACGACGCGTCGACGGTCGAGGCGGACCTGCTCCTCGTCGCCACCGGACGCGAGCCGAGCAGCGCCGGCCTCGACCCGGCCGCCGGCGGCATCCGGGTGCGGGAGGACGGCCGCGTCGAGGTCGACGCCTACGGCCGCACGAGCGCGCCCGGCGTCTGGGCGCTCGGCGACGTGAGCGCGCCCCTGCAGCTCAAGCACGTCGCCAACGCCGAGGCGCGGACCGTCGCGCACAACCTCGTGCACCCCGACGACCTGCGAGCCTTCCCGCACGACCACATCCCGTCGGGCGTCTTCAGCCACCCGCAGATCGCGACCGTGGGGCTCACCCAGGGGGAGTGCATCGACCAGGGACTGCCCCACGTCACGTACGTCCAGAAGTTCGGTGACACCGCATACGGCTGGGCGATGGAGGACACGACGAGCCTCTGCAAGCTCGTCGCGGACCCCACGACGGGGCGGCTGCTCGGCGCGCACCTCATGGGGCCCCAGGCGACCACCCTCATCCAGCCGCTCATCCAGGGGATGTCGTCCGGCACGACGGTGCACGATCTCGCGCGCGGCCAGTACTGGATCCACCCGGCCCTCAGCGAGGTCGTCGAGAACGCCCTGCTCGGGCTGCCCCTCGACGCGCCCACCTGAGCCCGTTCCCAGCGGACTCCCAGCCCACCCTAGGATGACGCCATGGCAGGCGGACTCGTAGCACTCCTCGACGACGTCGCGGCGCTCGTGAAGCTGGCCGCGGCCTCCGTCGACGACGTGGGCGCGGCAGCGGCGAAGGCGAGCGTCAAGGCGACGGGCGTCGTCGTCGACGACACCGCGGTGACGCCGCGCTACGTGCAGGGGCTCTCGCCCGACCGCGAGCTGCCGATCATCAAGCGCATCGCGCTCGGGTCGCTGCGCAACAAGCTGCTCGTCATCCTGCCGATCATCATGGTGCTCAGCCAGTTCGTGCCGTGGCTGCTGACGCCGATCCTCATGGTCGGCGGCACCTACCTCGCCTACGAGGGTGCCGAGAAGGTGTGGGAGATCGTCTCCGGCCACCGCGAGGCCGAGCCCGAGCCCGGCGAGGTCGACGAGAAGGCCGTCGTCTCGGGCGCCGTGCGCACCGACTTCATCCTCTCGGCCGAGATCATGGTGATCGCCCTCAACGAGGTCGACACCGAGCCGTTCGTCTCGCGACTCATCATCCTCGTCATCGTGGCGCTGCTCATCACGGCGCTCGTCTACGGCGTCGTCGGCCTCATCGTCAAGATGGACGACGTCGGCCTGCACCTCGCGCAGCGCGAGTCGGGCGCCTCGCAGCGCATCGGTCGTGGGCTCGTCAAGGGCATGCCGAAGCTGCTGTCCGTGCTCTCGACGGTCGGCATCGCGGCCATGCTCTGGGTCGGTGGGCACATCCTGCTCGTCGGCGTCGACGAGCTCGGCTGGCACGCCCTCTACGACCTCGTGCACCACCTCGAGGAGGGGGTCGCAGGGGTGGCCGGCGTCGGCGGCCTGCTCGCCTGGGTCGTCAACACCCTCGCGTCCGCGCTCATCGGCCTCCTCGTCGGCGCCGTCGTCGTCGCCGTCCTGCACGTCCTCCCGCGACGCAAGCACGACGGGGCGGCGACCGCCCACTGAGGCCCGGGGCGCCACGACGCCGGAGCCACCCCCGGGGGCCGGAGCCAACCCGTCAGCACCGAGGCCGCGGTACGCGCGTGGCTCCGTGCCGCGGGGCCGGCTCGACCCGTCACGGGTGGCTCGGGCCACCGGGAGCGCCCAGGGCTCGACACGGCGGTTCGAGTCCTGCGCAGCCCACCGCTAGACTGGGCGACTGCCGGCGTGGGTGATGACCCGCCAGATGAGCCCAGAGGGGCGCGCCGGGTCTGCAGACCGACGATCAAAGGAATCGATCACTCATGTCCTTCGACTACAAGGTTGCCGACCTGAGCCTCGCCGAGGCCGGCCGACACCAGCTCCGTCTCGCCGAGCACGAGATGCCCGGCCTCATGGCGATCCGTGAGGAGTACGCCGCCGCGCAGCCGCTCAAGGGCGCGCGCATCGCCGGCTCGCTCCACATGACGGTCCAGACGGCCGTGCTCATCGAGACGCTCACCGCGCTCGGCGCCGAGGTCCGCTGGGCCTCCTGCAACATCTACTCGACGCAGGACGAGGCCGCTGCGGCCGTCGTCGTCGGCCCGCAGGGCTCGGCCGACGACCTCCAGGGCGTGCCGGTCTTCGCCTGGAAGGGCGAGACGCTCCCCGAGTACTGGTGGTGCACCGACCAGATCCTCACCTGGCCCGGCGGCGAGGGCCCGAACATGATCCTCGACGACGGTGGCGACGCCACGATGCTCGTCCACAAGGGCCTCGAGTGGGAGAAGGCCGGCCAGGTGCCGCCGACCACCGACGAGGACTCCGAGGAGTTCGGCGTCTTCAAGGAGCTCGTGCGCCAGACGATGGCGACCGAGCCGCAGAAGTGGACGACCGTGGCCGCCGGCATCCAGGGCGTCACCGAGGAGACCACGACGGGCGTGCACCGCCTCTACCAGCTCGCCGAGGCCGGCGAGCTGCTCTTCCCGGCCATCAACGTCAACGACGCGGTGACCAAGAGCAAGTTCGACAACACCTACGGCTGCCGCCACTCGCTCATCGACGGCCTCAACCGCGCCACCGACGTCCTCATCGGCGGCAAGGTCGCCGTCGTCGCCGGCTACGGCGACGTGGGCAAGGGGTGCGCCGAGTCGCTCCGTGGCCAGGGCGCGCGCGTCATCGTCACCGAGATCGACCCGATCTGTGCGCTGCAGGCCGCCATGGAGGGCTTCCAGGTCGCCCGCCTCGAGGACGTCGTCGCGAGCGCCGACATCTTCATCACGACGACGGGCTGCTACGACGTCATCACGGCCGAGCACATGACGCAGATGAAGAACAAGGCGATCGTCGCCAACATCGGCCACTTCGACAACGAGATCGACATGGCCGGCCTCGCCCGCGTGCCCGGCGTGCAGAAGACGCAGATCAAGCCGCA
Source organism: Terrabacter aeriphilus (assembly GCF_039542985.1). Taxonomy (NCBI): domain Bacteria; kingdom Bacillati; phylum Actinomycetota; class Actinomycetes; order Micrococcales; family Intrasporangiaceae; genus Terrabacter; species Terrabacter aeriphilus. The sequence goes on from NZ_BAABIW010000014.1 coordinate 402,869, forward strand.
GGTGCACGAGTGGACCTTCGAGAGCGGCAGCTCGATCATCGTGCTGTCCGAGGGTCGCCTGATGAACCTCGGCAACGCCACGGGCCACCCGAGCTTCGTCATGAGCAACAGCTTCAGCAACCAGACCATCGCGCAGATCGAGCTCTTCACGAAGCCCGGCGAGTACGACAAGAAGGTCTACACGCTGCCGAAGCACCTCGACGAGAAGGTCGCGCGCCTGCACCTCGACGCCCTCGGCGTCCAGCTCACCGAGCTAACGAAGGGCCAGGCCGAGTACCTCGGCGTCGACGTCGCGGGCCCGTACAAGCCCGAGCACTACCGGTACTGACGGCCCGCCCCCTCGGGGGCCGAGCCCACCGCCGACGGATGCCGTCCGCCCTCACCGGGCGGGCGGCATCCGTGCGTCCGGTGCCGGTGCCGGCGCGACTCAGCCCGGCGCGCGCAGCAGGAGGTGGTCGCTGCCCCTGGCGGCCACGGTCCAGTGCGTCTGCGCGACGAGCGCCTCGGCGACGGGCAGGTCGGCGGGCACGAGGGCCCAGCGGCAGCCGGTGCGCGCGAGGTAGGCCGTCCAGCCCGGTGCGGCCCGGTGGAAGGCCATGTAGGACTCGACGTGCGCGAGGGAGTAGATCTCCGTGCGCCCGTCGATGGCCGGTCGCACGTTCGGGTGCTTCCAGATGAGCCAGCCGCCGCTGCCGTAGTCGTTGCACACGACCGTGCCCGCAGGCAGGGCCGCGATGGGGCGGTCGAGGTCGTTCGGGCCCCACTGCGGCTGCGCGGCGCGCGCGGGCGCCAGGGCGCCGGCCACCGCGAGCCCGACCGCCGTGAGGGCGAGGGTGAGCGCCACCTCGCGGCGCCGCAGCGGCTCACGGGGCAGGCCCGCGGCGCGCGCGAGGGTCGGGGCCGCGACCGGGGCGAGCACGGCCGCGCCGACCGCGACCGTGCGCACGTAGAGCAGGGCGAGCCCGATGGCGAGGGCAGCGAGGGCGAGCTCGGTCCACGACACCCGGCGGCGGGCGCGGGACCACACGAGCACGGTGATCCCGGCCAGCGCGAGGAAGGCGACGAAGCCGATGTCGCTCAGGGCGGGCGGGCGCCACTCGGTGACGTACTGCGCGTACTCGCGCACCGACGACGGGGCCGCGAGCAGCTCGGGCCCGACCGGGGTCAGCGCCGCCGCGGCGAGGGAGGCCAGCGGCACGAGGGCGAGCCGCAGCCAGGCGCGGCCACGGGCGACGCCGTCGAGGAAGAGCCCGACGAGCGCGGCGACGCCCACGGCGACGCCGACGAACCACATGCCGTGGCTGCAGGCCCACACCCAGGTGAGCGGGACGAGCCACCAGCGGGCCCGGCCGTCGTCCCGGGTGCGCAGCCACGCGCCGGTCGTCACCGTGGCGAGCGCGAAGGAGACGAGGTGGGGGCGCAGCGTCAGGCTCGAGCTCATCGCGACGACGGCGACGAGCACGACGACCGCGGTGACGAGCAGTGGCGCGTGCCGGCGCACGGCGAGCCAGAGGGCGAGGGCGATGCCGGCGCCGCCGAGGGGGAGCAGCCACGAGACGCCGGGCAGCCCGAAGGCCTGCTGGGCGAGGCTCATGACGACCTCGGGGAGCCACTCGTGCAGGCGCCACGGGAGGGTCGACATCGTGCTCCACGGGTCGGCGCCCGAGAACGACCACGTCTCGCGCAGCCGGTCGCCCGCCGCCAGGTGCCAGAACGTGTCGGGGTCGCTCACCGGGCGGGCGAGGGCCACGACGACCGAGAGCACCGCGAGCCCCGGCAGGACCTGCCGCACGAGCAGCGGCAGGGCCGAGCGGCGGGCGGGTCCGGTGGGAGCGACGGGCCCGTCGTGGGTGACGGGCTCGGCGTCATCGCGTCGCGCGTCGCGGGTCGAAGGGGTCGTCGTCACCCGTGAATTCTCGCCGCTGCACGACGGCTCCGGGGGTTTTCGGGTGAATTGCCCCGACCGGCAGCCGATCAGCCGAGCGTGACGGCATGCGACGATGGGATTCCACCGACGTGCACGCAGGGACGACCCATGACCAAGCTTGTGACCGCAGCCCTGGCGCTGGCCCTGACCGTCACGGTGGCCGGGTGCTCACCGGCGGCGGACCCGGCCGGCACCACCGGGACGGGGGGAGCAGGAGTCTCGTCCGGCGCCTCGGTCCCGAGCGACCCGATGTCGTCGGGGACCGTGCCCGACGACGGCTCGTCGGCGACCGCCGGGGTGACCAGCGGGGCGAGCTCCACCCCGGTGCCCGTCGACCAGAGCACGCCGGAGACGGCGATGAGCTCGTGGCTCGGCGCCATGGTGGCCGGCGACGGCGAGACCGTCTGCGCCCTCATGGCGGCCAAGGGCAGGGCCATCCCGAGCATCCCGGGTGCGGCGAAGGCGTGCGGCACCTCGATCGCCCCGACGCTCGAGCAAATCAAGCAGCTCGGGGCCGTCTTCACCGGCCTCACCATCGACGGTGCGACCGTCACCGGTGACGCGGCCACGTTCGAGCGGGCCACGGCGGTGCCGCCCATCGCGGCCACGGTGGTCAAGAACTTCAAGGCCGTGCGCATCGGCGGCAAGTGGTACGTGACGCAGGGCTGACCCGGACGTGGCGCGAGCGGCCCTGAGGGGCCCGCAGCCGTCGGGTGGCCACGGACGGGTGTGTGAAGATGTGGTCATCGATGCACGGGGTCCGCGGTCCGCGGGGATCCCGGGGAGGAGCATGTGGTGAAGGGTCGGGTTCTGGTCGTCGACGACGACCTCGCACTCTCGGAGATGCTCGGGATCGTGCTGCGCAACGAGGGCCTCGAGGTCAGCCACGTGGCCGACGGCTCCGAGGCGGTCGGCGCGTTCCGCGAGTCCCGACCGGACCTCGTGCTGCTCGACGTCATGCTGCCGGGCCTCGACGGCATGGAGGTGTGCCGCCGCATCCGCGCCGAGAGCGGTGTGCCCATCGTCATGCTGACGGCCCGCACCGACACCGTCGACGTCGTCGTCGGGCTCGAGTCGGGGGCCGACGACTACGTCGTCAAGCCGTTCAAGCCGCAGGAGCTCATCGCCCGGGTGCGCGCGCGCCTGCGGCGCGGCGACGAGCCGGCCCCGGAGAAGCTGTCCATCGGGGACCTCGAGATCGACGTCGCGGGCCACTCGGTCAAGCGCGCCGGGCAGGCGCTGTCGCTGACGCCCCTCGAGTTCGACCTGCTCGTCGCCCTCGCCCGCAAGCCGTGGCAGGTCTTCACCCGCGAGGTCCTCCTCGAGCAGGTGTGGGGCTACCGGCACGCCGGCGACACGCGCCTCGTCAACGTCCACGTCCAGCGACTGCGCTCGAAGATCGAGCACGACCCCGAGCGCCCCGAGATCGTCGTCACGGTGCGCGGCGTCGGCTACAAGGCCGGTCCGTCCTAGCCATGAGCGGGCGCGCGGCCCCGAGCGGACTCGCGGGCGTCGTCTCGCGGGTCGGCGCCGTGCTGCGCGCGGGCTGGCAGCGGCTGCTCCACCTGTGGCGGGCCTCCCTCGGCTTCCGCGTCGTCGTCGTCACGATGCTGCTCGGCGTGCTCGTGCTCACCGCCGTCGGCACCTACCTCTACGGCTCCATCGCCCAGGGGCTCGTGGACGGCCGCCAGCGGATCGCGGCCGAGGACAGCCTGCGTGACGCCACCGACGCCCAGCGCAACTTCGACATCACCGACCAGAACGGGTCGGCCGAGGAGCTGACGCAGTTCGCGACGACGCTCGTCAAGCAGTACCGACGGGACGCCGGCAACGAGACCCGCTACGTCGTGCTCTCGCGCCTCGCGAACAACAACGACGGCCTCGTCGTCATGAACGCCATCGAGAGCGGCAGCGTCGGCGTGCGCTTCATCCCCGACGAGCTGCGTGCGCAGGTGGCCGCCCAGCCCAACCGCCAGCACCTGCAGGTGGCCACGATCGAGGAGGGCACCGACACGATCTCGGCCGTCATCGTCGGGCAGCGCATCGACACGGGCGTGGCGGGCGACTACGGGCTCTACTTCATCTACCCGATGCACCGCGAGCGCGAGATCATCAGCTTCATCGGTCAGACCTTCCTCATCGGTGGCGCTGCCCTCATCCTGCTCGTCGGTGCGATCGCCTTCGTCGTCACCCGGCTCGTGGCCGACCCGGTGCGTCGGGCCGCGATCGTCGCCGAGCGCTTCGCGGAGGGCAACCTCAACGAGCGCATGCGCGCCAAGGGGGAGGACGACCTCGCGCGCCTCGGCAACTCCTTCAACGCCATGGCGGCCTCGATCCAGCAGCAGATCGCGCAGCTGGAGAACCTCTCCCGCGTGCAGCAGCGCTTCGTCTCCGACGTCTCGCACGAGCTGCGCACGCCGCTGACGACGATCCGCATGGCGGGCGACCTCATCCACGACTCACGTGGCGACTTCGAGCCGACGGTCGCGCGCTCCGCCGAGCTGCTCCGCGGCGAGCTCGACCGCTTCGAGGAGCTGCTCACCGACCTCCTCGAGATCTCGCGGTTCGACGCGGGCGCCGCCGTGCTGGAGGTCGAGGCGAGCGACCTGCGGGCCTCGGTCGAGCGGGCGGTCGACGCGCACCGCACCCTGGCCTCCCGGCGCGGCACCCAGCTCGTCGTGGTGGCGCCGGCCGACCCGGTCGTGGCCGACATGGACTCGCGCCGCATCGAGCGCATCCTGCGCAACCTCGTCTCCAACGCGATCGAGCACGGCGAGGGCAAGCCGGTCGAGGTGACGGTCGGCGCGAACGACTCCGCCGTCGCGGTCACCGTGCGCGACCACGGGGTCGGGCTGCGGCCCGGCGAGGCCGCGCTCGTCTTCACCCGCTTCTGGCGCGCCGACCCGGCGCGGGCCCGCACGACCGGGGGCACCGGACTCGGCCTCGCCATCGCGCTCGAGGACGCCCGCCTGCACGCCGGGCGGCTCGAGGCGTGGGGGGCCCGCGGCGAGGGGTCGTGCTTCCGCCTCACCCTGCCGCGCAAGGCCGACGCCACGATCACGAGCTCGCCGCTGCCGCTCAGCCCACTCGCCATGGAGGCGGCCCGGGCGCGCGCGGCCGACGACGACGGCTCGGCGCGTGGTGGCCCGGGCGGCGACGGCACGTCCCGTCCCGTCGCCGACGACGACACGGTGCGCCTGCGTCGCATCGTCGTGGAGCGCGCACCGTGAGACGAGGCCGGCACGGCGGACGGCTCGCGGCGCTCGCGGCCGTGGTGCTCCTGCTCGGGGCGTGCGGCTGGGGCGGGCTGCCCGGTACCGGTGACGTCATCGAGGGCCGCGCGCTCGGCGACGTCAACAACGAGCAGGTCCGCGTCATCGCGGTGGGGCCCCTCGACGGTGCGAGCCAGGAGTCGATCGTGCGCGGGTTCCTGCGCGCCGGCGAGGACAACGACGACACGCACGCGACCGGCAAGCTCTTCCTCGAGCCCGCCAGCGTGGACCGCTGGCGCTGGTCGAGCCAGGAGGTCGTCGTCTACGGCGGCGAGCTGACGCTGACCAGGCGCAAGGGCGACCGCGTCGACGTCTCCGCCCCGGTGCTCGCCCGCGTGGCGCCGGACGGCCGCTACGTGGAGCAGCCCCCGGGCGCCCGCGCGCAGCTCAGCCTCGGCCTGACGAAGGTGGGCGGCGAGTGGCGCGTCGAGCTGCCCCGCGACGGTTTCGGTTTGTGGCTCGACGCCGACCAGTTCGCCCGGGTCTACACCAACCGCTACGTCTACTACGTGACGCCGAACGGGCGCGACCTCGTGCCGGACTCGCGCTGGTTCCCGAGCGGCAGCCGGCTCGCGACGACCCTCGCTCGGGCCCAGCTGAGCGCGGTGCCCGAGCACCTCGCGGGCGCGGTGACGACGGGCGTGCCCGGGGGCACCCGGCTCGCCGTCAACGCCGTGCCCGTCGTCAACGGCACGGCGCAGGTCAACCTCAGCAGCCAGGCCCTCTCGGCCGACCCGGCCCGGCGCACGGCCATGTGGGCGCAGCTGACGAAGACGATGCTGCAGATCCCTGCCGTCACGGCCGTCTCGCTCTCGGTCGACACGACCCCGCTCGAGCTGCCCGGCGGGGTCACCACGGTCTCGACGTCGTCGGAGCTCGGCTACGACGTCGTGCCGCGCACCGCGCTCGAGACCGTCCTCGTGCGCCGCGGCGACCTGCTGCGCCGTCTCGACCCGCGCTTCGTGCCGGACGTCAAGTCGGCCAAGCGCCCCGACCTCAAGGCACGTGACGGTGACGTCGACCGCATCCCCGACACATGGCGCAGCCTCGCGCTCTCGGTGGACGGCAAGCAGGTCGCCGCCGTGTCCGACACGCGCGCCGAGCTCTCGCTCTGGCGCTCGACCGAGCCGACGAAGTCGATCGCCCCCTTCGCCACGTCGCTGACGAGGCCCGTCTACGACGCGGACGGTTACCTCTGGGTCGCGGGAGCCGACGCCGCCGGGGACGACCAGGTCTTCGTCCTCGACACCGTCTCGAGCGACCCCCGCGCGACGCCGGAGCCGATCCGCACCCCGTGGCTCGGCGACCGGAGGGTGACGGCGATGGCCGTGGCCGCCGACGCCTCCCGGGTGCTCGTCATCACGACCGACCGTGACGGGCGCGACGTGCAGCTCGGGCTGAGCGGCATCGTCCGCGCCACGAACGGCCAGCCGCTCGCGCTGTCGCCGCCGCTGCGACAGGCGCAGTCGCTGACCCGGATTCAGGACGTCGCCTGGCTCGACTGGGTCAACTACGCCGTGATCGGCCAGGTGCGCGCGGGCGAGCCCATGCGGCCCTGGCTCGCGACGCTCGGGGGAGCGGTCGACGGCACGATGCAGGAGGTCGGCCGGCTGAGCCCGGTGCCCGGTGCGGTCACCATCACGACCGTGGGCGGGCCGCGTGGCCTCGTCATCGTCACGAGCGACGAGCGGGTGCTCGCGCGGGCGGGCTCGACGTGGCGCCAGACGGCCCGCGGCAGCGACGTGCTCGCCCCGGGCGGCTGACCACCCGCCTTACCGCCCGCCCGGCACCCGCCGGGCACCCCGCGTCCGTCCACACCCCCGGTCCGCACGGCGCCGTCGTCCACAGGCGCGGCCGGTCCGGTGCCGCACGACGTCGTCCCGTGGTCTGCTGCCAGGCATGGACCGACTCCGCGCGCTGCCCGGTGCGCTGCCCGGTGCGGTGCTCGACCTCGTGCTGCCTCGCGAGTGCGGCGGGTGCCGGCGCGCCGGCACCCGCTGGTGCGCACGCTGCGCGACCGCCCTCGCCTCCCTCGCCCTCGCGGGTCCCGCCGCCCCTCACTGCCCTTCCGGCTCTTCCGCCTCGCCCGGTACGTTCGGGCCCGCCTGGGTGGTGCCGCACCGACCACCCCCGGGCCTGCCGCCCGTGCACGCCTGGGGCCTCTACGCCGACCCGTTGCGCGCGGCGGTGTCGGCCTGGAAGGACGCGAGGCGCCGCGACCTCGTGCGCGTGCTCGCCCCGCTCCTCGCGGCGTCGCTGGCGGGCGCGCTGGCGGGGTGCGGCTGGCCCGACGGGGTCGTGCTGGTCGTGCCGGTGCCGTCGTCGCGACGGTCGGTGCGAGCGCGGGGCGACACGCCGATGGTCGACCTCTGCGCGGCGGCCGTCGACGCCTGTGCCGCGTCCGTCGAAGCGGGCGCCACGCCCGGGCACGGGGTGGGGGAGCGGGCGCTCCGGCTGGCCCCTGCGCTGCGCCACGCGCGCGGGGTCGCCGACCAGTCCGGTCTCGACACCGCGCAGCGGCGCCGCAACCTCGACGGCGCACTCGCGGTGAAACCGCTGTGGGAGAACGTGATCCGTGGTCGACGCTGCATCCTGGTCGACGACGTGGTGACGACGGGAGCGACGCTCGCCGAGGCAGCCAGGGCCCTGCGCCAGGCCGGCGCGGCGGACGTCGTGGGCGCCACGATGGCGGCCGCGCACCGGACCCGGACGTGACGGGACGCCCGGCGTCGCGGTGTGTCCCGTGTGACTGCTGTGAGGTCGGTCCGGGTTGGCCGGCACGCCTTCCCGCGGGCGGGCGGCCCGACTAGGGTCGGGGCATGACCCCGTCCCACGAGGGGGCCCGACCTCCGGTCGAGTCCCCGGGGCGCGAGAGCGGAAGGGGTGGTGCCGCATCGACCGGCGGGCCCGTCCTAGGTGACGAGAGCCCGGAGCCACACCGAAGCGCACCGCACGCCGAAGACGTGCGCGAACAAGGAGGAACCGTGGAGATCGTCGTCACTGGGCGCCACGTCCAGATCCCCGACCGATTCCGTGAGCAGCTCGACGAACGCCTGGCCAAGGTCCAGGCCCTCGCCCCCAAGGTGCACCGCATCGACGTCGTCGTGACGCACGAGCGCGTGGCGCGGGGCTCGGAGAAGGTCGAGCTCACCTGCCACGCCAAGGGTCCCGTCATCAGGGCGGAGGCGTGTCTCGACGACAAGTACGCCGCCCTCGACGCGGCCGTGGACAAGCTCATGGAACGCCTGAGGCGGGTGCACGACAAGCGGCGCGTCAGCCGCGGACGACGGATCCCCGAGTCGGTGGCGCGCGCCACCGCCCGCATCGACGCCTCCGACGAGCCGACCGCCGAGGCCGAGCCCGCGGCCGGCGACGGCCAGGTCGACGATCTCGAGCGCTTCGGCGCCCTCGGCAACTCGCCCATCGAGGTCCGCGAGAAGGTGCACACGGCCGCCCCGATGTCGCTCGAGGACGCCGTCAACCAGATGGAGCTCGTCGGCCACGACTTCTTCCTCTTCCACGACGCCGACACCGACCGGCCGAGCGTCGTCTACCGCCGCCGTGGCTGGAGCTACGGCGTGCTGCACCTCGAGACCGACTCCGACGTGGCCGCCACCGGGTAGGCCCCGCCGGCAGGACCGCCACACCCGGACGACGTCGGGGCGCCCCCACCGGGCGTCCCGACGTCGTGCGTGCGGGGGAGGGCGCAGGGGGCCGGCGCGCCGCTGGACGGCTCGCCGGGCGCGGTGCCGCCGGTCTTTGCCAAGATGGGCCCGTGACCCCGCCCCCCGACGTCATCCGCGTGCTCATCGTCGACGACCACGCCCTCTACCGGCGCGGGCTGCAGACCGTGCTGGGCACGGAGGACGACATCGACATCGTCGGCGAGGCGGCCGACGGGGTCGAGGCGGTCGACGAGGCGGAGGAGAAGCTGCCCGACGTCATCGTCATGGACGTCGGCATGCCCAAGCGGGGCGGCATCGACGCGTGCCGGGTCATCAAGCAGCGGGTGCCCTCGGCCCGCATCCTCATGCTGACGAGCTCCGACGACGAGTCCAACCTCTTCGAGGCCGTCCGCGCCGGCGCCAACGGCTACCTCCTCAAGGACGTGCCGCCCGAGGAGGTCGCGGCCGGCATCCGGGCGGTCTTCCACGGGCAGTCGCTCATCTCGCCGATGATGGCCTCCAAGCTGCTGACCGAGTTCGCGCAGATGAGCCAGCGCGCGAGCGCCCCGGTGTCGGGGCCCGGCCTCGAGCTGCCCCGCCTGACCGACCGCGAGCTCGGCATCCTGCGGCTCGTCGCGCGCGGCCGGCTCAACCGCGAGATCGCGGGCGAGCTGTTCATCTCCGAGAACACCGTGCGCAACCACATCCGCAACATCCTCGACAAGCTGCAGATGCACTCGCGGATGGAGGCGGCCATGTATGCCGTGCGCCAGCGGCTCATCGACCCCGACGAGTGAGCGGACGGGAATGAGCACGACGGCGCGCACGCTGACGCGCGGCCAGGCGCGCCGGGTCGCCATCGCGGCCCAGGGATTCCTCGACCCGCGCCCGGCTCCCTTCGCGGCCACGACGCGTCATCTCCAGCGCGTCGTCGACCGGGTCGGGGTCGTGCAGATCGACAGCGTCAACGTGCTGGCCCGCAGTCAGTACCTCCCGTTCTTCTCGCGGCTCGGCCCCTACGACACGGCGCTGCTCGACCGGGCCCGCGACCGGGCGCCGCGTCGCCTCGTGGAGTACTGGGCCCACGAGGCGAGCCTCGTGCCTCCCGAGACGTGGCCGCTGCTCGACTTCCGCATGCGCGCGGCCGCCGAGAAGGCGTGGGGCGGCATGCGGCGGATCCTCGAGGAGCGGCCCGGCTTCGTCGACCTGGTACGGGCCGAGGTCGAGGCCGGCGGCCCGATGACCACCCGGGAGGTCGAGACCGCCCTGGCCCACGACCAGCCCCGGCGGACCGACCACTGGGGCTGGAACTGGTCGGAGGTCAAGAACGCCCTCGAGTACCTCTTCTGGGCGGGTCAGATCAGCTCGGCGGGTCGAACGACGCAGTTCGAGCGTCGCTACGCGGCCCTGTCGGCGACGGCCCCGCTCCCGCTGCGGACGGCCTGGACCGACCGCCCCGGCCCGGAGGCCGACCCGGACCGCTTCGTCGAGCTCGTCCGCATCGCGGCTCGTGCGCACGGCGTGGGCACCGAGCTGTGCCTCGCCGACTACTTCCGGATCAAGCGCGAGGACGCGCGCCCGGCCATCGCCCGGCTCGTCGCCGACGGCGAGCTCGTGCCCGTCACCGTGCCCGGCTGGAAACCGGCCTGGCTGCACGCGGAGGCCCGCGTGCCCCGGCGCGTGCACGCGGAGGCGCTGCTCAGCCCCTTCGACTCGCTCGTGTGGCAGCGCGAGCGCATCCTCGCCCTCTGGGACTTCCACTACCGCATCGAGATCTACACGCCGGCGCCGAAGCGGGTGCACGGCTACTACGTGCTGCCGTTCCTGCACGGGGAGTCGCTCGTCGCGCGCTGTGACCTCAAGGCCGACCGGGCCGCCGGCGTGCTGCGCTGCCACCGGGTGACGTGGGAGCCGGGGGCGCCGGCCGAGGCGCGCCCCGCGCTCGTGGCCAACCTCGAGTCCATGGCCGCGTGGCTCGGGCTGGGCCGGGTCGACCTGCCGCCGCCGGGGTGAGCGGGAGGACGCACCCGGCACACGGGCTCGTCGGTCGACGGAACCGCGCCGGCGGGCGGTGCGTTGGTCGTTGTGTCCGGAAGGCGGCTAGCCTAGGCGGGTCCCGTGACCCATCGCGGGCGATGGAGCCCGCCCACCGGGCGAGTCCACACGTTCAGTCGGGAGTGAGATCACCAGATGGCCGTCATCGAGAAGCTGCTTCGCGCCGGCGAAGGCCGGACCCTGAAGAAGCTCCAGGGCATCGCCAAGCAGGTCAACGCCCTCGAGGCGGACTTCGAGAAGCTCACCGACGAGGAGCTGCGCGAGGAGTCCAAGGGCTTCCGCGAGCGGCTCGACAACGGCGAGACGCTCGACATGCTGCTGCCCGAGGCCTTCGCGGCCGTGCGCGAGGCGAGCAAGCGCACCCTCGGCAAGCGCCACTTCGACGTGCAGATCATGGGTGGCGCAGCGCTGCACATGGGCAACGTCGCCGAGATGAAGACCGGTGAGGGCAAGACGCTCGTCGCGACCCTCCCGAGCTACCTCAACGCCCTCTCGGGCAAGGGCGTCCACGTCATCACCGTCAACGACTTCCTCGCCGAGTACCAGTCCGAGCTGATGGGCCGCGTGCACCGCGCGCTCGGCATGGAGACCGGCTGCATCCTCAGCCAGATGACACCCGAGCAGCGTCGCGCCGAGTACGCCAAGGACATCACGTACGGCACGAACAACGAGTTCGGCTTCGACTACCTGCGCGACAACATGGCGTGGGATCCCGCCGAGCTCGTGCAGCGCGGCCACAACTTCTGCATCGTCGACGAGGTCGACTCCATCCTCATCGACGAGGCCCGCACGCCGCTCATCATCTCGGGGCCGGCCGACCTCGCGACGAAGTGGTACGTCGAGTTCGCGCGCATCGCGGCCCGCCTCAACCGCGGTGAGGACGGCCGCGGCGACTACGAGGTCGACGAGAAGAAGCGCACCGTCGGCGTGCTCGAGTCCGGCATCGCGCGTGTTGAGGACCTCCTCGGCATCGACAACCTCTACGACACGGTGAACACGCCGCTCATCGGCTACCTCAACAACTCCATCAAGGCCAAGGAGCTGTTCAAGAAGGACAAGGACTACGTCGTCATGGGCGGCGAGATCCTCATCGTCGACGAGCACACCGGCCGCATGCTCCCCGGCCGTCGCTACAACGAGGGCATGCACCAGGCCATCGAGGCGAAGGAGGGCGTCGAGATCAAGAACGAGAACCAGACGCTCGCCACCATCACGCTGCAGAACTACTTCCGTATGTACGACAAGCTCTCGGGCATGACGGGCACGGCCCAGACCGAGGCCGCCGAGCTCAACTCGATCTACAAGCTGGGCGTCATCCCGATCCCGACGAACCGTCCGATGATCCGCAAGGACCAGGCCGACCTCGTCTACCGCACCGAGGTCGCCAAGTACGACGCCGTCGTCGACGACATCGCCGACAAGTACGCCGTCGGCCAGCCCGTGCTCGTCGGCACCGTCTCGGTCGAGAAGAGCGAGTACCTCTCCCAGCAGCTGAAGAAGCGCGGCATCAAGCACGAGGTGCTCAACGCCAAGCAGCACGAGCGCGAGGCTGCCATCGTTGCGGACGCCGGGCGCAAGGGCGCCGTCACGGTGGCCACGAACATGGCCGGCCGAGGCACCGACATCATGCTCGGTGGCAACTCCGAGTTCCGGGCCGTCGCCGAGCTGAAGAAGCGTGGCCTCGACCCGCACGAGACGCCGGAGGAGTACGAGGCCGCCTGGGACGAGGCGCTGGCCGCGGCCGAGCAGGAGGTCGCGGCGGAGCACGAGGAGGTGACCGCCCTCGGCGGCCTCTACGTGCTCGGCACCGAGCGCCACGAGTCGCGGCGCATCGACAACCAGCTGCGCGGCCGCTCGGGTCGACAGGGAGACCCGGGGGAGTCCCGCTTCTACCTCTCGCTCAACGACGACCTCATGCGGCTGTTCAACTCCGCACTCGTCGACCGGTTCATGCAGACGGCCGGCATGGAGGACTCCGTGCCGATCGAGAGCAAGATGGTCACGAACTCGATCCAGAAGGCCCAGGGCGCGGTCGAGGCGCAGAACTACGAGATCCGCAAGAACGTCCTCAAGTACGACGACGTCATGAACCGCCAGCGCCAGGTCATCTACGACGAGCGCCGCGCCGTGCTCGAGGGCGAGGACCTGCACGAGCAGCTGCGCCTCTTCGTCAACGACGTCGTGAACTCCTACGTCGACGCCGCGACGGCCGACGGCTTCGCCGCCGACTGGGACCTCGAGAAGCTCTGGGACGCGATGCGCCAGGTCTTCCCGCTCTCGCTCACCGTCGCCGACGTCGAGGACATGGCGGGCGGCCGGCAGGCCGTCACGGCCGACCTGCTGCGCGAGCAGCTGATGTCGGACGCGCACCACGCCTACGACCGCCGCGAGGAGTCGCTGGGCTCCGAGACCATGCGCGAGGTGGAGCGCCGCGTGGTCCTCTCGGTGCTCGACCGCAAGTGGCGTGAGCACCTCTACGAGATGGACTACCTCCAGGAGGGCATCGGCCTGCGGGCGATGGCGCAGCGCGACCCGCTCATCGAGTACCAGCGCGAGGGCTTCCAGCTCTTCGAGGCGATGATGGAGTCCATCAAGGAGGAGTCGGTGGCCCACCTCTTCTCCGTCGAGGTGCAGGTGCCCGAGACCGCGCCCGCCGTCGGGGCCTCGCCGATGACCGTCGGGGCGCTCGTCGGCGGCCTCGCCGCCGCGAACGGCGACGCCGCGGCCGACGACGTGACGGGTGCCGCGGCGCCCGCCGGTGCCGGCTCGGCCGGTTCCGACGGATCGGGTGGCTCGGGGGTTCGCGTCTCCGGCGTCGACCTCGACGAGCCCGCCCAGCGGCCGGCCACCCTGCACTACAGCGCCCCGGGCGAGGACGGCCGGGCGGTCGAGACCGGCGGCCAGGAGACGGTCGAGCGCAAGGCCGACCGCCGCGGCAAGAAGGTCAAGCGCAAGCGTCGCTGACGCCGGCCCGATGGCTCGTCCGGTCGCTCACCCGATGGTGAGGGCCGTGACGAGCCATCGGCCGTCCAGCCCCTCGAGGCGCAGCGCGAGTGCCCGCACGCGGCCGTGCGCCACGACGACGGCGCACGCCTCGACCACGCCGTCGGCGGGTTCGCACACGCGGACCCGCCGCACCACGGCCGCACGCTGCGGACCGGGGGCGCGTCGCCGCCCCGCCACCATGGCCTGGCGCGCGAGCACGGCATAGACCGTCGGTGCCGCGTGCCGGATGAGCTGCGGCGCCGGCCGCTGCCCCGACACCACCTCGACGACGGCCTGTGCGAGCCGGGCGACGAAGGGGCCGGGCTCGGGCAGCATCCCGCTGCGCGTGGGCCGGGGGCCGAAGTCCTCGTCGTGCGCCCCGTGGAAGTCGAGGGCGAGCGCGTCCTGGGCGTACGGCGCCTCGCCGTGCCAGGCCTCGTCGGCGGAGATGATCCGCGGCGCCGTCTGCGGGATGCGACGCACCGCGAAGTCGTCAGCCCCCACGGTCGGGCTCCGGAGGGCGCAGCTGCTGCCCGGGCAGCAGCAGGTCGGGGTCGTCGCCGATGACCTCGCGGTTGGCGGCGTACCAGCGGGGCCACTCGCGGGCCGTGCTCGTGGGCGTGGCCCCGGACCCCAGGTGGTGCGCCGCGATCGACCACAGGGTGTCCCCGCGCCTCACGGTGACGAGGTCGTGCACGGCGACGGTCGCGCGCGGGGTCGGGGCGAGCAGCCGGGACCGGTCGCCGTCGTGGGTCCGCAGGGGTCGGGTGGGCACGAAGCCGGGGCCGACCGTGGGGGCGGGATGCGCGCTCGGCGCGACCGTGACGACGGTCGCTGGACGGGTCGGCGGCCGGGTCGGTGAGGGTGCCGCTGAGGGTGCCGGTGAGGGCGTCGGTGTCGTCGTCGGGGTGAAGCCCGGGTCGGGGCCGGGCCGCGGGGCGGGGGGCGAGCCCTCGTGGCCCGCGGACGCGCGAGTCGTGGTCGGAACGACGGCGCCGAGACCCGAGACGGGTGCGGCGGGGAGGACGACCGAGCCGACCGACGCGCTCAGCACGAGGGTCAGGGCGCGGCGGACGACGAGGGGCGTCACCCGCGCCGCCAGGTCCTCGGCGGCCCGGCCGGCCGTGCCCGGCAGCAGCGACGCGACGACCAGCGCCGAGCCGACGGCGAGCCAGCAGGAGAGGCCGGCGCCGACCCAGGCCAGTGCGGTGAGCAGTACGTCGTCCACCCGGGGCGTGGCGCCCGGAGGCCGTGGAGCCCGCGCGAGGGGGAGCAGCACGCTCAGCGTCGCCACCGCGACGGCGACGCCCGTCAGGCCGCCCAGCAGCTCGCCGGTGCGGGACCGGTCGCCCGCACGTCGACGGTGGGCCCGGGCGCCCGCCTCCCACCGGCGTGGCTCGAGCCTGCCCGACGTCGTTCTCGATCGCTGCATGCCTTCATTGAAGGCCGTTTGCCTTCGTTTGGTCAACGGTGCGTGTGCTGGCTTGTGGATTCCGGTGGTGCGAGTCCCCGGGGCGGAGCACAGTGGCCCCATGCGGTGGGACCTGCTCTTCGACGACCTCGAGGCCCAGCTCGGGACCGGTGACGCCCTCGAGCGTGACGCCGAGGTCGCCGACCGCACCCGACGCGAACGGGCCCTGCTCGACCTCCAGGCCAGGCTGCTCGCCCAGACGGGCCCCGGTGCCAAGCCCCTCGGCGTCGTGCTCGGGCCCCGTGAGGTGGCCGGTCGGCTGCTCGACGTCGGCCCCGACTGGGCGCTGCTCGAGACCGGCCCGGGCAGGGAGCTCCTCGTGGCCCTGGCGGCCGTCCGCGCGGTGCGCGGTGCCCGCCCGGGTGCCCGACTGCCCTCGGTGGTGGCCCGACGGTTCACCCTGGGGGCGGCCCTGCGCGCCGTGAGTCGCGACCGGGCGCCGGTGGAGCTGACCGACGTCGACGGGCGCGCGCGGACCGGCACCGTCGACGTCGTGGGTGCCGACCACTTCGACCTGGCCGAGCACCCGGGGGACGAGGTGCGTCGCCCGGGCAACGTCACGGGAACCGTGCTCGTGCCGTTCTCCGCGATCGCGTCGGTGCGCCGGCTCTGAGCGAGCGGCGCACGCGGCTCACTCGTCGCCGGCCGTGCCGAAGGGGTGCGCCTCGACGAACGACTTCGTCTCGGCATACATGCGCTGGATGTAGTTCTCGAGCTCGACCGTCTCGACGCGCCACTGGCCCCGACCGCCGATCTTGATGGCCGGCAGCTCACCCGAGCGGACGAGTGCGTAGGCCTGGGCGGAGGAGATGTTGAGGATCTCCGACACCTCGGTCAGCTGCAGGAACCGCTGTGCCACGTGAACTCCTCATCCGGGCCGCCCAGCGACGGCCTCGACCCCT
Organism: Terrabacter aeriphilus; assembly: GCF_039542985.1. Taxonomy (NCBI): domain Bacteria; kingdom Bacillati; phylum Actinomycetota; class Actinomycetes; order Micrococcales; family Intrasporangiaceae; genus Terrabacter; species Terrabacter aeriphilus. The sequence continues at coordinate 419,146 of NZ_BAABIW010000014.1, forward strand.
CCGTACCCTGCGGTACGCCCGCGTGCACGGCCGACCCGGCCGCGGTCGCCCGCCGTGCGACCCGTCCATCCTAGGGAGCCTCGGGGCGGGTCCACGCGGGTTGTCCCCAGATTTGCGCAGTCCGGCACGCGCGCGCTCCACCTGCTGCAAGATGTTGGCGAGCCGTGCGTGACCGCGGCGCCCGGGTCCGGCCGCCGCGGCGGCCTCCCCCCGGCGTCGGGGTGGCGGCGGTGCGGAGCGTTCCGGCGCGTCGCCGGGAGCAGATTCTCAGGGGGCCCCATGACCGAGCTCGTCACCCCGACGGCGGGGCGGCTGCGCCGCCCGTCCTGGCGCGAGCGCCGCCTGCTCGTCGGGCTGCTCCTCGTCGTCGTGGCGACGGTGCTCGGCGCCCGGGCCGTGGCCGGCGCCGGCGACCGCGTGCCCGTCTGGGTCGCTGCCGACAACCTCGTGGCGGGCGACGCCGTGGGCTCTGGGTCGTTCGTGCGGGCGGACGTGCGGCTGGCGGAGGGCACGGCGTCCTACCTCGGGGCCGACGCGCCGCCGCCGGTGGGCTCGTTCCTGCTGCGAGACGTGCGGGCGGGGGAGCTGGTGCCCACCTCGGCGGTGGGGGCGGCCGACGCGGTCGGCGTGCAGCGCGTCACCGTCCGGGTGGACGCCATGGCGACGACGGGACTCGTGCGGGGCAGCCGCGTCGACGTCTTCGTCACCCCCAAGGCGTCGACGACGGCCGGGCGGAGCGTCCCGGCGACGACCAAGGTGCTCTCCTCGGCCGGCGTGGCCGCCGTGCTGACCAGCAGCGGCGGCTTCGGGTCCGGCTCGTTGACCTCCGTCCAGATCTACGTCCCGTCCGAGAAGGTGCAGGCGCTCGTCGAGGCGGTGGACGGGGAGGCGCGCCTCACCCTCGTGCCCTCGGTCGGCGCGGCCACCGGCGGTGCCGGGTGAGCGCCGTCCTCACCGCGCTCGGCCACCGCTGGGAGTCGGTCGTCGCGACGGTGCTCGAGGACGTGCCCGACGTGACGATCGCGCGGCGCTGCGCCGACGTGGCCGAGCTGCTCTCGGTGGCGGAGGCCGGGCTCGGCGAGGTCGCGGTCGTGTCGGCCGACCTGCGCGGCCTCGACCTCGACGTCGTGCACCGCCTCCGGGCCCTGCGACTCCGGGTCGTCGGTGTCCACCCGGCCGAGGACGAGGCGGCCGAGCGCCGCCTGCGCCAGCTGTCCGTCACGACGACGGTGTCGACCGACGCCGACGCGCAGCGGTGGGCCGAGGCGCTCGCCGGCGACGGAGACGGCCGTCAGGCGCCGCAGGACCCGGAGCGCCCCGGTGGTGACGCAGCCCCGTCCTCCGGAAGGGCGGACGCCCTCGCCGGGCCGTCGGGGTGGCGCCCGGCAGGAGCCGGGCCCGTCACGGACCCGTCGGAGGGCGACGGGGAGGGCGCAGGCCCTGCCGGTCCCGATGATCGACGCCGCGCGAGCGGCGCCGGTGGCGCGGGCGGTGCTCCCGACGGGGGCCCGGAGCGAGGCCACGACGGCGACGTCCACGACGGCGACGTCCGCGACGGCAGGGACGACGCCTGCGGCGCTGACATGCGGGGTGGCTCGGCTGGCGACGACGGCGAGGAACGAGCTCGCCGCACGCCCGTCCTCGCGGTGTGGGGGCCGACGGGCGCCCCGGGACGCACGACGATCGCCACGACGCTTGCGGCCGAGCTCGCGGCCCGGGGCGTGAGCTGCCTGCTCGTCGACGCGGACACCTACGGCGGCAGCGTGGCCCAGACCCTGGGCCTGCTCGACGAGGCCCCCGGCATCGCGGCGGCCTGCCGGGCCGCCGACCACGGCACCCTCGACCTCCCCGCCCTCTCGCGGGTGGCGCCGGAGGTGACGGCGGGCCTGCGCGTGCTGACCGGGCTGCCCAAGGCGGAGCGGTGGCCGGAGCTGCGCGCGGCCGCCCTCGAGCGCGTGCTCGAGCTCAGCCGCCTGCTCGTGCAGGTCGTCGTCGTCGACTGCGGCTTCTGCCTCGAGGACGACGCCGAGCTCAGCTACGACACGCTCGCGCCGCGGAGGAACGAGGCCACCCTCACCGCGCTGTCCGTCTCGGACGTCGTCGTGGCCGTCGGCGGGGCCGACCCCGTCGCCCTCCAACGGCTCGTCCGCGGCCTGCAGGAGCTCGGCACCGTGCCCTCGGGCACTCCGGTGACCGTCGTCAACCGCGTGCGCAGCGGCGCCGTGGGCTCCCGGCCCGAGGCTCGCATCGCCGACTCCCTGCTGCGCTTCGCGGGGCTCACCGGGGTGCGGTTCGTGCCCGACGAGGCCCGGGTGCTCGACGACGCCCTGCTGGCGGGGCGGTCGGTCGTCGAGCACGCGCCCGACTCCGCCGTGCGCCACGCGGTGGCCGAGCTCGCGACCGCCCTGCTGCCGTGGACGGCACCCGGTCGCGGCGCCACCTCGGGCAGTCGTGGCGACCGTGCCGACCGCGGCAGTCGTGGCCGGCGCTGGGCGTGGCCGTCGGGCGCCGTGGCGCGGCGGGTCAGGGCGTGAAGAGGATGGTGAGGCCGCCGAGGGTGTAGACGACCATGACGACCATGAGCGGCAGCTGGCCGATGACCGCGGCCCGCCGCTCGAGCACGGTGATGGCGCGCTCGTGCGCGGCGAGCACCCCGAGCAGGTGCCCGACGACGATGCTGACGGCCTGGATGGTGGCGACGAGCGTGGGCCGGATCAGGGTGTCGTCCGGCACGAGGTCCGCGGTGCCGAGCAGGTCGGCGCCCGTCCCCAGGGGGTCGGTGAGCAGCACCCACGCGTACTGCCCCTGGTAGACCCAGAGCGACCAGTAGTGCGCCACGACGTAGCCGCCGGCGATCGGCACGAGCGAGGGGGCGATGTCGCTGACGAACGGGATCGAACGTCGCAGCGGTTCGCCGGCCAGGCGCACCGACAGCGCGGACGCGAGCCAGATCGTCAGTGCCACGAGCCCGAAGAAGCCGAGCAGCGTGGCCGTCTTGAGCAGCGACGACGGCACGGCCGACGACTGGACGAAGGTCGCCCACGACAGGTTCGCGGAGAAGCCGTCGTAGGCGGTGCCCCCGAGCATGACGGCGACCGTGGGCACGAGGCCGCGCTGGCCCCGCAGCTCGTTGATGCCGTGGAGCGGCGTGCGCAGCACCCACCGCCCGTCGGCGCGCCGCCCGAGCGGGGAGAGCCGCCCGAGCAGCGCAGACCACACCTCGAACGGGTCCGCGTGGTCGAACCACGTGCGGCCGAAGACGGCCGCCCCGAGGAGCGACACCGCGACGAAGCCCGCGACGAGCAGCCGGAGGAAGCCGAGGGAGGTGTTCTCCTGGGCGACGAGCTCGACCGAGGTGAAGGAGGCGAGCCCGACGGCGGCCGGCCAGAGGCCCCAGCGGTAGGGCAGCGCCGCGAGGTCGGGCGAGACCCGGGCCAGGCGCAGCAGCCCGGCGTGCAGCGCCCGCAACGGGTTGACGACCCGCCACACCGGGCCGAGCAGCATCGAGGCGAAGGCGAGCCCCACCCAGAGCCAGACGTAGACGACGTGCGGGACGGGGTTGCGGGCCGAGTCCGGGCCGACGACGAGGGCGAGCAGCGTCCAGAGCGTGAGCAGCCCGGCGAGGGCGCGGGCCAGGCCGCGGAACCAGCGCGCGTCGAGGAGGCCGGCGAGCGGGGAGGGGAGGAGCCACCCGTCGGTGGCGCGCAGCCGCGGCTCACGCCAGAGCACCCCGATGGCGACGAACGAGATGAGCAGGGCCGCGGCGGCCGCGACGACGAGGGCCGTGAAGGGCAGCGGCAGGTCGCCCCGGTTGCCGACGCCGTGCGCCGGCAGCAGGGCGGGCAGGAGGGCTGGCAGGACGGCTCCGGCCACGGTCAGCGGACCGCGACGGTGAGCAGCGTCAGGGCCGGCTCGTGGGTCTCGACCTCGAAGCTCCCGGTCTGCGTCGCGGTGAGCCGCAGGGTCGTCGGCACGCCGGCCTTGAGCTGCTCCTCCACGTCGAAGCCGTGGGCGTGCAGCTCGTCGTCGTGGTCGCTCGTCACCACGAGCTCGAGCGTCGCCCCCACGGCGAGGTCGACGAGCGCGGGCGGGGGCGTCACCGTGGTGCCGGTGATGCCCACCTCGAGCCGCGTGACGGCGCCGGAGGTCGCCGCGACCCCACCGCCGCCCGACCCCCCGCCCGAGCCACCGGCCGGTGACGACGCCGAGCAGGCGGTGACGCCGGCGAGGGCGAGGACGCACACGGCATACGGAAGGGCTCGGATCGCACGCATGGCTCCGATCCTAGGTGGGGCCGTCTGGCAGAGTGTCCCCATGTCCGACCGGCTGACCTCGCTCGATGCGTCGTTCCTCTACCTCGAGGAGTCGACGACCGCGATGCACGTCGGGTCGGTCATGGTGTTCCAACCGCCGCGCGAGGGTTTCGACTACGACCAGCTCGTGCGCATCATCGAGAGCCGCATCGGGGCGATCCCGCGGTTCCGGCAGAAGGTGCGCGACGTGCCCGGGCGGATCGCCAACCCGGTGTGGGTCGACGACGAGGCGTTCGACATGAGCTACCACGTGCGCCGGGCCGGCCTGCCCCGACCGGGCAGCGACGAGCAGCTGCAGGACTTCGTCGCCCGCGTGCAGCCGCGCAAGCTCGACCGCACGCGCCCGCTCTGGGAGGTCTACCTCGTCGAGGGCCTCCACGACGGCCGCTTCGCCATCGTGACGAAGACGCACCACGCCCTCATCGACGGGGTCAACGCCCTCGACATCGCGCACGTCATCGTCGACGCCGTCAAGGGCGAGGAGCTCGACGAGGGGGTCGTGCCGTGGGAGCCGGGCCGGTCGCCATCGTCGGTGGAGCTCGTGACCGGCGCGCTCGTCGACGCCGTGCGCCGGCCGACCCAGGTCGTCGACCTCGTGCGCGGCGGCCTCAACGACGCCCTCAACGTCGGCCTGCGGGCGGCCGAGTCGGCGGGCCAGGTGCTCTCGACGGTCGCGCGCACCGCCGCCCGCCCGGCGCCGGACTCGCCGCTCAACGCCGAGGTCGGCTCGGCGCGGCGCTGGGTCATGGTCGCGACCGACCTCGACGACTACCGCGTCGTGCGCCGCCGGCTCGCCCGGGGCGCGTACGCCGAGGACGTGACGATCAACGACGTCGTGCTCGCGACGATCGCCGGTGGCCTGCGCGCCTGGCTGCTCGGACGCGGTGAGGCCGTCAGTCCCCACACGGCGGTCCGTGCCATGGTGCCGGTCAGCATCTACGGCGACGACCCCGCCGGCATGTACGCCAACCAGGTCATGGCCTGCGTCGTCAACCTGCCCGTCGGCGAGCCCGGCGCGTCGATGCGGCTGCACCAGATCGCGTTCGCGATGCGCCAGCAGATGGAGGGCGGGCAGGCCGTCGGCGCGACGTCGCTCGCCAACCTCGCGGGCTTCGCGCCGCCGACGCTGCACGCCCTGGGTGCCCGCCTCGGCTCGGCCATGTCGCGGCGGCTCTACAACGTCATGATCACCAACGTCCCCGGTCCGCAGTCGCCCCTCTACGCCGGCGACGCGGAGATGCTCTCGACCTACCCGGTGACGCCGCTCGCCAAGGGCCAGGCGCTCTCGATCGGCATCACGTCGTACAACGGGGGCGTCTACATCGGGCTCAACGCCGACCGCGACGCGATGCCGGACGTCGACGTGCTCGGACAGTCGATCGTCGACTCGCTCGCCGAGCTGACGAGTGGGAGGGAGTCCTGATGCCCGTCGTCCGCGTCTACGTGCCGCTGGGTCGCGAGTCACTCGAAAAGCTCGTCGTCACAGGCTCGCTCGCTGCCGGGCCCGGAACACCGCGCGTCGCGTATGCCGTCACGCCGCGTCTCGCGTCCAGCGCGCCGGGCCTCGACGTCGAGGACCTCGAGTACGCCGCGTTCTGCGACGCGGTCGAGGCGGCGTCCGGGCTGCGCGCCGCCCCGGCCGACCGTCGCGTCGTCGCCGCGGCGGACGTCGACCCCGGCGCCGTCGTGCCGCGCGACGCGTCGCCGGTCTCGAAGGTGGCGCTGACGGCGGCGGTGCCGCTCTCGCGGATCGCGTCGTTCCACGTCGACGACGAGGTCACGGTCGGGCAGGACGACGAGGCCGACGAGCTGCTCTGGTACGACGTCACCGAGCTCGACGACGTCCACGCCTTCTTCGGCGGCTGACTCCTCGTGGCGCTCGACGAGGTGGTCGCGCTCTACGACGCCGACGGCGAGGTCTGCGGGGCCGCCCCGCGCTCGGTGGTGCGGGCCGACAACCTCCGGCACGCCGCCTCGTCGGTCGTGGTGCGTGACGGTGTCGGCCGCGTCTACGTCCACCGCCGCACCACGACGAAGGACGTTTACCCCGGGCTGCTCGACCTCGCGGCCGGCGGCGTGGTGCTCGCGGGGGAGGACCCCGCCGACGGCGCCGTGCGCGAGGTGGACGAGGAGCTCGGCGTCCACGGGGTGCCGCTGGAGCCGTGCGGGGTGCAGGACTACGCGGACGAGGTGACGCGCTACCGCGCGTTCCGCTTCGTCGTCACGTGGGGCGGGCCGATCCGGTGGCAGCCGGAGGAGGTCTCGTGGGGCGAGTGGGTGACGGTGGCCGAGCTCGTGCGCCGCCTCGACAAGACGCCGCAGGACCTCGTGCCCGACAGCGTCGCGGTGTGGGGTCCCCTCGTGCGGTCCTGGCTCGACGCGCCGGCCTGAGGGGCGTCCCGAGGCGCCGCGCACGGCGACCGTCCCACGTGCTGGGCCGGGGGAGTTGCCGGGCCGGGGTCCCTTGTTACGTTGCGCGGATGGACTTCACCGCTGACGAGTACGCCCGCCGCGACGCCGACCGGGTGCGCGAGATCCTCTCCGGCCCGCCCGTGACGTGGGTGTTCCTCGGCGACAGCATCACCCAGGGCGTGACGCACACGCACGGCTACCGCGGCTACGTCGAGCACGTCACCGAGCGGGTGCGCGGCGAGCTCGGCCGCCGGGGCGACGCCGTCGTCAACTCCGGGGTCTCCGGCGCGACGACCGAAGACCTGCTGCCCGAGTTCCACTGGCGCGCAGGCCGATTCGCGCCTGACATCGTCGTGGTGATGTTCGGCACCAACGACATCGTCGCCGGTGCCGACGGGGTGCGCGCCTTCCGCTACCGCCTCGACCAGATCGTCCAGCGCTCCCGCGACGTCGGCGCGACGGTGGTGCTCCAGACGCCCCCGCCCGTGCTCGCGGAGGGGGCTCGCACCCCGGAGCTCATCGCCCTCTACGCCGAGGCCGTGCGCGAGGTGGCCCGCGACCTCGGGGTGCTCGTCGTGGACCACGCCGCGGCCTGGGCTGCTGCCGCGGCCGAGCAGGACGCGGAGGTCGCGCCCGACGGCTGGCTGAGCGACTCCTTCCACCCGGGCGCCCGCGGCCACCACGAGATGGCGCTCACCCTGCTCGATGCGCTCGGGCTCGCCGCCCACGACAGCGCGGTCTGCTCGCTCTCGATCGACGACCCCGTGGGCGTCTCCGCCTGAGCCGACCCCGTCGCGCGCCCGCACGCACGCCCGGACACCCGGACCCCGCCGCGGGTCAGGGGCGGTTCAGGGTCGGATCAGGGCCGACCCGGGCAGCGCGCGGGCCCGGTCGGCGACAGGATGGACCCATGACAGATCCGATGCACACCCCCTACGGCCAGGGCCTCCCGGCCACCCCCGCGACCACGGGCGAGGAGCGCACGTGGGCCGTGCTCGGCCACCTCGCCGCCATCGTCGCCGCCGTCATCTCCGCCGGTTGGCTGAGCTTCGTCGGGCCCCTCGTCATCTGGGCCATCTACAAGGACCGCAGCGCCTTCGTCCGGCAGGCCGCCGCGGGCTCGTTCAACTTCAACCTCGCGGTCTGGGCGGCCATCGTCGTCGGCTGGGTCATGTTCTTCACGGTGATCCTCATCCCGGTCGCGATCATCGTCTGGGGCGTCGCCGTCGTCGCGGCCCTCGTCTTCCACGTGCGAGCCGCCATGGCGGCCAACCGGGGTGAGCTCTACCGCTACCCCTGGGGCATCACCGTCCTGCGCTGACGCCCGGCACGTGGCCGTCCGGCGCCGACCGTCCGGCGCTGACCGTCCGGCGCTGACCGTCCGGCGCTGACCGTCCGGCCCTGACGGGGCCGGTCGCGGACGTGGAACGATGGGGTGGCCCGCCCACGAGGCGGGCCACCCCATCGCGCCCCCCGTGGGGGCGCACACCGTGCCAACCGCAGGAGAACTTGATGGACGCCGTGACCCACGTGCCCGCCCCGGCCAACGAGCCGGTGCTCGACTACGCGCCCGGCTCGACCGAGCGTGCTGCGCTCGAGGTCGCGCTCGCCGAGCTGGGGTCCACCCAGACCGAGCTGCCCCACACGATCAACGGCGAGCGGGTCGTCGGCACCGGGCGCAAGATCGCCGTCCGGCAGCCGCACGCGCACCGCAAGGTGCTCGGCTCGATGCGCAACGCCACCGTCAAGGAGGGTCGCGCGGCCGTCGAGGCCGCCAAGGCCGCCGCCCCGATGTGGCGCGCCCTGTCGTTCGACGACCGGGCCGCCATCCTGCTCAAGGCGGCCGAGCTGCTCTCCGGCCCGTGGCGCGCGCGGCTCAACGCGGCGACGATGCTCGGCCAGAGCAAGACGGCCTACCAGGCCGAGATCGACGCGGCGTGCGAGCTCATCGACTTCTGGCGGATCAACGTCCACTTCGCCCGGCAGATCCTCGAGCAGCAGCCGCCGCTCAACGCCAAGGGCATCTGGAACCGCTCCGACTACCGCTCGCTCGAGGGCTTCGTCTACGCGATCACGCCCTTCAACTTCACCGCCATCGCCGGCAACCTGCCGACGGCGCCCGCGCTCATGGGCAACACGGTCGTGTGGAAGCCGAGCCCGACGCAGCAGCTGGCCGCCCAGCTGACGATGGAGCTGCTCGAGGAGGCCGGCATGCCGCCGGGCGTCATCAACATGGTGACGGGCGACGGCATCAACGTCAGCAAGGCCGCCCTCACCGACCCCGACCTCGCGGGCATCCACTTCACCGGGTCCACCCCGACGTTCAAGCACCTCTGGCACGAGGTCGGCACGAACCTCGACCGCTACCGCACCTATCCCCGCCTCGTGGGCGAGACCGGCGGCAAGGACTTCATCCTCGCGCACCCGAGCGCCGACCCGGCCGTGCTGCGCACCGCGATGATCCGCGGCGCGTTCGAGTTCCAGGGCCAGAAGTGCTCGGCCGCCTCCCGCGCCTACGTGCCGGCGTCGGTCTGGAAGAAGATCAAGGCCGACCTCGTCGACATCACGAACGGCCTGTCGCAGGGCGACGTCACCGACCTGTCCAACTTCATGGGTGCCGTCATCGACGACCGCGCCTTCGCCAAGCACAAGGACGCCATCGACCGCGCGCACGCCCACCGCGGGATCGACGTCATCGCGGGTGGCACCTACGACGACTCCGTCGGCTACTTCGTGCGCCCGACCGTGCTCGAGATCACGGATGCCGCCGACGAGTCCTTCCGCACCGAGTACTTCGGCCCCATCCTGTCGGTGCACGTCTTCCCGGATGCCCAGTACGACGCCGTGCTCGACCAGATGGAGAGCTTCGCGCCGTACGGGCTGACCGGCTCGATCATCGCCCAGGACCGTCGGGTCATCGCCGACGCCACGGCCCGCCTGCGCTACGCGGCCGGCAACTTCTACGTCAACGACAAGCCGACCGGCGCGGTCGTGGGTCAGCAGCCCTTCGGCGGTGGCCGCGCGTCGGGCACCAACGACAAGGCGGGGGCGGCGCAGAACCTGCTCCGCTGGACGAGCGTCCGCTCGATCAAGGAGACCTTCGTGCCCCCGACGACGCACGCCTACCCGCACATGGGCTGAGGCTCCGAGCAGGTATGCCGCTGGGCCCGTCTCCGGGAGGAGGCGGGCCCAGCCGCGTGTGGGGCGTGTGGGGCGAGTGGCCCTTGTAGCGGCCGTCGACCGTTTCCGCGTCAGGCGCGCTCGGCGAGCCAGGCGGTGCCCGTGCGGCGCTCGCTGCGGATCGAGCTGACGACGGCCGGGGTGGCCGCCTTCTCGACCTTGCCGCCGAAGAGCGGGATTGAGGCCTTGAGGTCACCGTCGACGGCGACCTGGGTGCCGGTACCCGTGGCGATGATGCGGATGACGCCGCGCATGGCGACCGGGGCGCCGGCGACCTCGACCGTCATGGTGCCGTCGCGTGAGCCGTCGGCGGTGGGGCCGCCCCACTCGTAGGTCTCCGTGATCGTCAGGGTCGAGCCGATGACGGACCGGGCGAAGTCGGGCAGGCCGTCGGCGGGCAGGTCACGCTTCGTGACGACGCGGGCGCCATCGGCGACCGGGGTGACGGCGGCCTCGTGGTGCAGCGCGCCGGCGTCGACGCACTTGCGTGCCTGGAATTCCGGGTCGGTGAGCATGGCGTACACCGCGTGGGGCGCCGCGGCATACGTGATCGTCTCGGAGATCTTCATGGCGACACGCTATTGCACGCCCCGACAGCACGCCCCGCCGTGTCGGGCGCCCCGCCGGACCGGCGGCGACGCTCGCCGGGGCCCCCCGCCGCCTGCCGAGGTCGGGCCGCCGGAACCCGGGCCCGCGCGGCTGGACGTGCGCCACGGCGCAGGTGCAGCCGTCGTCGGGCGCGGATGGTGGCTGGAAGTGCGCCACGGCGCACGTGCAGCCGTGTTTGGGCGCGGATGGTGGCTGGAAGTGCGCCACGGCGCAGGTGCAGCCGTGTTTGGGCGCGGATGGTGGCTGGAAGTGCGCCACGGCGCAGGTGCAGCCGTCTTTGGGCGCGGATCGTGGCTGGAAGTGCGCCACGGCGCAGCTGGGGTCTGCCGGGTGGCTCGGCCGGCAGCGTCGTGCGGTTCGCGGGTGGTCAGGCCCCGGTGCGGGCTCGGGCCGAGAGGGCGGCGAGGCGACTCGTCGACGACTCGAGCTCGCGGCGCAGGTGGGCGAGCTCGCGCGAGCGCACCGCGGTGACCCGGTTGAGCCGCTCCTGCAGTCGCTCCCGCTCGCGCAGCCGCGCCCGGGGGTCGGCGCCGCTCGGTCCGGGCCGCTCGACGACGAGGTGGCCGTCGACGACGAGGTCGTGGCGTTCGAGCTCGCCGTCGAGGGCGCGCACGCGGGCAGCAGCCTCGGCCGCCGTCGTCGTCCACGCCTGCAGCAGGCGGCCCACGGCGTCGAGCTCGGTCGCGACCCGCAGCAGCAGCTGCCGCTCGTGGTGCGTCGGGTCGGCGTCCGACCCGCGGGCGGCGCCCTCGAGCTCGCCGATGAGGTCACCGAGCCCGGCGGCCTGGCTCACGAGCGTGCCGCCGAGGGCCGACGTGGCGAGCGGGTCGCCGGGGGAGGGGGTCACCGGAGCCCGTCCCCGAGCAGGCGCTCCTCCGCGGCGTCGGAGAGGGCCCGCAGGGCGTCGGCCGCCTGCTCGACCCAGGCGTCGAGGGCGCGCTGGGTCGGGAGGTCGCCGAGGTCGGGCACGTGCGTCAGGAGCACGTCCGACATGGCAAGCGTCGACGTCCGCACGCGAGCCAGGGCCGCGTCCGTGGCGCGACCGGCGCCGCGCGGCCGGCGGCCTGGCTCGTCCATGGCACCACTCTAGGGACCACGCCGACACGCCCCGCGACGTTCTCCACCGGGGCAGGTGCGGCGGGCGCGGCCGACGGCGCTAGGCTCACATGGTGAGATGCGCGGCACAACGACGTGTCGCCGCACAGGCCACACGGTGAGGAATCCGACAACCGCAATGACTGCGTCACTCGAACAGTCTCGTATCGACGTCCTGAAGGCCGCCGCCGCGGCCGTGGCGCCGCCACCACGACGGGGAAAGGGCCGCTCCACCCCGGACGGCCTGCGGGAGCTCGAGGACTTCCTCTTCGCCTACTACCGCATCGTCGCGACGGAGGACCTCCTGGCCCGCCCGGCCCGTGAGCTCGCGACGATCGCCACGGTGCACCGCGCCTTCGCGCAGGAGCGACCGGTCGGCTCGTTCAACGTGCACGTCTTCAACCCGACCGCCGACGACGAGGGCTGGTCGACGAGCCACACGGTCGTGCAGGTCGTCGTCGACGACATGCCCTTCCTCGTCGACTCCGTCGTCGCCGCCCTCGGTGGCTTCGACCGCGGGGTGCACCTCATCGTCCACCCGCAGATGACCGTGTCACGCACCATCACCGGTGAGCTGCGCTCGGTCATCACCGACGGGTCGACGACCGTCGAGTCGTCGTCCGTCGGGCTCGTGCGCGAGTCGTGGATGCATCTCGAGATCGACCGACTGCCCGCCGATGCGCTGCCCGAGGTCGAGACCCGGCTGCGGCACGTGCTCGAGAACGTGCGCGACTCGGTCGAGGACTGGCCGAAGATGCGCGCGCACGCCCTGACGATCGCGAGCGAGCTGCGCTCCGCGACGCCCCCCGGCACCGACCCGCACCACGCCCGTGAGGCCGCCCGCTTCCTCGAGTGGCTCGCCCACAACAACTTCACCTTCCTCGGCTACCGCGAGTACTCCCTCACGCACGAGGACGGCAACGACGTCTCGCGGCAGGTCCCCGGCACGGGGCTCGGCCTGCTGCGCTACGACCGGCCTTCTGCCGGAACGGGACTCGTGCTGACCCCGGCCGCCAGCCGGGCTGCCCGCGACTCGAGCATCCTCATCATCACGAAGGCCAACTCGCGCGCCACCGTGCACCGCGACGTCTACCTCGACTACATCTCGATCAAGCGCTTCGACGCCCGCGGCGTGTGCGTGGGCGAGCAGCGCTTCCTCGGTCTCTACGCGTCGGCGGCGTACAACGACACGATCCACGACATCCCGCTGCTCGACGTGCGCGCGCAGGAGGTGCTGCGCCTCACCGGCCTCAGCGCCGACAGCCACTCGGGCAAGGACATCCTGCAGATCCTCGAGACCTACCCGCGCGACGAGCTCTTCCAGACGACGCCGGCCCAGCTCGCCGAGATCGCGACGAGCGTCCTGCACCTGCAGGAGCGTCGCAAGACCAAGCTCTTCCTGCGCCGCGACGAGTTCGGCCGCTTCGTGTCGTGCCTCGTCTACCTGCCCCGCGACCGCTACAACACGACGGTGCGGCTGCGCATCGAGTCGATCCTGCTCGAGGCCTTCGGCGGCGAGAACATCGACAACACGACGCGCGTCAGCGAGTCGACCCTGGCCCGCCTGCACTTCGTCGTCCGGATGCCGGCCGGTGCGGACATCCCCGACGTCGACGAGGTGGCCCTCGAGCGCCGCGTCATCGACGCGACCCGCACGTGGGACGAGGACCTCTCCGAGGCGCTCTCCCAGGCTCGTGGGCTCGAGGGGGCGGCGCGCACGATGGCGGCCTACGCGAAGGCGCTGCCCGAGGCGTACAAAGAGGACTTCGACGTCACGACGGCGGTCGACGACCTCGACCGCATCGACGCGCTCGGCGACGGCGACCGCACGACGGCCCTGCACCTCTACGACGACCCGGCGTCCGACGACCCGCGCGAGCGGCGGTTCAAGCTCTACCGCCGCGCCGACCTCTCGCTGACGCAGGTGCTCCCGCTCTTCACCCACCTCGGTGTCGAGGTCACCGACGAGCGCCCCTACGAGGTGCCGGGTCCCGACGGTCGCACGCTGCACATCTTCGACTTCGGCCTGTGCGCCGACGCCACGACGTGGGGCTCCGGCGCCGCCTCTGTGGCCGACGTGCGCGAACGGTTCGAGGAGGCCTTCCGGGCCGTCTGGGACGGTCGCGCGGAGTCCGACGGCTTCAACGCCCTCGTGCTCGCCGCCGGTCTGACGTGGCGCCAGGTCGTCATCCTGCGCACCGTCGCGAAGTACCTGCGCCAGACCGGTTCGACGTTCTCGCAGGACTACGTCGAGTCGGCGCTCGCCGCGAACACCGGCATCGCCCGCAACCTCGTCGAGCTCTTCGAGGCGCGGTTCGACCCGGACGCGTTCCCCGACACCCCGGCCGGTCGCGACAAGCGGGCGGCGCGCGAGAAGGTGGTCGTCGCCCGGGTCAAGGACGCCCTCGACGACGTCGCCAGCCTCGACCACGACCGCATCGTGCGCGCCCTGCTCGGCGTCATCCAGGCGAGCCTGCGCACGAACTTCTACCAGCCCGACGAGAACGGCCACGACAAGTCGTACGTCTCGCTCAAGCTCAACCCCAAGAAGGTGCCCGACCTCCCGGCGCCGCGCCCGATGTACGAGATCTGGGTCTACAGCCCCCGCGTCGAGGGCGTGCACCTGCGCTTCGGCAAGGTCGCGCGTGGCGGCCTGCGCTGGTCGGACCGGCGCGAGGACTTCCGCACCGAGATCCTCGGCCTCGTCAAGGCGCAGATGGTCAAGAACGCCGTCATCGTGCCGACCGGCAGCAAGGGCGGCTTCTACGCCAAGCAGCTGCCCGACCCCGCCGTCGACCGCGCGGCCTGGATGGACGAGGGCATCGGGTCCTACAAGCTGTTCATCTCCGGGCTGCTCGACGTCACCGACAACCTCGTGTCGGGCGAGGCCGTGCCGCCGCACCGCGTCGTGCGCCACGACGAGGACGACACCTACCTCGTCGTCGCCGCCGACAAGGGCACGGCGAAGTTCAGCGACATCGCGAACGGCCTGTCGTCGGACTACGGCTTCTGGCTCGACGACGCCTTCGCCTCGGGCGGCTCGGCCGGCTACGACCACAAGGGCATGGGCATCACCGCCCGTGGTGCGTGGGAGTCGGTCAAGCGCCACTTCCGCGAGCTCGGGCTCGACACGCAGTCGGAGGAGTTCACCGTCGTCGGCGTCGGCGACATGAGCGGCGACGTATTCGGCAACGGCATGCTGCTCTCGGAGCACATCCGGCTCCTCGCGGCCTTCGACCACCGCCACATCTTCGTCGACCCGAACCCCGACGCCGCCGTGTCGTTCGCCGAGCGGCGCCGGATGTTCGACCTGCCGGGCTCGTCCTGGGCCGACTACGACGAGAGCCTGATCAGCGCGGGCGGCGGCATCTTCCCCCGTTCGGCCAAGTCGGTGCCCGTCTCGCCGCAGATGGTCGCGGCCCTGGGTCTGCGCGCCAACACGAAGTCGATGACGCCGGCCGACCTCATGCGCGCCATCCTGCTCGCACCGGTCGACCTGCTCTGGAACGGCGGCATCGGCACCTACGTCAAGGCGACCGGCGAGACGAACACCGAGATCGGCGACCGCGCCAACGACGCGATCCGCGTCAACGGGACCGACCTGCGCTGCAAGGTGATCGGCGAGGGCGGCAACCTCGGGATGAGCCAGCTCGGGCGCATCGAGGCCGCCCTGGCCGGCGTGCGGGTCAACACCGACGCGATCGACAACAGCGCCGGCGTCGACACGTCCGACCACGAGGTCAACATCAAGATCCTGCTCACCGAGCTGACCCGCTCGGGCGAGCTGACGATGAAGCGGCGCAACACGCTGCTCGCGTCGATGACCGACGAGGTCGCCGAGCACGTGCTGCGCGACAACTACGAGCAGAACGTGCTGCTCGGCAACGCCCGCGCGCAGCAGCACGGCATGCTCGGGGTGCACGAGCGCCTCATCCAGTTCCTCGAGGCCCACGGCGACCTCGACCGGTCGCTCGAGTTCCTGCCGAGCGACGCCGAGATCGCCCGCCGCCAGAAGGACGGGCTCGGCCTCACGTCGCCGGAGTTCTCGGTGCTCGTCGCCTACGCGAAGCTCTACCTCAAGAACCAGCTCATCGCCACCGCGCTGCCCGACGACCCGTGGTTCGAGACGACGCTCGCCGACTACTTCCCGAAGCCGTTGCGCGGCAAGTACGCCGAGCAGATCGCGGCCCACCCGCTGCGCCGCGAGATCATCACGAACTCCGTGGCGAACTCGATGGTCAACCGGGGCGGTATCACCTTCGCCTATCGGGCCGGTGAGGAGACCGGGGCGACGCCCGAGCAGGTCGCCCGCGCCTACGTCGTGTGCCGGGAGGTCTTCGACCTCGCAGGCTTCGTCCGGCGCGTCGAGGCCACCGACAACGTCGTGAGCACGGCGGCGCAGACGGCGCTCTACCTGGAGTTCCGCCGTCTCATCGACCGTTCCGTGCGGTGGTTCCTCACGTCGCGGCCGGCGACCCTCGACATCGCGGCCGAGGTCGCGCGCTTCGGTCCCGGCATCCGGGCGTATGCCGACCGGTTGCCCGAGCTGCTCCAGGGCACCGAGCGCACGCGCCTGACGCGACGGGCCCGCGAGCTCGAGGGCAAGGGCATCCCGGACGAGCTCGCCCTCGGCGCGGCCTCGCTGCTCGACACCTACTCGCTCCTCGACTGCATCGAGATCGCGGAGGACGCGGGGGAGCAGCTCGGCGACGTCGTCGCGCTCTACTTCCTCACCTCCGAGACCTTCTCGATCGACGCGATGCTGACGCGCGTCACGGCGCTGCCGCGTGACGACCGCTGGGACGCGATGGCCCGTGGCGCCCTGCGCGACGACCTCTACGCCGTGCTCGAGAGCCTGACCCGCTCGGTGCTCGAGGTGACCGGCTCCGCGCGCGCGCCCGAGGCCCGGCTGCAGGAGTGGTCGGAGCTCAACGCGGACGCGCTGGGCCGGGCTCGTGCCGCGCTCGGTGGCATCGAGCGGATGAGCCACGCCGGCATCGCTGCGCTGTCGGTCGCCCTGCGCACGCTGCGCACGGTGACCCGGCCGGCGACGTCGACCGTCGCGGCCCCGGGGGAGGTGCCCGTGCCCTCGAACGGGTCGCCGTCGAAGGGGATGTCGTCGAACGGGTCGTCGTCGAACGGGACGGCGAAGAGGGCGGCGAAGAAGGCACCGGCCAGGAAGGCGTCGGCCAAGAAGGCGTCGGCTGCGAAGGCGACGACCGCGCCGGCCACCGGGGCCTCAGCCCCGGCGACGCAGGCCCCCGCGAAGCAGGCCCCTGCGAAGAAGGCCGCCGCCAAGAAGGCCCCGGCGAAGAAGTCCGGCTCCCGATAGGCAGGCACCGCGCGACCGGCCGGCCGGCCCCCGTGTCCCGGGGGCCGGCCGCCGTGCTGCCGGCCGCCGTGTCATCGGGGCCGGACGCCGGGACGGTCGACGCGCCCGATTAGGCTCGTGCCGTGGCGACACTGAGCGAGCTCCTGCGGGGTCGGACCGACCTGCCCGACCACGACGTCGAGTGGCTCCAGCTGCTCGTCGGCGACTGGCAGCTCGTGGCGGACCTCTCGTTCGCCGACCTCGTGTTGTGGGTGCGCACCGTGACCGACCGGTGGGAGGCCGTGGCGCACGTGCGGCCGACGACCGGCCAGCTCGTCTTCGTCGAGGACCAGGTGGGCCGCGCGGCCGACCCCGCCCGCACCCGTGACCTGCTCGACGAGGCGGCGGCCGAGCAGCGCATCCTCCGGGTGCGCCAGGTGACCGTCACCCACGAGCACGGGCCCGACCAGTCGGTGCGGGAGGAGTACATCCCCGTCGTGCGGGGCGGGCACGTGGTGGCCGTCCTCACGCGGCACACGAACCTCTGGACCACCCGCACCCCGAGCCGGCTCGAGCTGACGTACCTCGCGACCGCCGACGCGCTGTGCCGCATGGTGACCGGGGGGGAGTTCCCGCACAGCAGCGCCCCGACGGGACTGCGCCGCGGGGCCCCGCGGGTCGGCGACGGCGTCATCCGACTCGACGTCGACGGGGTCGTGACCTACGCGAGCCCCAACGCGGTGTCCGCGCTGCACCGGCTCGGCCACCTCGGCGAGGTCGTCGGCGCCAGCCTGGCCCAGATCGTCACCGACAACCTGCGGGACGCGTCGCCGGTCGACGAGGGGCTGCCGCTCGTCGTCACGGGCCGCCAGCCGTGGCGCACCGAGGTCGTGGCGGGCGGCACCACCGTCTCGATGCGGGCCATCCCGCTCACCGAGGCCGGTCAGCGCTTCGGGGCGATCGTGCTGCTGCGGGACGTCGGCGAGCTGCGCCGCCGCGAGCGCGAGCTGCTGACGAAGGACGCGACGATCCGCGAGATCCACCACCGGGTCAAGAACAACCTGCAGTCGGTGGCCGCGCTGCTGCGTCTCCAGGCCCGGCGCCTGCCCGACGGCGAGGCGCGGGCCGCGCTGGCCGAGGCCGAGCGCCGCGTCGGCACGATCGCGATGGTCCACGACCAGCTGAGCCAGGGGGTCGACGAGACCGTCGACTTCGACCCGATCGTCCAGCGCGGCCTCAACGCCGTCGTCGAGGTGTCCTCGAACGGGGCGGCGGTGCACACGGCGACGGAGGGGTCGTTCGGGCGGCTGCGGGCCGAGGACGCGACCTCGCTCGCGATGATCATGAACGAGCTCGTGCAGAACGCCATCGAGCACGGCCTGGGCGACGCGGGAGGTCAGGTGCGGCTGCGCATCGGCCGCGAGACCGACGACCGGGGCCAGTCGGTGCTCGCCGTGTCGGTGGAGGACGACGGTGCGGGCATCGACCCCGCCCGCCGGCCCGGCAGCGGGCTCGGCACGCAGATCGTGCAGTCCCTCGTCGCCGACCTCCAGGGACGCATCACCTGGGAGCCGGTGAGCCCGCACGGCACACGGGCCCGCTTCACCGCGGTCCTGCGCCCCCTCACCTGAGCGCCCGCGGCCTCCCCGGGCAGCCAAAAGCCCGGCGACCGTGGTCGGTCACCGGGCTCGCGGACGGTGGTGCAGGTCGGTGGAGCGTCAGCCGGCGCGGCGGGCCCGCGCGTTGCGGCGCTTCAGGGCTCGGCGCTCGTCCTCGGAGAGGCCACCCCAGACGCCGGCGTCCTGCCCGGTCTCCAGGGCCCACTTGAGGCAGGTGTCGATGACCGGACAGGTCCGGCACACGGCCTTCGCCTCTTCGATCTGCAGGATGGCCGGGCCGGTGTTCCCGATCGGGAAGAACAGCTCCGGATCGGCCTCCAGGCAGGCAGCGCGGTCGCGCCAATCCATGGATCGTGCTCCTTCATGTATGTGGTTCGGCACCGACGTTCGGGTATCGGTCGCGGTGCATGTTCTCGGGCGCCATCGTCGTTGTCGGAGCCTGGTCATGGGCCGTGGGTCACGGGGGATGCCCCCTGACCAACGGAAACGCGCACGAAGTTGTTCCGTACGCGCCGCCGTCCATGATCGAGTGTGACGGGATCCATGTCCGTGTTCAACGCGCGGGAGCCGATCACACCAAGGATTGAGTCTATCGGCAGACGGCTCCCAGTTCCATACCTCAGCGGCCGTGGCGCGCGCGGCGACGGTCCGCGGCCGGTCGAGCGCCGCGGATCGGTAGGGTGACGGGGTGGAAGAACCGACGTCCCAGACCCGAGAGGTCCGCGGATCGCACCGTGCCGCAGGCCTGCTCACGCTCCTCGAGGCACTCGTGGTGCTCGGCTTCGCCGGCTTCTACGTCTACGAGATGGTGACCGGCGCCACAGACGACCTGACCCGCGCCGCGACCTCCGGCGTGCTCATCCTCGTCTTCGGCGCCGCCCTGCTCGTGCTCGCCCGTGCCTGGGCCCGTGCCTCGGACTGGGCGCGCACCCCGACGGTGCTCTGGAACGCCCTCCTGCTGCCCGTCGCGTGGTCGCTCCACGAGTCCGACCGCACGCCCGTGGCGCTCGGCGTGGCCGCCGTCGCCCTGGCGAGCATCGTGGCGGCCGTCGCGGCACCGGGCCGCCGGGCCACCGACGTCGTCAGCTGAGCGAGAGCCAGTCGTTCCAGCCGTTGTGCAGCACGAGCCACGCGATGAGGCCGTAGCCGGCCTGGCCGGGGTGCACGCGGTCGGGGCTCGCCGCGAGATCGGCCATCCACTGGTCGTGCGTGGCGAGCGGCCGGTAGCAGTCGACGTAGGTGATGCCGCGGCGCGCGCAGACGTCGGCCTGGGCCTCGGCGAGGGCCTCGATGCGCCGGTTGAGCTCGTCGTCGAGCGTCGGGGTGAGGCCGACGACGAAGACGCCGATGCCGGCGTTCGTGGCCTCGTCGAGCACGTTGGCGAGGTTGAGCCGCGAGCGCGCCATCGTCAGCCCCGACACGAGGTCGTTCGTGCCCACGGAGAGCACGAGCCGGCGCTCGCCGCGTCCCGCCCAGCGCGGGTGGCACTCGGCGTTCCAGCGGGCCACGACGTCGCCGGAGGTGTTGCCCCGCACGCCGAGGTTGTATGCCGTCAGGTCGAGGTCGGGGTGCTGCGTGCGGGCCACGACGCGGCCCACCCAGCCGAGCCCCTTGGGGTCCCCGTAGCCGGCGGTCATCGAGGAGCCGAGGAAGATCATGCCGACGTCGCGCACGCCGTCCGAGACGGTCAGCTCGGCGCTGGGCGCGTAGTAGGGGTCGTCGCCCGCGGCTCCCGTGGCGCCGCTCGCGGCCGCCCGGGGCGCGCCGGACGCGGTCGGGACGCCCACCGTGGGCGTGCCGGCGGGCTCGGCGGCGGCGTACCGGCCGGCGCGGGTGGGCGCCTCGTCGATGAACTGGGTGTGCGAGGACGGGTAGGCCGGACCGACGCCG
Organism: Terrabacter aeriphilus; assembly: GCF_039542985.1. Classification (NCBI taxonomy): domain Bacteria; kingdom Bacillati; phylum Actinomycetota; class Actinomycetes; order Micrococcales; family Intrasporangiaceae; genus Terrabacter; species Terrabacter aeriphilus. The sequence continues at coordinate 439,575 of NZ_BAABIW010000014.1, forward strand.
TACGGTTCGCGGGGGATCTCCCCGGTGGGGGTGCGGTCGGTGCTTCTCGTGCCGCTGGTGCGGTCGTTGCGGTCGCTCACGTGCTCAGTCCTCGTCGTCGTCCAGTCGGGCGAGCCACGTCGCGAGTCGCTCGACCGGCACCTCGAACTCCGGGTTGAGGTCGACGAACGTGCGCAGCTGGTCGGCGAGCCACGAGAGCGTGACCTCCTCCTCGCCGCGGCGAGCCGCCAGCTCCTCGATGCCCCTGTCGGTGAAGTACACGTAGCGAGGCTATCGCGACCGTCGGCACGCCCGGTGCAGGCGCCCCGGGAGCGGGCCGGGGGAACGCGTGAGGGGCCCCGCCGTCGTGGCGGGGCCCCTCACGGTTGCGGCCCGTCTGGCCGGACGGACGGCATCCGTCGGCGTCGGTCGGCGTCGGTCAGCGACCGAAGGCACGATCCATCAGCTCGGCCTGCTCGACCGCGTGCTTCTTCGACGACCCGGTGGCCGGCGACGCCGAGGCCTTGCGGGCCACGACCCGCCACGGCCGGGTCTCGCCGAGGTCGCAGAGGTCCTCGTGCAGCCACTGCGCCATGAGCGGCCACGCACCCTGGTTGCGCGGCTCGTCCTGGACCCACACGAGCTCGGCGCCGGGGTACTTCGCGACGGCGTCGACGATCTCCTGCTCGGGGATCGGGTAGAGCTGCTCGACGCGGATGATCGCGGTCGAGGTGTCGCCGCGCTTCTCGCGCTCGGCGTCGAGCTCGTGCACGACCTTGCCGCTCGCGAGCAGCACACGGGTGACGTCCTTCGTGGCGCCCTCGTGGTCGGGCAGGACGGGCCGGAAGCCGCCCGCCGTGAAGGCCTCGACCGGGCTGGCCGCGGCCTTGCTGCGCAGCATCGACTTCGGGGTGAAGACGACGAGCGGCGTGCGCGGGCGGGCGTAGGCCTGCCGGCGGAGCAGGTGGAAGTAGCTCGCCGCGGTCGACGGGTAGGCGACGGTCATGTTGTTCTCCGCGCACAGCTGCAGGTAGCGCTCGATGCGCGCCGAGCTGTGGTCGGGTCCCTGGCCCTCGTAGCCGTGGGGGAGGAGCAGCACGACCGAGCTGCGCTGGCCCCACTTCTGCTCCGAGCTGGAGATGAACTCGTCGACGATCGTCTGGGCGCCGTTGCCGAAGTCGCCGAACTGGGCCTCCCACAGCACGAGCGCGTCGGGGCGCTCGACGGAGTAGCCGTACTCGAAGCCCATCGCGGCGTACTCCGAGAGCAGCGAGTCGTAGACCCAGAAGCGGGCCTGGCCCTCGCCGAGGTAGAGCAGCGGGGTCCACTCCTCCGCCGTGTCCTTGTCGATGAGCACGGCGTGGCGCTGGACGAAGGTGCCGCGGCGGCTGTCCTGGCCGGCCAGGCGGATCGGCGTGCCCTCCTTGAGCAGGGTGCCGAAGGCGAGCAGCTCGGCCATCGGCCAGTCGATGCCGCCGTCGTGGACCATCTGGGCGCGCTTGTCCATCAGCTGCTTGAGCTTCGGGTGGATCGTGAAGCCTTCGGGCGGGTTCGCGAAGGTCTCGCCGATGTGCACGATCTCGCTGGCCGGGACGCCGGTCTCGGTGGCCGAGCGCGACGGCGCGACGTCGTCCTCGACCTGGGCGGTCGGCCGCTCGAGGCCGGCGTTGTCGGGGGCGTCGGAGTCGCCGTCCGTGGCGGCGGCGGCCGCCTCGGCCGCGGCCGCCTTCTTCGCCTCGCGGGTCTCGATGAAGACGCGCTCGAGCTGCTGCTGGTAGTCGCGCAGCGCGGCCTCGGCGTCCTCGACGCTGATGTCGCCGCGCCCGATGAGCGACTCCGTGTAGAGCTTGCGCACGGACCGCTTGGCCTCGATGAGGTTGTACATGAGCGGCTGCGTCATCGACGGGTCGTCGCCCTCGTTGTGACCGCGGCGGCGGTAGCACACCATGTCGATGACGACGTCCTTGTTGAACTCCTGGCGGAACTCGTAGGCGAGCTCGGCCACGCGCACGCAGGCCTCGGGGTCGTCGCCGTTGACGTGGAAGATCGGCGCCTGGATCATCCGTGCGACGTCGGTCGAGTAGACCGACGAGCGCGAGCTGCTCGGCGACGTCGTGAAGCCGACCTGGTTGTTGATGACGATGTGGATCGTGCCGCCGGTGCGGTAGCCGCGCAGCTGCGAGAGGTTGAGGGTCTCGGCCACGACGCCCTGGCCGGCGAAGGCCGCGTCGCCGTGCATGAGCACGGGCAGCACGGTGAACGACTCGCCGGCGAGGTTGAGCCGGTCCTGCTTGGCGCGCACGATGCCCTCGAGCACCGGGTTGACCGCCTCGAGGTGGCTCGGGTTCGCCGCGAGGTAGACCTTGGTCTTGCTGCCGTCCTCGGAGACGAACTGGCCCTCGGTGCCGAGGTGGTACTTGACGTCGCCGGAGCCCTGCACCGACTTGGGGTCCTGGGTGCCCTCGAACTCGCGGAAGATCTGCCCGTACGACTTGCCGGCGATGTTCGCGAGCACGTTGAGGCGCCCGCGGTGCGGCATACCGATGCAGACCTCGTCGAGGCTGTCGCTCGCCGACCGCACGAGGATGCGGTCGAGCAGGGCGATGACCGACTCGCCGCCCTCGAGGGAGAAGCGCTTCTGCCCGACGAACTTCGTCTGCAGGAAGGTCTCGAAGGCCTCCGCGGCGTTGAGGCGGCGCATGATGCGCATCTGCTCGTCGCGGTTGGCCTTCTCGTAGGGCCGCTCGACCTTGTTCTGGATCCACTTGCGCTGCTCGGGGTCCTGGATGTGCATGTACTCGATGCCGACGGTGCGGCAGTACGAGTCACGCAGGATGCCGAGGATCTTGCGCAGCTTGAGGAACGGGTAGCCGCCGAAGCCGCCGGTGGCGAACGTGCGGTCGAGGTCCCACAGGGTCAGGCCGTGCGTCGTGACGTCGAGGTCGTGGTGGCGGCGCTGCTTGTACTCGAGCGGGTCGGTGTCGGCCATCAGGTGGCCACGCACGCGGTACGCGTGGATGAGCTCCTGCACGCGGGCGACCTTGTTGATGTCGTCGTCGTGCGAGGAGTCGATGTCCTGGATCCAGCGGACCGGCTCGTAGGGGATGCGCAGCGACTCGAAGATCTCGTCGTAGAAGCGGTTGTCGCCGAGGAGGAGCTGGTGGATGATCCGCAGGAAGTCGCCGCTCTGGGCGCCCTGGATGATCCGGTGGTCGTAGGTCGAGGTGAGCGTGAGGATCTTGCTCACGGCGTTCTTGTTGAGCGTCTCGTGGCTCGCGCCCTGCCACTCGGCCGGGTAGTCGAGCGAGCCGACGCCGATGATGGCGCCCTGGCCCTTCATGAGGCGCGGGACCGAGTGCACGGTGCCGATGCCGCCGGGGTTGGTCAGCGAGATCGTCGTGCCCTGGAAGTCCTCGACCGTCAGCTTGTTGCCGCGGGCCTTGCGCACGATGTCCTCGTAGGCGGTCCAGAAGTGGACGAAGTCCATCTCCTCGGCCGACTTGATGGACGGCACGACGAGCGTGCGGCTGCCGTCGTCCTTCTGCAGGTCGATGGCGAGGCCGAAGTTGACGTGGGCCGGCTGCACGAGGGCGGGCTTGCCGTCCTTCTCGGTGAAGCCGTTGTTCATCTCCGGCATGATCGCCAGGGCCTTGACCATGGCGTAGCCGATGAGGTGGGTGAAGCTGACCTTGCCGCCGCGCGAGCGGGCGAGGTGGTTGTTGATGACGACGCGGTTGTCGATGAGCAGCTTGGCCGGCACGGCGCGCACGCTCGTGGCCGTCGGGACCGTGAGGGAGACCTCCATGTTGGCCACGACCCGCGAGGAGGCGCCACGCAGGGGCGACACGACGTCCTCGTTGACCGGGCCGGTGCCCTTGACGGCCGGGATGTCACGCGGCTTCGGCGTCTCCGCATCGGCCGGCTTCGCCTCGGTCGGCCGGGCCTCGGTCTTCGCGGCCGGAGCAGCCTCGCTCTTCGCGGCAGGAGCCGCCTTCGCGGCAGGGGCCGGAGCGGCCTTCGCGGCGGGGGCAGGGGCGACCTTCGCCTCGGGCGCGGGCGCGCTCTTCGTGTCGGCGCCGGCGCTGCCGTTCGCGCTGCCGTTCGCGGTCCCGTTGGCCGTGCTGCCCGCGGGGGCGGCCGTCGGCGCCGGGGCCGTGCGACGCGGGGTCGCACTCGCGTCAGCCTCACCCGGCCGGTAGTCCTCGAAGAACCCCCACCAGGCCTTGTCGACCGACGACTTGTCGGTCAGGTACTGCTGGTAGAGCTCGTCGACGAGCCATTCGTTCGGCCCGAATGCTGCAATCGGGTCACCGGACGTGGACTGATCGGACACGGCGAATGCGCCTCTTTCGTTGGCTGGGGAGCGACTCCTGCGTATACAGGGGTCAAGCCTAGCCCTCCGCGTGCTGATACCGGACGAGGGCTCGGATGTCGAACCCGCGTCGGCAGGAGGCGTTCGTCACGTTCGGTGGCGGGGACCGTGGGCCTGCCGACGTGGCCGGCACGGTCCGGGCGGGAAAACCCCGGAACGGGACGAAGCGGACGCGTCAGCTGATGTCGGCGCGCACGGTGCGCCACGTGCCGAGACCGGCCATGACGACGGCATACGCCGTCAGCACGAGGGCGCCGGCCCACCAGGAGAGCTGGGCGACGGGCTGGTTGTCGAAGCCGCCCGTCGACGTGTCGAGCATCGCCGTCGTCGCCCGGCTCGGCAGGTAGGGCGAGACGCTCTTGCCCCAGTCGGTGAGGGCGAGCACGAGTCCGAGCACCGGCTCGACGATCCAGGCGACGGCGACCGAGATGAGCAGCGCGGCCACCTGGTTCGGGATGAGGATGCCGGCGCCGAGTCCGATGAGCGCCCAGAGCCCGAGCACGAGCAGGGACAGGGCGAGGGTGCGCCAGATCGTGCTGTCGGCGAACGGCGCGTGGCCCTTGGCCGAGAGCGCGAGCGAGCCGGCCCCGACCGCACCGGCGAGCGAGAGCACGCCGTAGAAGGCGCCGATGACGAGCAGCGCGGCCACCTTCGCGGTCATGACGCGCACCCGGCGCGGCACGGCGAGGAAGGTCGCGGTGATCGTCTGGTGGCGGTACTCCGACCCGATCGTCAGCACCCCGACCGACAGCGTGAGCAGGTAGCCGATCTGCAGGCCGCCGGTGAAGACCGACTTCGCGAGCGCGCCGTCGGTGGTCGGGGCGCCTGCGCCCTGGGGGCCCTCGACGGCGGCGCTGGTGAAGACGAAGGCGAAGAGGAGGGCGAAGGCGGCGCCGCTCAGCAGCACGGCGATCGCCATGCCCCACCACAGCCGGGTGGTGAAGAGCTTGCGCAGCTCGGCGCGCACGGCGCGGGTCCACAGGTTCACGGCCGGCTCCCTTCGCGGTTCGGGGGCGGGAGGTCGACGGGCGGACCGGTCGGCGCGGGCGCCCCGGCCGGCACGTCGCCACCGAGGTCACCGACGAGGCCGCCGGCGAGGTTGCCGAGGTTGCGGTTGCGGTTCGCCTCGGTCTCGGTGAGGTTGAAGAAGAGCTCCTCGAGGTGGGTCTGCTCGCTCCGCAGCTCGTGCACCGCGACGTCGCTCGCGTGCGCGATGTCGCCGACGACGGCGAGGTCCTCGGTCGTGACGCGCAGGCCCGCGCCGCTGGCGACGACCGTGAGCCCCCGCTGCCGCAGGGCGTCGGCGAGCCGGTCGGGGTCGGAGGTGCGCACGTATGCCGTCGCGTCGCCCCGCAGGTCGGCGACGGTGCCCTGGGCCACCCGGCGGCCGTTGGCGATGATGACGACGTCGTCGACCGTCTGCTCGACCTCCGAGAGCATGTGGCTCGAGATGAGCAGGGTGCGCCCCTCGTCGGCGAGGTGGCGCAGGAAGCCACGCAGCCAGCGGATGCCCTCGGGGTCGAGGCCGTTGGCGGGCTCGTCGAGGATGATGACGCGCGGGTCGCCGAGGAGCGCGCCGGCGAGGCCGAGGCGCTGGCGCATGCCCATCGAGTAGCCGCCCGCCCGCTTGCGCGCCGCGGCGGGGATGCCGACGAGCTCGAGCAGCTCGTCGACGCGGGTGTCCGGCACGCCGGCGACGGCCGCCTGCACGCGCAGATGGTTGCGCCCGGTGCGGCCGGGGTGGAAGTTCGTCGCCTCGAGGGCGGAGCCGACGACGGTGAGCGGGTTCGGGATGTCGACGTAGCGGCGGCCGTCGATGGTCGCGGTGCCGTCGCTCGCGCGGACGAGGCCGAGGAGCATGCGCAGGGTCGTCGTCTTGCCGCTGCCGTTCGGGCCGAGGAAGCCGGTGATGCGGCCGGGCTCGACGTCGAAGTCGAGCCCGTCGACGGCCGTGAAGGACCCGAATCGCTTGGTCAGCCCCCGCACCTCGATGTGCCCGGCGACGTCGGGTCGTGCGCCCATCTCCCGTGCTCCCTCGCTCGTCCCTCCCCGAGCGGGAGGGGCCTCGTTGACGTCAACTCAACCACACGGCAGACGTCCTCGGCGGGCGACCCGGCCGGGCCCACGGCGCGCTCCCTATAGTGGGCCCACCATGACCTCCTCCCACGACCACGAGGCCGGACGGCGGGCGCACCGGTGACCGAGTGGCTCCTCGTCCTCGGCGCCGTCCTGCTGACGGCGGCGACCGCCGTGTTCGTCGCCGCGGAGTTCTCGCTCGTCGCCATCGACCGGCCCACCGTCCAGCGCGCGATCGACGAGGGCGACTCGCGCGCCCGCGTCGTGCTCCAGTCGCTCAAGCAGCTCTCGACGCAGCTGTCGGCCGCGCAGGTGGGCATCACGATCACCACCCTCGTCGTCGGCTACCTCGCCCAGCCCTCCATCGGCGTCCTCGTCTCCGGGCCGCTCGAGGGGCTCGGGCTGGGCACGGGCGCCGTCGAGGCGGTCTCGAGCGCGCTCGCCCTCCTGCTGGCGACGGTCTTCTCCATGGTCTTCGGCGAGCTGCTGCCGCAGTTCCTCGGCATCTCGGCGCCGCTCGCGACGGCCAAGGTCGTCGCGCTGCCCGTGCGCATCTTCGCCGTCATGGCCAAGCCGCTCATCGTCGTGCTCAACGGCTCGGCCAACGGCTTCCTGCGTACGCTCGGCATCGAGCCCCAGGAGGAGCTCTCCGGCGCGCGCACCCCCCAGGAGCTCGCGAGCCTCGTGCAGCGCTCGGCCGAGGCCGGCACCCTCGACGTCACGACCGCCCGGATGCTGACCCGCTCGCTCGGCTTCGGGGAGCGCACCGCCGACGACGTCATGACGCCGCGCGTGCGCTGCACCGGCATCCACCGCGACGAGTCGGCCGACGACGTGCTGCGGCTCTCGCGGCGCACCGGCCACTCCCGCTTCCCGGTGCTCGGTGACGACTGGGACGACATCGACGGGGTCGTGCACGTCAAGAAGGCCATGGCCGTGCCGCACGAGCGCCGCAAGGACGTGCCCGTGTCGGCGCTCATGTCCGACCGCCTCGTCGTGCCCGAGACGATCCGGCTCGACCCGCTCCTGCGCGAGCTGCGCGAGGGCGGCTTCCAGATGGCCGTCGTCGTCGACGAGTACGGCGGCACCTCCGGCATCGTGACGCTCGAGGACGTCGTCGAGGAGATCGTCGGCGAGGTGTCCGACGAGCACGACCGCAGCCGCCAGGGCGGGCGCGAGCTCGTCGACGGCTCGTGGACCGTGCCGGGCCTGTGGCGGCCCGACGAGGTGCGCGACGCGTTCGACGCGGAGGTGCCGGACGGGTCGACCTACGAGACGATGGGCGGCTTCGTCATGACGAGCCTCGGCCGGGTGCCGGTCGTCGGCGACGTCGTGCAGGTGCCCGGCTGGCGCATCCACGTGGTCGGCATGGAGGGGCGGCGCGTCGACCGGCTGCGCTTCGTGCCGGACCCCGACTCGCTGCCGTCGACGACGCCCGCGCCGGAGGCCGGTGCCGCCGCGTCCCGTGACGACGTGACGACGGGGGAGCGGTCGTGAGCGGGGGCTGGGTCTACGTCGTCTCGGTGCTGCTGCTCCTCGGCAACGCCTTCTTCGTCGGTGCCGAGTTCGCGGCCATGGCCGTGCGCCGGTCGTCGCTCGAGCCGCTCGCCGACGCCGGCAGCAAGCGGGCCGTGTCGTGCCTGCTCGCCCTCGAACGGCTCGGCTCGATGCTCGCGACCGCGCAGCTCGGCATCACCGTCTGCTCGGTGGGCCTCGGTGCCCTCGCCGAGGCGGCCCTGCACCACCTGCTCGAGCCCGTCTTCCATGCCTGGGGCCTCGGCGACGCGTGGGCGAGCGGGGTGGCGCTCGCGCTCGCGCTGCTCATCGTGTCGTACCTGCACGTCGTCGTCGGCGAGATGATCCCCAAGAACCTCGCCATCGCCGGACCCGACCGGGCGGCGCTCGTCCTCGTGCCGCCGCTCTTCTTCATCGCGAGCGCCCTGCGCCCGATCATCCACGCCATGGAGACGATCGCGAAGGCCCTCGTGCGCCTCTTCGGCGTCGAGCCCAAGGACGAGATCACCTCGGCCTTCACGGTCGAGGAGGTCGCCCACATCGTCGGCGAGTCGCGCCGTGAGGGCCTCATCGAGGAGGAGCGCCACGGGCTCGTGGCCAAGACCCTCGAGTTCTCCGACAAGCTCGCCCGCGACGTCGCGCTCGACGTGCACGCCCTCACGACGGTGCAGCTGGGGGCGACCCCGTCCGACATCGAGCGGCTCGTGGCCAAGCAGGGCTTCTCCCGCTACCCGGTGCGCGACGCGGCCGGCGACATCGCGGGCTACCTCCACCTCAAGGACGTGCTCTACGCCGACGACGAGCGGCACGACGAGCCGATCCCGCCCAAGCGGGTGCGGCGCCTCGCCACCGTCCGCGCCGGTGACGAGGTCGAGGACGTGCTCGCCACCATGCAGCTGACCGGCTCGCACCTCGCGCGGGTCATCGACGACGACGGCGAGGTGACCGGCGTCGTCTTCCTCGAGGACGTGCTCGAGGAGCTCGTCGGCGAGGTCACCGACAGCACGCAGCGCTGACCGCGTATGCCGGCGACGGCCGCCCGCGTCACGCGCGGTCGGCGTCGGCGAGCCACGTGAGGTAGGCCGCGCCCCGTCGTGAGAGCTCGTAGCCGACGTCGTGGCTGATCGTCAGGCCGAGCGCCTTGAGCTTGCGGATGTCGACCTTCATCGGCAGCAGCTCGACGCCGCGCTCGGCCGCGAGCTCCTTCGAGACGACGTGGGGGTGGTCCCTGATCCACTCGAGGATCTCGCGCGTCCACGGACCGCTGGGCCGGGCGTCGAGCCGGCCCAGCCGCCGCTGCAGGTCGGTCAGCTCGTCGTCGTCGGGAAGCTTCTCGCGCAAGGCGATCCGCGGGTCCTCGCCGACCCAGCTGAGGCGGATGCGGAAGATGGTGTCGCCCCCTCGGCCCCCTCGCGCTGACGGTGCGCGGGTCGAGGGGGCGAGTGCCTTCTGCAGCGCCGCGAGGTCGCGTAGCCCCGCCCTGCGGGCGTCGCGCTCGGTGAGGCGGTCCGGGTCGCGGACGGTGGTCACGGCGTCGAACCGGACGAGCCCGGCCGAGGTCAGCTGGGTGCCGCCGACCGTGACGCGGGGCGTGTCCCAGCGGCGGAAGGCCTGGGTGACGCTGCCGGCGCGGATGCCCTCGGCGACCGGCTTGGAGATGAGCACCTCGCCACTGTGGCAGACGCGACGGATCCCGGGGCGAGCGGCGAGGGCCGCACGTCCCCGCGCCACGACCCATCGAAACCGTGTGGCCGCCACAGCGACCGCGGGCGTACGAACGGGACGGTGGTGACGACGAAGCACGGGAGGTCCGGGTCATTGACACTCGATACGTGCCTCGTCAGGATGAGCCGTGCCCGGCTCGCCCGGAGTCGAGGCGTTACCAGACAGGGGAAACTCGTGGACGTTCGCATTGCTTCGCGTCAAGGCCTGGTGGCCAAGGGAATCACCTTGGTGCTCGCGGTTCCTGCGGCGGCCGTCGTGACGGCACCGTCCAGCTACGCCGCCTGTGCCGAGGTCGGCAACGTCTACTACTCCACGACGCAGTCCCCGACCTACCGTGGCGACCGTGACACCCGGACCTACGGACGGAGCGGCGGCACCCTCACGATCTCCCTCGGGGAGTCCGTGACGACGGGAGGCTCGATCACGGGAACGACCTCGGCGGAGGCCGGCGTGATCTTCGCCAAGGCGAGTGTCTCCGTGGGCGTCACCATCAAGAAGGACTGGACGAGCTCGGTGACGCGTTCCTACTCCTGGAAGGTCCCGTCGTCCCAGTCGACCGGATGGATCGAGGCCGGCCACCACGCGTACAAGGTGAACTACATCAAGAAGACCATCGTGGCGCCGTGCAACGTGAAGACCGTCAAGACCGGCTCGATCGTGGGCAACACCAGCGCCATCCAGTTCACCCACTCCTGAGTCGCCGGTGCTCCTGACGACGCATGCTGCAGCCCCGGTCGAGCAGACCGGGGCTGCAGACCGTCCTGCGCGGATCCGAACCCTGCGATGGCGACGACGAGGCGGCGCCCTGGTGCTCACGGCCGTCCTGGGGGCATCCGGGTGCAGCGCCACCGGGTCGCCCCGAGATGGAGACGGCGGACCCGTGGCTGGGAGGCCGGGTCCAGTGACGACACCCTCTGGAGCTGTTGCGGGGGCATCCCGCCCGGTGGGCTCCGCCGAGCCGCTCAGCGACCCGATGGAGGCCCTGGCTGCCAAGCACGGCCCGGCGGTGGGGCCGAAGCCCCTGCTGTCCGCACAGGGCGTTGCCTCGGCCACCCTCGCGCTCGACGCTGCAGGCGCGTCGGACGCATTCGTCACGGTCAACTGTCAGGGGCCAGGGCGGTACACCGTCACGGGTGACGGGGCGGTGCTGATCAGCAGCGTATGCACCGGTTCGGCTGCAGCGGACATCAGGCTTCCCCTGGCAGACGTCGGCCGCTCCATCCACGTCGAGGCGCCGGAACGATTCTGGCTGGTGATCGCCCCGGTGGCCTGAGCGCCACGCCGCCCGGCCGCCTGCGCCACACGACGAATGAGCCGGACCCACATTCCGTGGGTCCGGCTCATTCCGATGTCGTGCGACACCACAGGGTGCCCCCGGCAGGATTCGAACCTGCGCTCCCGCCTCCGGAGGGCGGTGCTCTATCCCCTGAGCTACGGGGGCGGCTCGCACTTGCGTGCGCTCGGTGAGATTAGCAGCAGTGGTGCCCGATCGCTCAATCACCCCCGGGGTGCGGGGGAGCGCCCGGCTCCTAGACTCGCGGGCATGACGCCGGAGCAGCTGCGGGCCCTGCTGGTCGGGGTCGTCGAGCGCGCGGTCCGGGCCGGCGACCTGCCCGAGCACGCCCTGGCCGGGCCGCCCGACGGGCCCCTCTTCCGGCCGACCGACCTGCGTGCGGCCGGTGTCGTCGCCGACTGGGTGACGCCCGTGGCACAGCGGTGGGCGCCGGCGCTGGGGCTCGCGCCCCTCGCCCTGGCGCGCGTGCTCGCCCAGGGGCTGACGCTCGACCGCTCTGTCGCGAGCGTGGAGGTGGCGCCGAGCGGGCTGCTCACCATCACGCTCGAGGACACCGTGCGCGGGGCGGTCATCGCGCTCGTGCAGGCCCGGCAGGACGACTACGCGCTCGAGGAGTCCTCGCCCCGGCCGGATCAGTTCGCCGAGACGCCCGGCAGCCGCCCGCCCGGCGACCCCGTGCGCGTGGCGCAGCTCGCGCACGCCCGCCTCTGCCGACTCGTGCGCACCGCCGAGGCGGCCGGCGTGGAGCGCCGCGGTTCGGCCCGACTCGACGTGCTGGCCCACGTGACCGAGCGCCACCTGCTCGTCGCGGTCGCCGACCTCCCGCAGCGCCTGCACACCCACGAGGGCGACCCCGCCCAGCAGCTGCGGGCCGTGACCGACCTGGCCGTCCTGGCCGACGACTGGGACCACCCGGTGCGCCCGCTCGCCGCGGGCGAGTCCGTGCGGCCGGAGCACGCCGCGCGGCTCGCCCTGGCCGACACGGTGCGCATCGTCTTGCGCAATGGACTCGCCCGCGTGGGCGCGTCGGCCCCGGAGAGGATGTAGGCATGCGTGCACACGAAGCCGGAGCGCTGCACGCGGAGGGCTATCGCGGCCCCGCGTGGCTCCACACCCCCGTCGACGTCAACGCCCTCGTGCCCTCGCTGTGGGCGTCGTCCGTGGCGCGCGGCGACGACGGCGTGCTCAGCGTCGGCGGCATCGCCGTCACCGAGCTGGCGCGCGAGTTCGGCACGCCGGCATACGTCATCGACGAGAACGACTTCCGTTCGCGCGCAAGGGATTTCAAGCAGACGTATGCCGAGGTGTTCGACGGCCTGTGCGGCGGCGCCGACGTGTTCTACGCGGGCAAGGCCTTCCTCTGCACCGAGGTGGCGAGGTGGGTGCACGACGAGGGGCTGCACCTCGACGTGTGCTCGGGCGGCGAGCTGGCCGTGGCCGTGCGCGCCGGGCTGCCGGGGGAGCGGATCGGCCTGCACGGCAACAACAAGAGCGTGGCCGAGATCCGCGCCGCCCTCGAGCACGGCGTGAGCCGCATCGTCGTCGACTCCTTTGACGAGATCGAGCGGGTGGCGGCCGTCGCGAGCGAGCTCGGTGTCGTGGCCCCGCTGCTCATCCGCGTCACCGTCGGCGTCGAGGCGCACACGCACGAGTTCATCGCGACGGCGCACGAGGACCAGAAGTTCGGCCTCTCGCTCTCGGGCGGCCACGCCTTCGAGGCGGCGCGGCGCATCATCGCCAACCCGGAGTCCCTCCGCCTCCTCGGCCTGCACAGCCACATCGGCTCGCAGATCTTCGACACGTCGGGCTTCGAGGTCTCGGCCCGGCGCATCCTCGGCCTGCACACGCAGATCGCGCGCGAGCTCGGCGTGGAGCTGCCCGAGCTCGACCTCGGGGGCGGCTTCGGCATCGCGTACACGACCGAGCACGACCCCCTCCCGCCGAGGCACCTCGCCACCGGCATGGCCGACATCATCGAGCGCGAGTGCCGCGCCGAGGGCGTGGCCGTGCCGCGCATCTCGATCGAGCCCGGCCGGGCGATCGCCGGGCCCACGACGTTCACGCTCTACGAGGTCGGCACCGTCAAGCCGGTCGCGCTCGACGGCGGCGCCGAGCGGGTCTACGTCTCGGTCGACGGCGGGATGAGCGACAACGTCCGCACGGCCCTCTACGACGCCAACTACTCGTGCACCCTGGCCAACCGCGCGTCGGGGGCCGCCCCGGTGCTCGCCCGGGTCGTCGGCCGGCACTGCGAGAGCGGCGACATCGTCGTCAAGGACGAGTTCCTGCCCGCCGACGTGTCGCCGGGCGACCTCGTGGCCGTGCCGGGCACCGGCGCCTACTGCCGGTCGCTGTCGAGCCAGTACAACCACACCCCCCGCCCGCCCGTCCTCGCGGTGCGCGACGGCGTCGCCCGCGTCATCGTGCGGCGCGAGACCATCGACGACCTGCTCGCCCTCGACGTCTGATGACGACTGCAGATCCTGCGCCACGGATGTCCGGATCGCGAAACAATGGCCGTCCACTCCCCGGACAGACGGCAGGATTCGCACGTGGACAGCGCCGTGAATGACCGCCAGCCCCTGCGCGTCGCCCTGCTCGGGGCGGGTGTCGTCGGCGGAGCCGTCGCGCGGCTGCTCACCGAGCACGCCGACGACATGGCCGCCCGCGTCGGGGCGCCGCTCTCTATCGTCGGCATCGCCGTGCGCCGGGCCGGCCGTGACCGGGCCGCCCTCGGCGTCGACCCGCAGCTGTTCACGACCGACGCCGAGGAGCTCGTGACCCGGGCCGACGTCGTCGTCGAGGTCATCGGGGGCATCGAGCCGGCCCGGTCGCTCATCCTGCGGGCCATGGAGCACGGCGCCTCGGTCGTCACCGCGAACAAGGCGCTGCTCGCCGAGGACGGCCCGGCGCTCTACGACGCGGCCGCCCGGCACGGGGTCGACCTCTACTACGAGGCCGCCGTCGCCGGCGCGATCCCGCTGCTGCGCCCGCTCCGCGAGTCGCTCGCGGGCGACGAGGTGCGCCGGGTGCTCGGCATCGTCAACGGCACGACGAACTACGTCCTCGACAAGATGGACACGACGGGCGCCGGCTTCGCCGACGCCGTCGAGCAGGCCCAGGCGCTCGGCTACGCCGAGGCCGACCCGACGGCCGACGTCGAGGGCTTCGACGCCGCGGCCAAGGCGGCCATCCTCGCCTCGCTCGCGTTCCACACCCGCGTGTCGGGCACCGACGTCTACCGCGAGGGCATCACCGAGGTGACCGCCTCCGACATCGCCGCCGCGCGCGAGATGGACGCCGTCGTCAAGCTCCTCGCGATCTGCGAGCACAGCGAGCGCGGCGTGAGCGTGCGCGTGCACCCGGCGATGATCCCGCGCTCGCACCCCCTCGCCGGCGTCCGCGAGGCCTTCAACGCCGTGTTCGTCGAGGCGGACGCCGCGGGCGAGCTGATGTTCTACGGCAAGGGTGCGGGCGGGGACCCGACCGCGTCGGCCGTGCTCGGCGACCTCGTGGCGGTCGCCCGCCACCGCGTGGGCGGCGGCCTGGGGCCGGGGGAGTCGAGCTACGCCGACCTGCCCGTGCTCACGATGGGCGACGCGCAGACGAGGTACCACATCAGCCTCGACGTGGAGGACCGCTCGGGCGTGCTCGCCCAGGTGGCGGCCGCCTTCGCCGACCACGACGTGTCGATCGAGACCGTGCGCCAGCAGCTCGTGCCCGCCCACGCGGGCGAGTCGGCCCGGGCCAACCTCATCGTCGTCACCCACACCGCGAGCGACGCGGCCCTCTCCTCCACGGTCGAGCGACTGCGCACGCTCGACGTCGTCCGTGGCGTCAACTCCGTCATGCGTGTGGAAGGTTCCTGATGGCTCACCAGTGGCGCGGAGTCATCCGCGAGTACGCCGACCGCCTGCCGATGCTCGAGGGTGCACCGGTCGTCACGCTCCACGAGGGGGGCACGCCGCTCATCCACGCCGAGAAGCTCTCCGAGCGGGTCGGCGCCGAGGTCCACCTCAAGTTCGAGGGTCTCAACCCGACCGGCTCGTTCAAGGACCGTGGCATGACCACGGCCATCAGCGTCGCCGCCCGCAAGGGCGCCAAGGCGGTCATCTGCGCGAGCACCGGCAACACGAGCGCGTCGGCGGCGGCCTATGCGACGAAGGCCGGCATGACGTGCGGCGTGCTCGTGCCGGACGGCAAGATCGCCATGGGCAAGCTGAGCCAGGCCATCGCGCACGGGGCGACGCTGCTGCAGGTCGACGGCAACTTCGACGACTGCCTCACCCTCGCCCGCAAGCTGGCCGAGGCGTATCCCGTCGAGCTCGTCAACTCGGTCAACCCGGCGCGCATCGAGGGCCAGAAGACCGCGAGCTTCGAGGTGGTCGACGCGCTGGGCGACGCCCCCGACATCCACTGCCTGCCGGTCGGCAACGCCGGCAACATCACCGCGTACTGGCGCGGCTACCGCGAGTACCTCGCCGAGCCGGTCACCGACGCCCCCGCGGGGCCGGCGACGCACCTGCCCGCGATGTGGGGTTTCCAGGCAGCCGGCGCCGCGCCGATCGTGCTCGGGCACCCCGTCGACCACCCCGAGACGGTCGCGACGGCGATCCGCATCGGCAACCCGGCCTCGTGGCAGCAGGCGCTCGCCGCGCGCGACGAGTCGGGCGGGCGCATCGACGCGGTCACCGACGATCAGATCCTCGATGCGCACCGCTACCTCTCGTCGCAGGAGGGCGTCTTCGTCGAGCCCGGCTCGGCCGCCTCGGTCGCCGGCCTGCTGGCGAGCCACGCGGCGGGCC
Organism: Terrabacter aeriphilus; assembly: GCF_039542985.1. Lineage (NCBI taxonomy): Bacteria > Bacillati > Actinomycetota > Actinomycetes > Micrococcales > Intrasporangiaceae > Terrabacter > Terrabacter aeriphilus. The sequence goes on from NZ_BAABIW010000014.1 coordinate 455,341, forward strand.
TCGTGCCCCCGGGGGCGCGCATCGTGTGCACCGTGACGGGCCACGGGCTCAAGGACCCGCAGTGGGCCCTGCGCACCGCCGACGGGGGAGAGGTCGTGCCGACCCGCGTCTCCGTCGACGCGTTCACGGCCGCGCAGGCGCTCGGCCTCGAGGGCTGAGGCCGTGACCCAGGTCCCCGCGGTCCCCGCGGGCCGGTCGGTGCACGTGCGGGTGCCGGCGAGCAGCGCGAACCTCGGGCCGGGCTTCGACTCGATCGGCCTCGCCCTCGGCCTGTGGGACGACTACGTCGTCACGACGTCGGCCACCGCGGGACTCGTCATCGAGGTTGCCGGGGAGGGCGCCGCGGACGTGCCGACCGACGAGCGGCACCTCGTGCACGCGACGATGCAGCACACGTGGCGCGTCCTCGGGGTCGTGCCGCCGGACGGCCTGCGCATCGAGGCGTCGAACGGCGTGCCGCACAGTCGTGGCCTCGGCTCCTCCGCCACCGCCATCGTCGCGGGCGTCATTGCCGCGCAAGCCCTTTCGTTGTCATTCGCCGAGCGGACGGATGCCGGGTGGCCGGCTCCCGGCAGTCCCCTCGAGCTCGACCTCGGGTTGGCCTCGCACGTGGCGAGCACCCTCGAGGGACACCCCGACAACGCGTCCGCCAGCGTGTTCGGCGGCCTCACGGTCAGCTGGATGCCCGATGCGAGCGGCCTCGACCACGACGAGCGCACCGTCACCGCGCGCATCGACCCCCACCCCGAGGTGGAGGTCGTCGTCTTCGTCCCCGAGACCCAGCTCGCCACGCGGACGGCGCGCGCCGTGCTGCCGGCGACCGTCCCGCTCGCCGCCGCCGCGGCAGGTGCGGGTCGGGCCGCCCTGCTCGTGCACGCCCTGACCGCCGATCCGTCGCACCTGCACGCGGCCACGCGGGACTGGCTGCACCAGGAGGCGCGCAGGCCCTCCTACCCACACACGATGGAGCTCGTCGACCGGCTGCGGGCCCGGGGCCACGCCGCCGTCGTCTCGGGGGCGGGGCCGAGCGTGCTCGTGCTCACGACGACGTCCACGGCCGCCGACGTCGTGGCCGGCCCGCTCGCCGATCGCTGGGAGCGGCTGACCCCGGGAGTGCCCCGCCGCGGCGCGACCGTGCACGTCGCCTGACCTGCCGAAACCGTGCCCCGCTTCGCACGTCCCGTGGCCCCCGGGTGGTATCTTGAGGGCGCACCACAGGCCGCGTCATCGCAGGCCGGTGCACCACCCCCACGCTGAGGCCGTCGACACCTGCCTCTGGCGCGTTCGTCGCCGACGTGGGTCCCAGACGGCCAGCAGCGCTGGTCCAAGTCCGGCCCGACGATCCGTTCCGGGCCGCAAACGAGGGGGAAGGATCCTTCGTGTCAGAAACCACCACACGTCCGCTCTCAGGCCTGTCGGCCATGAAGCTGGACGAGCTCAAGGGCGTTGCGACGTCCATGGGCATCACGGGCACGGCGAAGATGCGCAAGAGCGATCTCGTCGAGGCCATCAAGGCCCGCCAGTCGGGCGGCTCGTCCGCCCCGTCCGGCGCCCCGGGCGCGGCGGGCAGCGCGAGCGCCCCGGCGGCCGCCGGCGCGGAGGCCGCTCCGGCCGCCGCGGCGACCACCGAGGCTGCCGCCCCGACCGCTGAGGCCGGTGCAGCGGCGCCCGAACGTGAGGCTGCGCCCACCCGTGGACGGCGACGCGCCGGCCGCGCCGCCGGAGCGGCGACCGCCGCGCCGGCCGAGGCTGCTCCCGCCGGTGAGCCCGCAGGCGATGCCGAGAGCGCTCCGAGCCGCTCCGAGCGCCGCGACGACGGTCGCGAGGAGCGCGGCTCCGGCGACCGCCAGCAGGACCGCCAGCAGGACCGCCAGCAGGGTGAGCGTCGCGCTGACCGTCAGCAGGAGCGTCAGCAGGGCGACCGGCAGCAGGAGCGTCAGCAGGGCGACCGGCAGCAGGAGCGTCAGCAGGGCGACCGGCAGCAGGAGCGCCAGCAGGGCGAGCGCCAGCAGGAGCGTCAGCAGGGCGAGCGCCAGCAGAACGACCGCCAGTCGGACCGTCAGCAGAACGAGCGCCAGCAGAACGAGCGCCAGCAGGGTGAGCGCTCGAACGACCGGGGCCAGGACGAGCGCCAGCAGCACGAGGCGCACGACCGCCAGGACGACGCGAACCGCTCGGGCGCCTCGCGCTTCGACGACGACGAGCGCGGCAGCCGGCGCAGCCGCAACCGCCAGCGCAGTCGTGACCGCAAGCGCGGTCGTGGTCGCGAGGAGGGCGGGCGCGACTGGAACGACTCCGAGGTCCAGGTCGGTGACGACGACGTGCTCGTGCCCGTTGGTGGCATCCTCGACGTGCTCGACAACTACGCCTTCGTGCGGACCTCCGGCTACCTCGCCGGGCCGAACGACGTCTACGTCCCGCTCGGCATGGTCAAGAAGAACGGCCTGCGCAAGGGCGACGCCGTCACCGGCGCCGTGCGGGCGCTGCGCGACGGCGAGCAGCCGTCGGGCAACGTCGGCCGACAGAAGTTCAACGCGCTCGTGCGACTCGACACCGTCAACGGCACGACGCCCGAGGAGGCGGCCAAGCGCGTCGAGTTCGGCAAGCTGACGCCGCTCTACCCGCAGCAGCGGCTCCGCCTCGAGACCGAGCCGAACGTGCTGACCACGCGCATCATCGACCTCGTCGCCCCGATCGGCAAGGGCCAGCGCGGCCTCATCGTCGCCCCGGCCAAGGCCGGCAAGACGATGATCATGCAGACCCTCGCCAACGCCATCACGACGAACAACCCCGAGTGCCACCTCATGGTCGTCCTCGTCGACGAGCGGCCCGAAGAGGTGACCGACATGCAGCGAGCGGTCAAGGGCGAGGTCATCGCCTCGACCTTCGACCGGCCGGCCGAGGACCACACGACGGTCGCCGAGCTCGCCATCGAGCGCGCCAAGCGCCTCGTCGAGCTCGGCCACGACGTCGTCGTGCTCCTCGACTCGATCACCAAGCTGGGCCGGGCCTACAACCTGTCGGCCCCCGCGAGCGGCCGGATCCTCTCCGGCGGCGTCGACTCGGCCGCGCTCTACCCGCCGAAGAAGTTCTTCGGGGCGGCGCGCAACATCGAGAACGGCGGCTCGCTGACCATCCTCGCCACGGCGCTCGTCGAGACCGGCTCGAAGATGGACGAGGTGATCTTCGAGGAGTTCAAGGGCACGGGGAACATGGAGCTGCGCCTCAACCGCGAGCTCGCCAACCGCCGGATCTTCCCGGCCGTCGACATCAACAGCTCGGGCACGCGCCGCGAGGAGATCCTGCTCGCGAGCGAGGAGCTGAAGATCATGTGGAAGCTGCGTCGGGTCCTCGGCGGCCTCGACACCCAGCAGGCCATCGAGCTGCTCATGGACCGCCTGAGGAAGACGAAGACGAACTACGAGTTCCTCACGCAGATCCAGCAGACGAGCAGCGCCAGGCTCGACGACGAGTCCTGACCCGGGTACCGAACCGGGTCACCGGACGACACCCGAAGGGGGCGGAGCCAGCCGGCTCCGCCCCCTTCGGCGCGTCCATACCGTGGCGAAATAGCGCAGATGGGTCGTTTGTTCCTAAACTGCGTACTCACACCCTGCGTTCCGATGGAGAGCCATGTCCGTGCCTGCCGGCGAGCCCGACCCCAGCTCCATCCGCGTCCTCGTCGCCGATGACGATGCGGACATCCGCGATCTCGTCGAGTTCAAGCTCACCCAGGCCGGCTTCGCCGTGCAGGCGGTGCCTGACGGCCTCAGCGCGTGGGAGGCCTTCTGCGCCGACCCGCCGCAGCTGGCCGTGCTCGACGTGATGATGCCGGGCCTGTCGGGCATCGACGTGCTGCGCAAGATCCGCGAGAGCGACCACGCCGGCGTGCCGGTGCTCCTGCTGAGCGCCAAGTCGCGCGACTCCGACGTCGACACCGGCTTCGCCGTGGGTGCCGACGACTACGTCATCAAGCCGTTCAGCCCCCGCGAGCTGCTCCACCGGGTCAACGGCATGCTGGCGCGGGCCCGGTGAAGACCGGGGCCTGCTGATGGTCGGCTCGGCACTGCTCATCGGCGCGACCGCCGTGGTCTTCGGGGCGTGCCTGCTGCTCGTGGTGGCCGTCGTCATCGTGCGCGCCCTGCGGCACAGCCGTCGCCAGCGCGACGAGATGATCCTCGCCCCGCTGCGCGTCGCGCTCATCACCGTCGCCGCGGGGGAGGACGACGACGGGTCGGCAGCCCAGTCGCTGGCCTGGACGACGGGGACCTCGCGCGACGTGCTCGACGCCACGATCGTCGAGCTCCTCACGAAGATCCGCGGCGTGCCCGCGGAGGACCTCGTGCGGGTCCTCGAGGGGCACGGCGCGGTCGACGTGGCCCACGCCGACCTGACGAACCGCTCGCCGGTGCGGCGGGCCCGCGCGGCCCAGCTGCTCGGCCTCGCCAGGGTCGGCTCGTCGGTGCCCCAGCTCGTCGGGCTGCTGCGCGACGAGTCCGTCGAGGTGCGCAACAGCGCGGCCTACGCCCTCGGCCTCATCGGTGACCCGAGCGCGGCCGGAGCGGTGCTCGCCGCGATCGGCATCCCCGACCGGGGTCTGCCCGCGGCCACGGCGGCGGAGGCGCTCCAGTCGATGGGTGTCGGGATCGCCGACGCCCTCCACGACGGCCTGCGCGACCCGCACGCCCGCACGCGCATGGTGGCGGCGCACCTCAGCGCCGAGCGCAGCTTCACCCGTGGCCTGCCCGAGCTGCGCGTCATGCTCGCGCACGACCCCGACCTCACGGTGCGCGAGACGAGCGCCACGGCCATCGGCCGCCTCGGCCGCACCGAGGACGCCGAGGTGCTGGGCCGGCACACGACGGTGGCGGAGCCGCTGCCGCTGCGCCGCGCCTGCGCCGCAGCCCTCGCCGACCTCGGGGTCGCGGAGTCGGTGCCGACGCTCGCGCAGCTGCTCGGCGACCCGGACCCGCGCCTCGCCGAGGTGGCCGCCGGTGCGCTCATCGCCCTCGGCCCGCTCGGCAGCGTGGCCCTCGCGTACCACGAGGACGCCCCGGCGGTGCGCACCGCGCGGCTCGTGGCCGACCTCCAGCGGGCGTCAGCATGAGCTGGGACGGCTTCGTCGACGGGCTGCGCGCCGCCGTCGTGTGGGTCATGGACGTCACGAGCGTGCCGATCATCGTCTACTTCGTGCTCATCAACACCTCGCTGCTCGTGCTCGTCGTGCTCGCCTACCTCGAGTTCCGGTCGCAGCAGCGCCGCCGTGCCACCGCGCTGACCTGGCAGGGGGCCGGGATGGCCCCGGGCGTCTCGCTCCTCGTGCCCGCCTACAACGAGGAGGCGGGCATCGTCACGGCGGTCAAGTCCTTCCTCACGCTGCGCTACCCCCGGCACGAGGTCGTCGTCATCGACGACGGCAGCACCGACGCGACGTTCGCCCGGATGGAGGAGGCGTTCGACCTCGTCGCGGTGCCGCGCGAGCTGCCGCAGGAGATCCCCGTGCGGGCCCGCACGCTGGGCGTCTACGTCCCGCGCGACGGGCGCACCCGGCTCGTCGTCGTGCGCAAGGAGAACTCGGGCAAGACCGAGGCGCTCAACCTCGGCATCAACGCCGCGAGCGAGCCCCTCGTGGCGATGCTCGACGGCGACTCGATCCTCGAGCCCGACGGCCTGCTGCACGTGACCCGTCCCTTCGCCGACGACCCGACGCGGATGGTCGCGACAGGCGGCGCGATCCGGCCCGTCAACGGCAGCCGCGTCGTCTCCGGGCGCATCGTCGACGTCGAGATGCCGCGCAGCTGGCTGGCCCGCATCCAGCTCGTCGAGTACCTCCGGGCGTTCCTGCTCGGGCGCACCGGCTGGTCGCGCCTGGGTGGCCTCATCCTCATCAGCGGTGCCTTCGGGCTCTTCCGGCGCGACGTCGTCGTCGAGGTCGGTGGCCTCGAGCCCGACACGATCGGCGAGGACTTCGAGCTCGTCATGCGCATCCACAAGAAGCTGCGCGACGAGGGGCGCGACTACGCCATCGAGTTCGTGCCCGAGCCGGTGTCGTGGACCGAGGTGCCGGTCAGCGCGCGCATCCTGCGTCGCCAGCGCAAGCGCTGGCACCGCGGGCTGTGGGAGACCCTCTGGGCCTACCGCTCGATGCTCTTCCGTCCGCGCTACGGCCGCGTCGGCTGGGTCGCCCTGCCGTACTACTGGCTCTTCGAGCTGCTCGCCCCGCTGCTCGAGCTCTTCGGCATCATCGTCGTGCCGCTCGCCCTGCTGCTCGGGGTCATCAACATCCCCTTCGCCGTGCTCTTCCTCGTGCTCGCCTACGGCTACGCCGTGCTCGTCACCCTCGCGGCGATGGTCGTCGACGAGTGGGCCTTCCACAAGCACGACCGCTGGCGGGCCATCTGGCAGACGATCGCCGCCTCGGTGCTCGAGAACGTCGGCTACCGCCAGGCCACGGTCGTGTGGCGCCTCGAGGGCTGGTGGGCCAGCCTGCGGGGCAAGAAGCACGTGTGGGGCGTCATGACGCGCACCGGGTTCGACGAGGACGCCGCGTGACCGCCGGGCTGCCCGCCCTCTCCAAACGCTCGGTCGGCAGCCAGATCCGGGTGCTCATCGGCATCCTCATCGTGCTCGTGCCGGTCGGGGTCGGCATCTCGATCGCGACGATCCACTCGCAGGGTGCGGCCGTGCGGGCCCTCACCCTCGCCTACGGGCCGGCGGTCGAGGCGAACAACGCCGTGCTCCTGTCGATGACGCGGGCGGAGGCTGCCTGGCAGCAGGCGAGCGAGGGAGGGGCCGGCACGGTCGACCCGGCGACCCTCGAGGCCGGCGTGCAGGCCCAGCTCGACCGCGCCGAGGCGGCGCTGTCGAGCGACGAGCTCGGCGCCGACGACCGGGCACGCCTGCTCGAGTACCTCCGGCAGGAGCAGGCCACGGTCGACGCGTGGTTCGGCGCGGCGGCTGCCTCGCTCGGCACGCCCGCGGCGAGCGGCGGCGCCGGCGAGCCCTACCGGGCGTCCGCGCGACTGGCCTACAACCGCTTCCTCGCGAGCAACAGCGCGCTCGGCGACCGCGTGCGTGAGCAGCGCGACGCCGCCCGGGCCGCCTCCCGCGAGGCGAGCGGCAGCACCTCCGTCGTGCTCGTCGGCCTCGGCGCCCTCATCGTGATCGTCCTCGTCGCGGCCGGCTTCGGCATGGACCGCTCGGTCGGGCGCCCCCTGGCCCGGCTGCGCGAGGTCGTGCGGCGCCAGGCGGAGGAGGACGTCATGCTGATGGCGAACCAGGAGGAGGGCGCGCTCGAGGTGCGCATGCTCGCCCGCGACTTCAACGACCTGACCCGCGCCAACGCACGGCTCGTCGACCAGCAGGCGGCCGTGCTCGAGATGCAGGAGCTCGTGCTCGACGTGGGCCGGGGCGCCCGGTCTGCCGGCGACGTCGACGAGGCGCTGCAACGGGTCTGCGCGCGGCTCGGTGCCGGTCTCGGCGCGGACCGCGCCCTGCTCTACACGCTGAGCGAGGACGGCCACGCGACGGGCGAGCGCCTGCAGTGGCACACCGACGACCTGCCCGACCTGCCGCCCCTGCCGCGCTCCCTCGCCCAGCAGGTCGGGGTGCTCAACGAGGAGCTGCGCCGCGACATCGGCTTCCTCGGCGTCGGTGACCTGCTCGCGCACGAGGCCTTCGACGACGAGCGCGCCCGGGCCTTCCACCGGGCCACGGGGGCGCGGTCGCTGCTCATGCTGCCGCTCGGCACGGGTGGCCGCGGCCTCGGCATCCTCTGCGTCATGATGGTCAACGCGCCCCGCCGCTGGCACCGCCACGAGATCCAGGCCGCCCAGCAGTGCGCGGCCATCGCCGCGCAGTCCATCGTCGCGCTGCGGCTCTCGCAGATGCAGGACGAGCAGGTGCGGCGCCTCACCGAGCTCGACCGCCAGAAGACCGACTTCATGGCGACGGTGAGCCACGAGCTGCGCACCCCGCTCACCTCGATCAGCGGCTACCTCGAGCTGCTCGTCGACGGCGACTTCGGCGACGTCAGCAAGAGCCAGCACGTCGCGCTCGACATCATCGGGCGCAACACGAGCCGGCTGCGTGGGCTCATCGAGGACCTCCTCGTGCTCAACAAGATCGAGATCAGCGGACTGCAGGCGATGGCCGAGGAGGTCGCCGTGCGCGACCTGCTCCGCACCGTCACCGAGACGATGGAGCCCGTGGCGGCGAGCGGAGGCGTGCACCTGCTCTGCACCGACGTGCCGGACGACCTCGTCGTCAAGGTCGACCGCGGGCAGGTCGAGCGAGCCCTGATCAACCTGGGCTCGAACGCCGTGAAGTTCACCCGCAAGGGCGGCGACGTCGTGCTGTCGGCCGAGCGCTCGGGTGACTCGACGATCATCTCGGTGCAGGACACCGGGATCGGCATCCCGGCCGCCGACCTCGCCCGCCTCTCCGAGCGGTTCTTCCGCGCCGGAAACGCGACGGCGGCCGCGATCCCCGGCACGGGCCTGGGCCTCGCGATCGTGCGCGCCATCGTCGAGGGCCACGGCGGCGAGCTCGTCATCGCCTCGGTCGAGGGAGAGGGCACGACGATGCAGGTGGTGCTGCCCGTCGCGCAGCCCGCCATGGTGTCGGTCTGACGGCAGCCGAAGGCACCCGACGGCATCCGTCGGCGGTGGCCTGGCCTCGGGGAATGCCGGGCCCCCTGCGTGCGTTTGGGAGGAGGTGCGCCTCTCTGGCACACTCTTCCTTCGGACCGGTTCACGGCTGAGCAGCTCGCACGCACGAGCAGCGACGACTCCGACCCGGCCACACCACCTCAAGGAGACGACGTTGAAGAAGGACCTTCACCCCGCCTACGTCGAGACCACGGTCACCTGCACCTGTGGCTCGACGTTCACCACTCGCAGCACCGAGACGTCCGGCAAGATCTCTGCCGACGTGTGCTCGCAGTGCCACCCGTTCTACACCGGCAAGCAGAAGATCCTCGACACCGGTGGCCGCGTGGCCCGGTTCGAGGCCCGGTACGGCAAGAAGGCCGCCAAGTAGGTCTCCCGCACGCCGGCCCCCACGACTTCGGTCGAGGGGGCCGGCGTTCGTCGTATCGCGACGCTCCCGCGAACCGCCCCACCAGCGAAGGGCCACCCGTGCTCGAATCCGTGCAGTCCATCCTCGACGAGTACGCCGACCTCGAGTCCCGGCTGGCCGACCCCGCCGTCCACGGCGACCAGGACCTCGTGCGCACCCTCAACAAGAGGTATGCCGCGCTCGCGCCCACCGTCGCCGCCGCGCGCGAGTGGACCGCGGCCGGCGACGACCTCACGGCCGCGCGCGAGCTGGCCCTCGAGGACGCGTCGTTCGCCGAGGAGGTGCCGGCGCTCGAGGCCCGCCTGGCCCAGGCCGAGGAGCACCTGCGCCGGATGCTCGTGCCGCGCGACCCCGAGGACGACCGCGACGTCATCCTCGAGGTCAAGGCGGGGGAGGGCGGCGACGAGTCGGCCCTCTTCGCCGGAGACCTGCTGCGGATGTACCTGCGCTACGCCGAGCAGCGCGGGTGGCGCACGGCGATCGAGGACGCCACCGAGAGCGACCTCGGCGGCTACAAGGACGTGCGCGTCTCGATCAGGGCCAAGGGCAGCCCGGGTCTCGGCGAGGCGCCCTGGGCACGCCTCAAGTACGAGGGTGGCGTGCACCGCGTGCAGCGGGTGCCCGTCACCGAGAGCCAGGGCCGCATCCACACCTCGGCCGCCGGCGTGCTCGTCATGCCCGAGGCCGAGGAGGTCGAGGTGACGATCGACCCCAACGACCTGCGCATCGACGTCTACCGCTCGAGCGGTCCGGGCGGGCAGAGCGTCAACACGACCGACTCGGCCGTGCGCATCACGCACGTTCCGACGGGCCTCGTCGTGTCCTGCCAGAACGAGAAGTCGCAGCTGCAGAACAAGGAGGCGGCGATGCGCGTGCTGCGCGCGCGGCTCCACCAGATGGCCCAGGACGAGGCCGACGCGGAGGCCAGCGCGGCACGCCGCTCGCAGGTGCGCACGGTCGACCGCTCCGAGCGCATCCGCACCTACAACTTCCCGGAGAACCGCATCTCCGACCACCGCACGGGCTACAAGTCCTACAACCTCGACGCCGTGCTCGACGGCGACCTCGACCCCGTGGTCCGCTCGGCGCTCGACGCCGACGAGGCGGCCAAGCTCGCGGCGCTCGCCGGCGGGTCTCCCGCGTGAGCGAGCCGTCCGCGACCGACCTGCGTGACGGCATCCGGGCGGCGACGGCGCGCCTGCGCGAGGCCGGGGTCGCCTCCGCCGACGTCGACGCGGTCGAGCTCGCCGCGTTCGTGCTCGGCGTCGAGGCGGGCGAGGTGCGCCGGCTCCTCGTGCTCGGCGGCCGCACGCTCCCGAGCCGGTATGCCGGGCTCGTCGACGAGCGCGCCCGCCGCGTGCCGCTCCAGCACCTCACCGGGCGGGCGCACTTCCGCCACCTCACGCTGTCGGTGGGCCCCGGCGTCTTCGTGCCGCGCCCCGAGACCGAGGTGCTCGTCGACCTCGCGCTCGCCGAGGTCGACCGCGTGGCGGCCGGACGTCCCGACGCGCCCGTGCGGGTCGTCGACCTGTGCTCGGGCTCCGGGGCGATCCCGCTCGCGATCCGGCACGAGCGGCCTGGCGCGGTCGTGCGGGGGATCGAGCTGTCGACCGACGCGCTCGCCTGGGCCGTCGCCAACCGCGACCGGCTCGGCCTCGACGTCGAGCTCGTGGCCGGCGACGCCACCCGCCCCTGCTTCCCGGAGTGGGCCGGCGCCGTCGACGTGGTGACGGTCAACCCGCCCTACATCCCGACGGGCGCCGTGCCGCTCGACCCCGAGGTGCGCGACCACGACCCCGAGCTGGCGCTCTACGGCGGCAGCGAGGACGGGCTCGCCGTCCCGCTCGCCACCGCGCGGGTCGCGGCCGGCCTGCTGCGCCCCGGTGGGCTCGTGCTGATCGAGCACGCGGACTCCCAGGGCGAGAGCCTGCCGGCCCGGCTGGGACGCACGGGGGAGTGGACCGACGTGACCGACCACCCGGACCTCTCCGGCCGTCCGCGGGTCACCGTCGCCCGCCGCGCGCCCAGCACCCCGGGCTGACCGGCTGCCCGGCTGCCCGGCTGCCCGGCTGCCCGGGGGTGGCCCGGTCGTCCCGGCGCGGCCCAGTAGGCTCGGGCGCGTGAGCGAGCGCTACGACTGCACCGATCCCGACGGCCGCGCCGAGGGCATCTCGGCCGCAGCGGCGGCCGTGCGCCGCGGCGACCTCGTCGTGCTGCCGACCGACACCGTCTACGGCATCGGCTGCGACGCCTTCGACGCCACCGCGGTCGCGTCGGTGCTGGCGGCCAAGGGCCGCGGCCGCGACATGCCGCCCCCGGTGCTCATCCCGACGGCGCGCACGGCCCAGGGCCTCGCCACGCAGGTGCCCGACTACGCCCAGCGGCTCATGGAGCGCTTCTGGCCCGGTCCGCTGACGCTCGTGCTCAAGGCTCAGACGTCGCTGCACTGGGACCTCGGCGAGACGAACGGCACCGTGGCCCTGCGCGTGCCCGCGAACGAGGTGGCCCTCGAGCTGCTCGGCGACATCGGCCCGATGGCCGTGACGAGCGCCAACACGACGGGCGACCCGGCCGCGCGCACGGCCGACGAGGCGGAGGCCATGCTCGGCGCCGCCGTCGCCGTCTACCTCGACGGCGGTCCCGCCGGTGAGGGCGACCCCTCGACGATCGTCGACTGCACGGGCGAGACCCCGGTCACCCTGCGCCTCGGCGCGCTCAGCCAGGACGAGCTCGACGCGGCCCTCGAGCCGGAGCCCGTCCTCGAGGCCCCGGAGCCCGGCGCCGCCCCCGAGCCCGCGGACGACGCGGACGACGCACCCGCCGACGCACCCACCGACGCATCCACCGACCACCCGACCGATGCGACGGCAGACGCGCCGACCGACGCCGAGGTGTCGGGGGAGCCGGACGAGCTGTCCACCCCGGAGCGCCCCGCCGACGCCTCGGGCCCGACGCAATAGAGTTGGCTCGCGCTCGCGCCCCACTCCCGACCCACCCGGAGACCACCCATGGCTGACGACACGACGTTCTACGGCTCCGACTTCGGTGCCCTGCGCTCCTTCGACCCCGACATCGCGGGAGTGCTCCTGTCCGAGCTCGACCGCATCCGCGGCGGCCTGCAGCTCATCGCGAGCGAGAACATCAGCTCCCCGGCCGTGCTCACGGCGCTCGGGTCGACGCTGTCGAACAAGTACGCCGAGGGCTACCCCGGGCGCCGCTACTACGGCGGCTGCGCGGAGGTCGACAAGGCCGAGTCGATCGCCATCGAGCGCGCCAAGGTGCTCTTCGGGGCCGACCACGCCAACGTGCAGGCGCACTCGGGCGCCAGCGCCAACCAGGCCGTCTACGGCGCGTTCATGTCGCCCGGCGACACGATCCTCGCGATGGCCCTGCCGATGGGCGGCCACCTGACGCACGGCACGAAGGTCTCCTTCTCCGGCAAGTGGTTCAACGCCGTGCACTACGGCGTCGACGCGACGACCGAGGACATCGACTACGACCAGGTCGAGGCACTGGCCAAGGAGCACCGTCCCAAGGTCATCTGCGCCGGCGGCTCGGCCATCCCGCGCCTCATCGACTTCGCCCGGTTCCGCGCCATCGCCGACGAGGTCGGCGCGATCCTCTGGGTCGACGCGGCCCACTTCATCGGGCTCGTGGCCGGCAAGGCCATCCCGTCGCCGGTGCCGTATGCCGACGTCGTGACCTTCACGACGCACAAGGTGCTGCGCGGCCCGCGCTCCGGCGCCCTCGTCTGCACGGCCGAGCACGCGGCCGCCCTCGACAAGGCGATCTTCCCGATGATGCAGGGTGGTCCGCAGATGCACACCATCGCGGCCAAGGCGGTCAACTTCAAGGAGGCCGCGACCCCGGAGTACGCCCAGTACGCGAAGGACGTCATCGCCAACAGCCAGCAGCTCGCGGCGAGCCTGCTCGAGCTCGGCATCCGGCCCACGACGGGCGGCACCGACACCCACCTGTCGCTGCTCGACCTGCAGGGCGTCGGGGTCACCGGCAAGGAGGCCGAGGAGCGGGCCGACGCGGCCGGCATCGTGCTCAACAAGAACGCGATCCCCTTCGACCCGCAGAAGCCGAACATCGCCTCCGGCATCCGCGTCGGCACCCCGTCGGTGACGACGCAGGGGATGGGCCTGCCCGAGATGGAGCAGATCGCCGCGCTCATCCACCAGGCCGTCACGCGTGGCGACGCCGACCCCGACCACGCCGTCAGCAAGGAGGTGCGCGCGGGGGTCACCGACCTCGTGACGCGCTTCCCGGCATACCCTCGCTGAGTCCGGCACCCACCGGACGTCCCGGAGCGAGCGGAGGTCGGTAGGTGCACGAGTACGTCCTCGTCCTCGTCGTGGCCGCTGCGGTCACGTACCTCGCGACGCCGTTCATCCGCAGCATCGCCGTGGCGACCGGCGCCTTCACGGCCGTGCGCGAGCGCGACGTGCACACGACGCCGATCCCGCGGCTCGGGGGAGTGGGCATCTACCTCGGGTTCGTCGCGGCGGTGCTCGTCGCGCGGGCGCTGCCCTACCTCGGCGGGCTCTTCGCGACCCGGCAGCTCTGGGGCGTGCTCGTGGCGGGCGGCATCGTCTGCCTCCTCGGGGCGTTCGACGACATCCGCGAGCTCGACTGGGTCACCAAGCTCGCCGGCCAGATGCTCGCGGCCGGCCTGATGGCCTACACCGGCGTGCAGCTGCTCTCGCTGCCGATCTTCGGCACGACGATCCTGCCCACGCCCGTGCTCGTGCTCTTCACGATCGTCGTCGTCATCGCCTCGACGAACGCGGTCAACTTCATCGACGGGCTCGACGGGCTCGCCGCGGGCATCGTCGGCATCGCGGCGCTCGCGTTCTTCATCTACAGCTACCTCGTGTCGCGCTCGTTCCAGCCGGCCAACGTGTTCTCCACCGCGACGCTCATCTCGGCGGCCCTCGTCGGGTGCTGCGCGGGCTTCCTGCCGCACAACTTCCACCCCGCGCGCCTCTTCATGGGCGACTCCGGGGCCCTGACGCTCGGCCTGCTGCTCTCGGCGGCGACGATCTCGCTGACCGGCAACGTCGACCCGGGTCTGGTGACCGGCAACGCCGTCTCGGCCGCGTTCCTGCCCATCCTCGTGCCGCTCGCCGTGCTGCTGCTGCCCTTCCTCGACATGCTGCTCGCCGTCGTGCGCCGCACCCGGGCGGGGCAGCGGCCCTGGCAGGCGGACGCGATGCACCTGCACCACCGGATGCTCGGCATCGGGCACGGCCACCGCCGCGCCGTGCTCATCCTCTACCTCTGGGCCGCCATCGTGGCGCTCGGCTCGGTGTCCTTCGTCATCTGGGACGGGCTCCGTCCGCTGGCCGTCGTGGGGGCCGCCGCCGCGGTCGGTGTCGTGCTCACCGTGTGGCTGCCGCGGTGGAGGCCGGCGAAGCGCTTGTGATAGCATTCACAAGCACCTGAGGGGAGTCTGAGAGGATGCCTCCACGGCGCCGAAAGGCCTTCCCGGTGCAGGGGATCGCGACCGAACCGGTCCGACGCCCCGCACCGCAGCACCGCCTCCACGAGCCACCCAGACGCAGCCAGGCAGGTCTTCCTTGAGCGCCACACCGGCCCCGAACGCATCACAGTCCGATGCGTTCGCGCAGCTCCTCCGGGGCTCGCTCCTGCCGACGGCCGTCGTGGGTCTCGGGTGCGTCGTCGTCGGGCTCTTCTCGAGCCCTAAGGCCGCCTGGTCCGCCGCGGTCGGTGCGGTCATCGTGCTGTTCTTCTTCAGCCTCACGCTGCTCGTCATGAAGCGCACGGCCGACCTCGCGCCCACGACGACGATGATGGTCGTCATGGCCACCTACACCGTCAAGGTGCTGGTGCTCGGGGTCGCGATGTTCGCGCTGCGTGACGTCTCCTGGGCGTCCGGCTACGCCATCGGCGTCTCGATCACCGTGTGCGCCGTCGTCTGGCTGTTCTTCGAGATGCGCGCCTACAAGCGCCTGCGGATCTTCGCCTACGACCCCGACGGCGCCGCCTCGCTCGAGACGCCCGCCCCGAAGCACGACGCCGCCCCCACCGACCGGGAGCCGCGTGATGAGCCGTGACCGCGGAGGTCGACATGACCACACCACCGAACCCCGAGCCGGTCGACCCGACGCAGCCGGTGCTGCCGCCGTCGTCGCCGAGCGCGGAGGACGAGGCCGAGCAGCTGCGCTCGTTCAATGTCCGCGAGCAGGACTCGGCCTGGCGGGCCGTGGCCTACCTGCTGACCGGCCCGCTGATCTACGGGGGCCTCGGGGCCCTCGCGGACCACTGGCTGGGCACGTCCTGGCTCGTCGGAGCCGGGATCGTGGGTGGGATGGCCATGTCGCTCTACCTGATCTGGTTCCGATACGGTACCCATTGAGCCCAGCGAGCCTCGCGGCCCCCGCGCAGCCTGACCACGTGTCGCTCGCCGGCCCTCCGACCCGGGGTCCCGACGGGGGTGCGCCCCACCACGCGCCACCCCGCACCGACCCTGCACTGCTGACGTACGGCGTCAGCGCACACGCCCAGAACCTACGAAGGAGCAACCCGTGAGCATCGTGGCCGCCGCCCCGACGGACTACACCGCCCCCGGTGTCGAGGAGTTCTGGCAGCCCCTCATCGGTGACGGGGCCTGGGCCATCACGCGCCCGATGTTCCTGATGGCCGTCTCCGTCGGCCTCATCGTGTGGTGGCTGCTCGCCACGACCCGCAAGAAGGCCATTGTGCCGAGCAAGGGCCAGATGGGCACCGAGGCCGTCTACGGCCTGGTCCGCAACGGCGTGGCCAAGGACCTCATCGGCAGCAAGGACTTCATGCGGTTCGTCCCGCTGCTGTTCTCGATGTTCGTGCTGATCCTCGTCAACAACTTCTTCGGCGTCATCCCGCCGTTCAGCTACCCGACGATGAGCCGCATCGGCTTCCCGATCGCGCTGGCCCTCATCGTCTGGGTCGTCTTCCACGTCGTCGGCATGAAGAAGCACGGCTTCATCGGCTACTGGAAGTCGCTCGTCCCGGCGGGCCTGCCCAAGGCCATGATCGCCCCGATCTTCGTCCTCGAGCTGATCACCGACCTCTTCACGCGCCCGGTCACCCTCGCCCTGCGACTCTTCGGCAACATGTTCGCCGGCCACATCCTGCTCGTCCTGTTCATCACCGGCGGCTGGTACATGCTGACCTCCGGCGGCATCCTCGTGGTCGCCGGTGGCGTCACCTGGGTCTTCGCCCTCGTGATGACGCTCTTCGAGCTGCTGGTCGAGTTCCTGCAGGCCTACGTCTTCACGCTGCTGGCCGCGCTCTACATCGCCGGCGCCGTCGCCGACGAGCACTGAGCGCACCACCCCGCGCCGCCTCGGCGCACCACGAACTGCACCACCGCACGAGCACCACACCAGCTTCGCCCCCGCCCGTCTGGCAAACCGCCAGACGGACAAGACAAGAAGGAATGGAAAACACATGACTGGCAACATCGCCATCCTCGGTTACGGCCTCTCCGCCATCGGCCCCGGTATCGGTGTCGGTCTGATCTTCGCCGCCTACATCAACGGCGTCGCTCGTCAGCCCGAGGCCCGCGGCATGCTGCAGCCGATCGCCTTCCTGGGCATGGCCATCACCGAGGCGCTCGCCATCTTCGGTATCGCGCTCGCGTTCGTCTTCAAGGCCGGCTGAGCCCTCTCCACGCCGACCCGACGCACCCGTTCTCTCTAGGAGACCCGCATGCAAGCATCGTTCGTGTTCGCCGAAGGCGGCGAAGAGGGCTTCTGGGCCACCGCGGCACCGATCATCCCGCACCCGCTCGAGTTCTTCTTCGGCCTCGCCACCTTCGCGATCCTCTACGTCGTCGTGAAGAACAAGGTCGTCCCGCGCCTCGAGCAGATCTACGCCGAGCGCACCGCGGCGATCGAGGGCGGCATGAACAAGGCCGAGGAGGCCCAGGCCCAGGCCCAGGCCGCGCTCGAGCAGTACCAGGCCCAGCTCGTCGAGGCGCGTTCCGAGGCCGCTCGCATCCGTGAGGACGCGAAGGCCCAGGGCGCGCAGATCATCGCCGAGATGCGCGAGCACGCGGCGTCCGAGGCGGCTCGGATCACCGAGACGGCGCACAAGCAGATCGAGGCCGAGCGCCAGCAGGCGGTCGTCTCGCTCCGCAGCGACGTCGGCCGCATCTCGACCGACCTCGCCAGCCGCATCGTCGGCGAGTCGCTGCACGAGGAGACCCGTCAGAAGGGCATCGTCGAGCGCTTCCTCGCCGAGCTCGAGTCGGGCGACGTCGTCCGTGAGAAGGTCGGGGACCGCTGATGCAGGGATCCTCACGCGCAGCTGCGGCGGCGAGCCGCGACGCGCTCACCGGCGCGCTCGCAGGCGGCGCCGACCGCTCGCGGCTGGCCGAGGAGCTCTTCGCGGTCGTCGGGCTGCTCGACGGCAGCACGGCACTGCGCCGTGCCGTCGCCGACACCTCGCGCGAGGGCTCGGACAAGGTGGCGCTCGCCGACCGCCTCTTCGCCGGCAAGGTGGGCGACGAGACGCTCGCCGTCCTGCGTGGCGTCTTCGGCCAGCGCTGGACCAGCGAGCGTGACCTCACCGACACGCTCGAGACGTATGCCGTCGAGTCCGTCATCGCGCAGGCCGAGGGCGAGGGTCGTGCCGACCGCGTCGAGGACGAGCTGTTCCGCTTCGAGCGGATCGTCGCCTCCGACGCGGGCCTGCGCAGCGCGCTCACCGACGCCCAGGCGTCGGGGGAGCGGCGGCTCGCGCTCGTCGAGTCGCTGCTCGGCGACAAGGTCGCGCCCGAGGCCCTCGGGCTCGTCCGCCAGGCCGTGCGTGCCCCCCGGGGCCTCCGGTTCGACCGGACGATCGTGCGCTACCTCGACATCGCCTCGCGTCGCCGCGAGCAGCAGACGGCCACCGTCACCTCGGCCGTCCCGCTCACCGACGAGGACCGCGCCCGGCTCGCCGCCGGGCTCGCCACCGTCTACGGCGGCACGGTCCACATCAACACCGTCGTCGACCCCCGGGTCATGGGCGGGGTCAAGGTCGAGATCGGTGACGAGCTCATCGACGGGACCGTCATCCGCAAGCTCGACGCGGCGCGCCGCGCCATGGGTGCCTGAGGCACCTGCCACCAGCTGTGATCAACCACCGGCCCGCCCTGCGGGTCGAAACCGAGGAGAAGATCTGACATGACGGAGCTTTCGATCCGTCCGGAGGAGATCCGCGACGCACTGGACTCGTTCGTCCAGTCCTACGAGCCCGGCGCGGCCTCCCGCGAAGAGGTCGGCCGCGTCACCGACGCCGGTGACGGCATCGCTCACGTCGAGGGTCTTCCCTCGGCCATGACCAACGAGCTGCTCCAGTTCGAGGACGGCACGCTCGGCCTCGCCCTGAACCTCGACGTGCACGAGATCGGCGTCGTCGTCCTCGGTGACTTCGCGGGCATCGAGGAGGGCCAGACCGTCAAGCGCACGGGCGAGGTCCTCTCGGTCCCGGTCGGTGACGACTTCCTCGGCCGCGTCGTCGACCCGCTCGGCAACCCGATCGACGGTCTCGGCGCGATCACCTCGGAGGAGCGCCGCGCCCTCGAGCTGCAGGCGCCCAACGTCGTCCAGCGCAAGTCGGTGCACGAGCCGCTCCAGACCGGCATCAAGTCGATCGACGCCATGACGCCGATCGGTCGTGGCCAGCGCCAGCTCATCATCGGCGACCGCCAGACCGGCAAGACGACGGTCGCGATCGACACGATCATCAACCAGAAGCGCAACTGGGAGTCGGGCGACCCCGACGCGCAGGTCCGCTGCATCTACGTCGCCATCGGCCAGAAGGGCTCGACCATCGCGTCGGTCCGCGGCACGCTCGAAGAGGCCGGCGCCCTGGAGTACACGACGATCGTCGCGGCCCCCGCGTCGGACTCGGCGGGCTTCAAGTACCTCGCTCCCTACACCGGCTCGGCCATCGGCCAGCACTGGATGTACCAGGGCAAGCACGTCCTCATCGTCTTCGACGACCTGTCCAAGCAGGCCGAGGCCTACCGCGCCGTGTCGCTGCTGCTGCGCCGCCCGCCGGGCCGCGAGGCCTACCCGGGTGACGTCTTCTACCTGCACTCGCGGCTGCTCGAGCGTTGCGCCAAGCTCTCCGACGACCTCGGCCACGGCTCGATGACGGGTCTGCCGATCATCGAGACCAAGGCCGGTGACGTCTCGGCGTACATCCCGACCAACGTCATCTCGATCACGGACGGCCAGATCTACCTGCAGGCCGACCTGTTCAACGCCAACGTGCGTCCGGCCATCGACGTGGGTGTCTCGGTCTCCCGAGTCGGCGGTGCCGCGCAGATCAAGGCGATGAAGTCGGTCGCCGGTCGACTCAAGCTCGACCTCGCGCAGTTCCGCGCCATGGAGGCGTTCGCGATGTTCGCCTCCGACCTCGACCCGGCCTCGCGGGCCCAGCTCGCCCGTGGTGCGCGCCTCGTCGAGCTGCTCAAGCAGCCGCAGAGCTCGCCGTACCCCGTCGAGGAGCAGGTCGTCTCGATCTGGGCCGGCACGACCGGCAAGCTCGACGACGTCGCCGTCGAGGACGTGCGGACCTTCGAGTCCGAGCTGCTCGAGACGCTGCGTCGCGAGGGCAAGGTCCTCCAGACCATCCGCGAGACCCTCAAGCTCGACGAGGACACCGAGACGGCGCTGGGCAAGGTCGTCGAGGACGTCAAGTCCACCTTCCGGGGCACCGGCAAGGACGGCCTGCAGGCCGGCCACGAGGAGTTCGACGAGATCGCCGACGACCAGATCACCCAGGCGAAGATCGTCAAGCAGAAGTGACCACCTCCCGTATGCCGCCCGGCCAGCCGGGCGGCATACGGGACCGGGCGTGAGCCCACCCCGCAGGCAACCACAGACGTTTCGAGACCAAGAGAGGCGGAGCACATGGGAGCGCAGATGCGGATCTACCGCCAGCGCATCAAGTCCGTCAACTCCATCAAGAAGATCACCAACGCGATGGAGCTGATCGCGGCCGCACGCGTCGTCAAGGCCCGCCAGCGGGCGACCGAGGCGATGCCGTACACGACCGCGCTGACGCGTGCCGTGTCGGCGGTGGCGACCAACACGAACGAGGACCACCCGTTGACGACGGCGAAGGAGACCGCCACGCGGGCCGGCGTCGTCATCATCACGGCGGACCGCGGACTTGCCGGTGCCTACTCCGTCGCGGCGATCAAGGAGAGCGCGGAGCTGATCGCCAAGCTGACCGCCGAGGGCAAGGAGGTCGTGCCCTACCTCGTCGGACGCAAGGCCGTGAGCTACTTCAAGTTCCGCAAGCGCGAGTACGCCGCCGAGTGGACCGGCTTCTCCGACGCGCCGACGTTCGAGAACGCCAAGGAGATCGCCGACCGCATCACGGCCGACTTCCTCAAGCCCACGGAGGAGGGCGGTCACGACGAGATCCACGTCGTTTTCACCCGCTTCCGCTCGATGGTCCGCCAGGACCCGTTCGTCCTGCGCCTGCTGCCCCTCGAGGTCGTCGGCGCCGACGAGGGCGGCGACGACGACAACCTCGACCTCAGCGTCAACCGCTACGAGGACGGGCAGATCCCGCCGGAGTACTCCTTCGAGCCGAGCGCGGCCGAGGTGCTCGACCTGCTCCTGCCCAAGTACGTCCGCAACCGCATCTTCACCGCGCTGCTCAGCTCGGCGGCCTCCGAGCTCGCCGCCCGCCAGCGGGCGATGAAGTCGGCCACCGACAACGCGACGGAGCTGATCAAGACCTACCAGCGCCTCGCGAACCAGGCCCGTCAGGCCGGCATCACCCAAGAGATCAGCGAAATCGTGGGCGGCGCGAACGCCCTCGCCGACGCCCAGAAGTAACGCCCACAGGTAAGGAAGCAGACCACCATGACTGCAACTGTCAGCGACACCACGTGGACGGCCCCGCCCGCGGGCGGCGTCGGACGCATCTCCCGCATCATCGGTCCGGTCGTCGACGTGGAGTTCCCCGTCGACGCCATGCCGGAGCAGTACAACCTGCTCACGACCGAGGTCACGCTCTCGGGCGAGACGAAGAACCTCAACCTCGAGGTCGCCCAGCACATCGGCGACAACATGGTCCGCGCCATCTCGCTCCAGCCGACCGACGGTCTCGTGCGCGGCTCGTCCGTGCAGGACACCGGCGGCCCCATCACGGTGCCCGTCGGTGACGTGACCCTGGGCCACGTGTTCAACACCACCGGTGAGTGCATGAACCTCGCCGAGGGCGAGCGCCTCGAGGTCAAGGAGCGCTGGGGCATCCACCGCAAGGCGCCCGCCTTCGACCAGCTCGAGTCCAAGACGACGATGTTCGAGACCGGCATCAAGGTCATCGACCTCATGACCCCCTACGTCCAGGGTGGCAAGATCGGCCTCTTCGGTGGTGCCGGCGTCGGCAAGACGGTGCTCATCCAGGAGATGATCGCCCGTGTGGCCCGTGACCACGGTGGTGTGTCGGTGTTCGCCGGCGTCGGTGAGCGCACCCGTGAGGGCAACGACCTCATGGTCGAGATGGAGGAGGCCGGCGTCCTCGGACAGACGGCCCTCGTCTTCGGCCAGATGGACGAGCCGCCGGGCACGCGTCTTCGCGTCGCCCTGTCGGCGCTGACGATGGCGGAGTACTTCCGCGACGTCCAGAAGCAGGACGTGCTCCTCTTCATCGACAACATCTTCCGCTTCACGCAGGCCGGCTCGGAGGTCTCGACCCTCCTCGGCCGCATGCCGTCCGCCGTGGGCTACCAGCCCACCCTCGCCGACGAGATGGGCACCCTCCAGGAGCGCATCACCTCGACGCGCGGCCACTCGATCACCTCGATGCAGGCGATCTACGTGCCGGCCGACGACTACACCGACCCGGCCCCGGCCACGACGTTCGCGCACCTCGACGCGACGACCGAGCTCTCGCGTGACATCGCGTCGATGGGTATCTACCCCGCCGTCGACCCGCTGTCCTCGACCTCGCGAATCCTCGACCCGCGCTACGTCACCGCCGACCACTACAACACGGCCGTGCGCATCCGCTCGATCCTGCAGCGCAACAAGGAGCTGCAGGACATCATCGCGATCCTCGGTATCGACGAGCTCTCCGAAGAGGACAAGATCCTCGTCAACCGGGCCCGTCGCATCCAGCGCTTCCTGTCGCAGAACACCTACGTCGCCAAGCAGTTCACCGGCATCGAGGGTTCGACGGTCTCGCTGGCCGACTCGATCGAGGGCTTCACGAAGATCGCCGACGGCGAGTACGACCACGTCGCCGAGCAGGCCTTCTTCATGTGTGGTGGCCTCGACGACGTCGAGCGCCAGTGGTCGGAGATCCAGAAGAACCTCTGACGGCCTGGATGGATCGTCCGACCAGACGACGGGGAGGTGCCCTCTGGGCCCTCCCCGTTCGTCATCCGGGGGTGCTGCTCGCGGCCCTGGCGCTGATGGGGGCCTGGGGCGCGAGCCGGGCCACGCTCGGCATCGACTTCGGCGACAGCGCGCACGCCGTCGAGCTGGCGGTGCGGACAGCGCGCGGTGACGTCCCCTTCCGCGACGAGCTCAACATGCAGGTGCTCGGGTCGTGGCCCGCGGTGCCGGTCGTGTGGGTGTGGCTGCACGCGATCGGCATCGACGGGATCGTGCTCGCGTCGCGGCTCTCCTTCGTCGCCGTCGTCGCCCTCGTCGTCGGTGTGTGCCGGCGGGCCGTGGCCCGCTACGTCGGTCGGGGCACGGCGGCGGCGGCCCTCGTCGCAGCCGTCATCACCACGGCGTGCAACCAGCAGGTCCTCTCGTACAACACGACGCCGGGGCTGCTGGACCTCCTGGCGCGTGTGCCGCGACGGCTGCGGTCGGCGGTCGGTCGAGGCGCTGGGCCCTGCTCGCCGGGGTCACCGCGCTGCTCGGTGCCGTCAGCCACCCGCTCACCGCGCCGACCGTGTGCCTGCTCATCGCCGTGGTGGCCGTGCTGCTCCGGGGCCCGGCTCGGCGCGCCCTCGCCGTCACCCGTGCCTACCAGGCCGCTCGACCGCCGCTGTCCGAGCGCCTCGATGTCCTCGGGAGGGGGATTCCTGGTGCTCCGCCACCTCGGACCGGGCGATGAGATGCCCTCGAGCGTGGAGTCCGGCCCTGACATGCTGCGTGAGCAGCATCTCGCCGTGAGATCGGCGACCGGGGGCATGCCGGCCCGCTCCAGGGCGTTGCACCCGGTGAACTGACGTCAGCGTCGACGACCCAGCACTCGAACCGAGCCAAGGAGAACCGTGAGCACGCCCACCCAAGAGTCCCGCCGACACCAGGTCGTCGTGATCGGATCGGGGTTCGGCGGACTGTTCAGCACGCAGGAGCTGAAGCACGCCGACGTCGACGTCACCCTCATCGCGCGCACGACCCACCACCTCTTCCAGCCGCTGCTCTACCAGGTCGCGACGGGCATCCTGTCCGAGGGCGAGATCGCTCCCTCGACGCGCGAGGTGCTGAAGCGCCAACGCAACGCCCGGGTGCTGCTCGGCGACGTGTCGGACATCGACCTCGAGGCGCGCACGGTCACCCACAGCACGCTCGGCCACCAGACCGTGACGCCCTACGACTCGCTCATCGTGGCGGCGGGGGCCGGCCAGTCCTACTTCGGCAACGACGAGTTCGCCCGGCACGCGCCGGGGATGAAGTCGATCGACGACGCGCTCGAGCTGCGCGGGCGCATCTTCGGCTCGTTCGAGCTCGCCGAGCTCGCGTCCACCCCGGCCGAGGCCGAGCGGCTCATGACCTTCGTCGTCGTGGGCGCCGGGCCGACGGGTGTCGAGATGGCGGGCCAGATCTCCGAGCTGGCCCGTCGCACCCTCAAGCGTGACTTCCGGCGCATCGACCCCACCACGGCGCGGGTCATCCTGCTCGACGCCGCGCCCGCGGTGCTCGGCTCGTTCGGCGAGAAGCTGGGCGACCGCGCCGTGAAGCGGCTCACCGAGATGGGCGTGGAGGTGCGCCTCGGCGCCAAGGTCGTCGACGTCGACTCGACCGGCATCGAGGTCGAGCACGGTGACGGCCGCCGGGAGCGCATCGAGTCGGTGTGCAAGGTGTGGGCCGCGGGCGTGTCCGCGTCGCCGCTCGGGCGGCAGCTCGCCGAGCAGTCCGGGGCCGGCCTCGACCGGGCCGGGCGCATCGAGGTCGACGACGACCTCACGCTGCCGGGCCACCCGGAGGTCTTCGTCGTCGGCGACATGATGGCCCTCAAGGGGCTGCCGGGTGTCGCGCAGGTCGCGATCCAGGGCGGTCGGTACGCCGCCGAGCAGATCGAGCGGACGCTGACCGGCCGCGAGCGCAAGGGCCCGTTCGAGTACTTCGACAAGGGCAGCATGGCGACGATCTCGCGCTTCTCGGCGGTCGCGTCGGTGGGCAAGGCCCAGTTCAGCGGCTTCTTCGCCTGGGTGCTCTGGCTGGCCGTCCACCTCGTCTACATCATCGGCTTCAAGCACCGCATCACGACGCTGCTGCACTGGACGGTCAGCTTCCTCGGCCGCGGTCGTGCGGAGCGCGTCGTCACCGAGCAGCAGGTCTTCGCCCGCCAGGCGATCAGCGACCTCGGGCCGCAGTTCAGTCCTGAGCTGCCGCCGGTGGCCGACGGGCGCCCCGACGCCGAGTGAGGCCGTGACGGCCCGTCCGGGGCCACGGACCCGGTCAGGGCACCCGGTCAGGGGACCCGGTCAGGGGACGAGCGACTCGACCGCGGCGCCGAGGCGGGGGAGCGCGGCGACGACGTGCGACTTCGCCTTGCCGCGCAGCGAGCCGTAGACCTTGGCCGCCGAGGCGTGCCGGGTGCTCGCGGCCTTGGCGTCCGTCACCGCGAGCAGCGCGTCGGCGGCGGCGTCCTGATGCGCGAGCAGGTGCGCGCCGAACGGCTGCGCGCCCTTGCCGGCCCAGAACGGGTCGAGGGCCGCGGCGAACTGGGGCAGCAGCCGGTCGGTCGCGCTGGCCACGAGGTTGCCGCCCAGCTTGCGCACCGCGGCGTAGCCGGCCTTGACGGCGGCGCCGCCGAAGCCCGACTTGGCCGCGACCTCGGCGTCGATGACGTCGGTCAGCGTCGTCACCGCGACGGGACGACGGGCGGGCGCGAGGAGGGCGTCGGACACGGCGGTGCTCATGGGCAGGCTCCTGGTGGGTGTCGGGAGGAGGCGAAGGATGGGGGAGCGGGGGTCGGGCCCCTCGCGTACGGAGCATCCTCGCAGAGGCACTAAACTGGCGAGCACACCCCCACGATCCGGAGGAAACGTGAGTTCGCTCAAGGTTGAGATGGTTGCCGCCGACCGGAAGGTCTGGGAGGGCGAGGCCAAGTTCGTACGCGCCCGGTCCATCTCGGGCGAGCTGGGCATCCTGCCCGGCCACACCCCGTTGCTCGGTGTCCTCGTCGAGGGCGAGGTGGCCATCGAGTCGCTCGAGGGTGAGCGTCGCACCGTGACCGTCGACGGCGGTTTCCTCTCCGTCGACTCCGACGTGGTGACGATCGTCGCCGAGCACGTCGACGCGTCCTCGCTGCAGAGCAACTGAGGCCACCGCGTGCCGCCGGTCCTCGTCTCCACCGAGATCGTGATCGGCACGCTGATCGTCGTCGCGGTGGTCGTGCTCGCCACGACCTACCTGCGCCGGCGCTATATCGCCAAGGGCCTGCCGTTGACCCTCTGCGGTCTGCGCGCGGCCGGCACCGACCGCTGGCGCCTCGGGCTCATCCGGTTCGGCGACAACGCCCTCGAGTGGTACACGCTCGGGGGCGTCTCCGTGCGCCCGCGGCACCGCTGGCTGCGCCAGCGGCTGCTCCTCGAGGCTCCGGAGCGGCTCGAGGGCAGTGACTCGATCCCGCTGCTGCCCGACGCCAGTCGCGTGCCGTGCAGCGACGGCGAGACCCGCTTCGAGCTCGCCCTGCAGGGGCCCGCCTACACCGCGCTGCGCTCGTGGCAGGAAGCCGCCCCGCCCGGCTACAACGTCAACGTCGCCTGACCCCAGCCGCCACCGCGCCGGGGCGCAGTTCGTCCCCGGATCGAGCGAGACCCGCACACGGCTGCAACCGCGCCACGGCGCACTTGCGAGCTGGGCGTGGGCCGGAAGACCGCTGCAAGTGCGCCATGGCGCAGCTACGGCCGGATCCCGGGCTGGTTGGCGGCTGCAAGTGCGCCATGGCGCATCTACGGCCGGATCCCGGGCTGGTTGGTGGCTGCAAGTGCGCCACGGCGCATCTCCGGCCGGATCCCGGGCTGGTTGGTGGCTGCAAGTGCGCCACGGCGCAGGTACGGCCGGATCCCGGGCTGGTTGGCGGCTGCAAGTGCGCCACGGCGCAGCTACGGCCGGATCCCGGGCTGGTTGGCGGCTGCAAGTGCGCCACGGCGCGCTTTCGGGGCGGGCGCGGGCGCTCGCGTATGCCGGGGGCTGCGTCAGTGCTTCCTGGCTCGCTCGGGCTTCTCGACCCGGCCGCCGCCCGGCTGCCACAGCACGTCGCCGCCGATCGGTGTGTTCGCGATCCGCGCGAGGATGAAGAGCAGGTCCGAGAGCCGGTTGAGGTACTTCGCGGTGAGCACGTTGACGCCGCCCGCCCCACGGGTGTCGCCGTCCGGGGCCGGCTCGGTGCCGTGGTGCTCGACCGCCGCCCAGGCGGAGCGCTCGGCGCGGCGCACGATCGTCGTCGCGAGGTGCAGGTGCGCCGAGCCCGGGGTGCCGCCGGGAAGGATGAAGGAGCGCAGCTTCTCGACCTGCTCGAGGTAGAGGTCGCAGTCGCGCTCGAGGTCGTCGATCCACGGCTGCTCGACGCGCAGCGGCGGGTAGTCGTAGCTCTCGCGGAGCGGGGTGGAGAGGTCGGCACCGACGTCGAAGAGCTCGTTCTGCACGCGCAGGAGCGTGGCCCGCACCTCCTCCGGCAGGTCGCCGCAGGCGACGGCGATGCCGATCGCCGCGTTGGCCTCGTTGGAGTCGGCGTACGCGTGCAGCCGCGCGTCGTTCTTGCCGACCCGGGAGAAGTCCCCGAGGCTCGTCGTGCCGTCGTCTCCGGTGCGGGTGTAGATCCGCGTCAGGTTGACCATGGGGCCACTCTCTCACCCGCCCGGTCCCAGACCGTCGGCGCGGTCACGGCGCCGGCGCGGCCCCCGATAGGGTGCCTGGGGTGAGAGAGCGATTCCGGGTCGTCGGCGGCGCGCACCTGCGGGGCGAGGCCGCCGTCGTGGGCGCCAAGAACAGCGCGCTCAAGCTCATGGCGGTCGCCCTGCTCGCGGTGGGCCGCACGACCCTGACGAACGTGCCGGCCATCGCCGACGTGACGATCATGGCCGAGCTGCTGCGCCGCCTCGGGGTCGACGTCGTCTACGACGCCCGGCTCGGCACCGTCGTGCTCGACGTGCCCGAGCGCATCGGCCACCGCGCCGACTACGAGCTCGTGCGGGCCCTGCGGGCCTCGATCTCGGTGCTCGGGCCGCTCGTGGCGCGGGTCGGCGAGGCCGACGTCGCGGTCCCCGGCGGCGACGCCATCGGCTCGCGCGGCCTCGACCTGCACGCGGCCGGTCTCGAGGCGCTCGGCGCCCAGGTGCACGTCACCCACGGCTACCTCGTCGCCACGGCGCCCTCCGGGCTGCGCGGCGCCGACATCCGGCTCGACTTCCCGAGCGTCGGGGCCACCGAGAACGTGCTGACGGCATCCGTGCTCGCGCGTGGCACGACGACGATCGACAACGTCGCCAAGGAGCCGGAGATCGTCGACATCGCCGACATGCTCGTCTCGATGGGGGCCCGCATCGAGGGGGCGGGCACGTCGCGGATCACCGTGCACGGCGTCGACGCGCTGTCCCCGACCGAGCACGCCGTCGTCTCCGACCGCATCGCGGCCGGCACCTGGGCCTTCGCGGCCGCCGCGACCCGGGGCGACATCGAGGTCGTCGGCGGCGTGGCCGAGCACCTGCGCGCGCCGCTCGCGGCCCTCGAGGACGCGGGCTGCCAGATCGAGGTCACGGCGCGCGGGTTCCGCGTCTCGGCCACCGACCGGCGGCCGCGGGCCTTCGACGTCGCGACGCTGCCCTACCCGGGGTTCCCGACCGACCTGCAGCCCTTCGCCCTGACCTACAACGCCGTCGCGGAGGGCTCCGCGATGGTGACCGAGAACCTCTTCGAGGCGCGCTTCCGCACCGTCCAGGAGCTCGCGCGCCTCGGCGCGGACGCGCAGATCGACGGCCACCACGTCATGACGCACGGGGTGCCGCTGCTCTCCGGGGCCCCGGTCGAGAGCAGCGACATCCGCTCCGGCGCGGCGCTCGTCATCGCCGGGCTCGTGGCCGAGGGCGACACGCTCGTCAGCGGCGTGCACCACATCGACCGCGGCTACCCGCGCTTCGAGGAGGCCATGCGGGCCCTCGGCGCCGACGTCACCCGTGAGCCCGACGACGCGCCCTTCGACGAGGTCTGACAGGACCACCCGCGCCGGCCTTCGCGCCCCGCCCGTGGGCCGCCCGAGGCCCGACCGAGGCCCGGTTGCGCCTGATTCGCGCCCCGTCCGCACCCCGCCCCGCCGCGTGGGCCCGTGGGGGCAAACGGTCGGTTTTCGTGACGAACGTATTTCTTGACCCTTTCTTGACTCCGAGAGGCAACGTATTCGTCGGCTGAGGCGTCATCATGATGACGGCACAGCGTTGAGAGGGGTCCTGGATGACGCTGCACACCCAGCGAAGGGGTCCGGTTCAGGTGCTCGACGCACCTGACGGCCACGACGTCATCATCGAGGGGCGGCTCGACGTCCACACCGTTCCCGACATCCGCGACGCGATCCACGAGGTCATCGACCTCGGCCCGGGCGAGCTGAGGCTGCACCTCGGGGCGGCCGAGATCGGCGACGCCACGGGGCTCGGGGTGATCGTCCACCTGCACCGGCGGGCCACCCGCGCCGAGCGCCGGCTCGTCCTCGTCGACGCGAGCGACCGCACGACCCGACTGCTGCGGGGCTGCCGTCTGGACCGCATCCTCGCGCCCCGCCACGCCGCCGTCACTGTGGCGCCTCTCACCGCCTGAGCGCCTCCCCAGCGTCTCGGGGCGCCGCTACCGTCGAGCCATGTCTTCGACGGAGAGCGCACCGCCGCCTGCTGCCCGGGTGACTCCCGACCGTCCGTGGGTGATGCGGACGTATGCCGGCCACTCGAGTGCCGCTGCGAGCAACGCGCTCTACCGCCGCAACCTCGAGAAGGGCCAGACGGGCCTGTCGGTCGCCTTCGACCTGCCCACCCAGACCGGCTACGACCCCGACCACGCCCTCGCGCGCGGCGAGGTCGGCAAGGTCGGTGTGCCGGTCAGCCACGTCCGCGACATGGCCGCCCTCTTCGACGGCATCCCGCTGCGCGAGATGAACACGTCGATGACGATCAACGCGACGGCGATGTGGCTGCTCGCGCTCTACCAGGTCGTCGCCGAGCAGCAGGCGAAGGCCGCGGGCGACGACCCGGCCGCGTGGGTGCACGACCTCGCGGGCACCACCCAGAACGACATCATCAAGGAGTACCTCTCGCGCGGGACCTACGTCTTCCCGCCCGGGCCCTCGCTCCGGCTCATCACCGACATGGTCGCCTACACGGTGCGCGAGATGCCGCGGTGGAACCCCATCAACATCTGCAGCTACCACCTGCAGGAGGCCGGCGCGACGCCGGTGCAGGAGATCGCCTACGCCCTCTCGACGGCGGTGGCGGTGCTCGACGCCGTGCGTGACTCGGGGCAGGTGCCACCGGAGGAGTTCGACGCGGTCGTCGCTCGGATCTCCTTCTTCGTCAACGCCGGGGTGCGCTTCGTCGAGGAGATGTGCAAGATGCGCGCCTTCGTCGAGCTGTGGGACGAGCTGACCCGCGAGCGCTACGGCGTGACCGACGCCAAGGCCCGCCGCTTCCGCTACGGGGTGCAGGTCAACAGCCTCGGCCTCACCGAGGCCCAGCCGGAGAACAACGTCCAGCGCATCGTCCTCGAGATGCTCGCCGTCACCCTGTCCCGCGACGCCCGGGCCCGCGCGATCCAGCTGCCCGCCTGGAACGAGGCGCTCGGCCTGCCCCGGCCGTGGGACCAGCAGTGGAGCCTGCGCATGCAGCAGGTGCTCGCCTACGAGTCCGACCTGCTCGAGTACGACGACCTCTTCACCGGCTCGGTCGTCGTCGAGGCCAAGGTGGCCGAGCTCGTCGCCGGGGCCCGGGCCGAGATGGCCCGCGTCGAGCAGCTCGGCGGCGCGGTCGCGGCCGTCGAGTCCGGCTACATGAAGTCGGCCCTCGTGGCCTCGCACTCCGAGCGGCGCCGGCGCATCGAGGCGGGGGAGTCGGTCGTCGTCGGCCTCAACCGCTTCGAGACGACCGAGCCGAACCCGCTGACGGCCGACCTCGATGCCGCGATCCAGACCGTCGACGCCGACGTCGAGCGCCAGGCTGCGGCGGCCGTGCGGGCCTGGCGGGAGGCGCGCGACGCCGACCCCGGGCGCAGGGCCCGGGCCGAGGCGGCGCGCGAGCGCCTGTCGTCGGACGCGCGCGAGGGGACCAACCTCATGGCCGCCTCGATCGAGGCGGCCCGGGCCGGGCTGACGACGGGGGAGTGGGCCGCCGTCCTGCGCGAGCAGTTCGGCGAGTACCGGGCCCCCACCGGCGTCTCCGGCTCGGTGGGCGTCGGCGCGAGCGAGCCGGGTGGCGCGCTCGCCCGGGTGCGTGGCCTCGTCGCCCGCACCGGTGAGGAGCTCGGCGAGAAGCTCCGGGTGCTCGTCGGCAAGCCCGGCCTCGACGGGCACAGCAACGGCGCGGAGCAGGTGGCGGTGCGCGCCCGCGACGCCGGGTTCGAGGTCGTCTACCAGGGCATCCGGCTGACCCCGGAGCAGATCGTCGCGGCCGCCGTGGCCGAGGACGTGCACCTCGTCGGGCTCTCCATCCTCAGTGGCTCGCACATGGAGCTCGTGCCCGAGGTGATCCGCGGGCTGCGGGAGGCGGGCGCCGGCGACGTGCCCGTCATCGTCGGCGGCATCATCCCCGAGCCCGACGCCGCGGCCCTCCGCGCGGCCGGGGTGGCGATGGTCTTCACCCCGAAGGACTTCGGGCTCAACGAG
Source organism: Terrabacter aeriphilus (assembly GCF_039542985.1). Lineage (NCBI taxonomy): Bacteria > Bacillati > Actinomycetota > Actinomycetes > Micrococcales > Intrasporangiaceae > Terrabacter > Terrabacter aeriphilus. The sequence continues at coordinate 486,490 of NZ_BAABIW010000014.1, forward strand.
ATCATGGCCGAGATGGTCGGCGTGGTGCGGGCCGCGCGAGGTCTCCCGCCACTCACCCTCGCACCCGCCTGAAGGGGCGTAGCGTCGGTGCCATGAGCGACCTCCAGTGCCCCGCTCGGGTCGTCGTCGTCAACCCGCCGGCGCTCGCCGACGTGCCCTGGCTCGCGGCCGAGGTGCACCTCGAGCGCGTCCAGGCCGTCTACGCGGCCGACGACGTGCCCGACACCGGGCCGGTCGAGGCCCTGGCCGACGACCTCGGCGTGCCCTCGCACCTCGCCCACGGCGACCTCGGCGACGGCTCGGCCGACCTCGCGGCCGTCGCCGACCGCCACCGCGGCGAGAGCGTCGTCGTCGTCCGTGCCGGCGACGCGGCCGAGCCGGTGCTGCTGCTCGTCGACTCGGAGGGCGCGCGCGTCGAGCCGCTCGACGCCGGCCCGTCGGCCGAGTGGTCGACCCGGCGCGGCTCAGAAGAGGCGTGACTCCGCGTCGTCGATGCCCTTGAGGGCGTCGTAGTCGAGCACGACGCAGCGGATGCCGCGGTCCTCGGCGAGCGTGCGCGCCTGCGGCTTGATCTGCTGCGCGGCGAAGACGCCGGTGACCGGCGCGAGGTGCGGGTCGCGGTTCATCAGCTCGAGGTAGCGGGTCAGCTGCTCGACGCCGTCGATCTCGCCCCGGCGCTTGATCTCGACGGCCACGCTCGTGCCGCCGGCGTCCTTGGCGAGGATGTCGACCGGGCCGATGGCCGTCATGTACTCGCGCCGCACGAGCGACCAGCCGTGGCCGAGGGTGTGGATGTGCTCGGCGAGCAGCCGCTGCAGGTGCGCCTCGACGCCGTCCTTGACGAGGCCCGGGTCGACGCCGAGCTCGTGCGCGGAGTCGTGCAGCACCTCGTGGATGAGCACGGTGAGCCGGTCCTCGCTCTTGGCGTGCTGCACGCGCCACACGGCGACGACGCCGTCGCCGGACTGGGTCTCGTCGGGCTCGACCTCGGCCATGGTGCACGGCGGCGACATCCAGTTGAGCGGCTTGTAGGAGCCGCCGTCGCTGTGCACGAGCACGGAGCCGTCGGCCTTGACGACGAGCAGCCGGGTCGCGAGGGGGAGGTGAGCGGTGAGTCGACCGTCGTAGTCGACGCTGCAGCGGGCAATGACGAGACGCACCGCACCACCCTAAGGGAGGTCGCGTGGGCAGCGTCACGCCCCGGGCGGGTGTGGGTGGTGCGCGCGCTCTGCGAGACTCACCCCCATGGCTCGTGAGTTCACCAAGGTCGGCGTCATCGGACTCGGCACCATGGGTGCCGGCATCGTGGAGGTCTTCGCCCGCAACGGCATCGACGTCGTCGCGGTGGAGGTCACCGACGAGGCGGTCGAGAAGGGCCGCGGCGTGCTCGCGCACTCGACCGACCGCGCGGTCTCCCGCGGCAAGCTGGCGCCGGAGGACCAGGCGGCGCTCCACGCCCGCGTGCAGTTCACGAGCGACATGGCCGACCTCAAGGAGTGCCAGCTCGTCATCGAGGCCGTGCCCGAGCACCTCGACCTCAAGAAGGAGATCTTCGGGCGGCTCGACGCCATCGTCGGCGACGACGCGATCCTCGCGACGAACACGAGCTCGCTGCCCGTGACCGAGATCGCTGTCGCGACGATCAACCCCAAGCGCGTCGTCGGCATGCACTTCTTCAACCCGGCGCCCGTGCTCCAGTTCGTCGAGGTCATCAAGACCGTCATCACGAGCGACGAGACCTTCGAGGACGTCAAGGCCCTCGCCGAGCGGCTCGGCAAGAAGCCGGTCGTCGTCGGTGACAAGGCCGGCTTCATCGCCAACGCCCTGCTCTTCGGCTACCTCAACCACGCCGTCGCGATGTACGAGAGCAAGTACGCCACGCGCGAGGACATCGACGCCGCCATGAAGCTCGGCTGCGGCTACCCGATGGGCCCGCTCGCCCTGATGGACCTCATCGGTCTCGACACGGCCTACGAGATCCTCGACACGATGTACAAGCAGGGTCGCGACCGCCTGCACGCGCCGAGCCCGATCATCAAGCAGATGGTGAGCGCCGGCCTCAAGGGCCGCAAGAGCGGTCGCGGCTTCTACACGTATGCCGCTCCGGGCAGCTCGCAGGTCGTCGACGACGCGCTGACCCCGCGCGCGCAGGACGGCGCCCACGTCGCCGTGCGCCCGGTGCGCACCGTCGGGGTCGTCGGCTCCGGCACCATGGCGACCGGCATGGTCGAGGTCTTCGCCAGGGCGGGGCTCGACGTCGTCTTCGTCGCGCGCGGCGACGCCAAGGTGGCGGCCGTGAACAGCGCGCTGGCGACGAGCCTCGAGAAGGGCGTGCAGCGCGGCAAGATCGAGGAGGCCGACCGCGACGCCGCGCTCGGGCGCGTCCGGGGCACGACCCGGCTCGAGGACCTCGCCGACGTCGACCTCGTCGTCGAGGCCGTCGTCGAGGACCTCGCCGTCAAGCGCGCCCTCTTCGAGAACCTCGACGAGATCTGCCGACCGGGCGCCGTCCTCGCCACGACGACGAGCTCGCTGCCCGTCGTCGAGTGCGCGGCCGCGACGAAGCGGCCGCAGGACGTCATCGGCATGCACTTCTTCAACCCCGCCCAGGTCATGCGCCTCGTCGAGGTCGTGCACACGGTCTCCACGGCCGACGACGTCGTCGCCACCGTGCAGCAGCTGTGCGCGACGGTCGGCAAGCACGCCGTGACGTGCGGCGACCGCTCCGGCTTCATCGTCAACGCGCTGCTCTTCCCCTACCTCAACGACGCCGTCAAGATGCTCGAGGCCAACTACTCGACGGCCGACGACATCGACACCGCGATGAAGACCGGCTGCGGCCTGCCGATGGGCCCGTTCGAGCTGCTCGACGTCGTCGGCCTCGACGTCTCCCTCGCCATCGAGCGCGAGCTCTACCTCGAGTTCCGTGAGCGCGGCTACGCCCCCGCGCCGCTCCTCGAGCACCTCGTCACCGCCGGCTACCTCGGGCGCAAGACGGGCCGCGGGTTCCGCACCTACGCCTGACGCCTACCCTTGGTGCATGCCCTCGCGCCGCAAGCCCAGCAAGCACGCGCGCGAGCACGTGCCGCTCGACGTGACGCGCATCCAGGGCGGCAGCACCCGCGAGGAGACGTATGCCGGCACCCGCTGGACCGTGCGCTCGGTGAGCGGGGCGTCGGCCACCCGGGCCTACCTGTGCCCGGGGTGCTCCCAGGACGTGCCGCCGGGCCTGCCGCACGTCGTCGTGTGGCCGGCGGAGGGCGTCGGCGGGCTCGGTGACCGCCGGCACTGGCACACCGGCTGCTGGCAGCGCCGCGACGCCCGGCCCCCGGGCAACGCCTACCGCTGAGCCGGCTCGCGCGCGGCGAGCACCTGCTCGCGGAGGATCTCGGCGTGCCCGCAGTGCTGGGCGAGCTCGCGCAGCACGTGCAGGTGCACCCACCGCAGGGGCAGCGGTCCGCGACGGTTGCCCGTCACGACGTCGTCGGGACCCATGCCCTCCGTCGCCGATCGCGAGGCCGCACAAGCCTGCTCGTGCGCGAGCGTGATCGACGCGATGGTGTCGTCCTCATCGAGGACGAACGACTCGTCGGGCGTCGCCGGGATGCCGATCTCGGCGCGGGAGCGACCGGTGACCGCCTCGTCGAACCACACCTTCTCGACGAACGTCGCGTGCTTGACGAGGCCGAGCAGGGTCGTGGCCGAGGGCACGAGCGAGCGGCGCGCCTCCTCCTCGGTCAGGCCCTCGAGCGCCTCGCGCAGGGCGGAGCGGTGCTCGTCGATGAGGGCCTCGACCTGGAGGCGGACCGGGGCCCAGACGACGTCCTCGGTGCTGGGTGGCTGCGTCATGGACCGAGAGCCTGCCACCCGCGACGGGATGCGTGCGCGCGCGACGCGCGGCACGGCATACCTGCTCGGTGACGGAGCGCTAGTTGTACTCGGCCTGGACGTTGGTGACACGTAGGCGTTGACGATGAGGAGAACCTCCGGGTGAGGTGAGGA